>CAUJEE010000001.1 GCA_963169215.1 Actinomycetota bacterium
CCCCAGCCGGTGAGCGCGGCCGCGCCGGCCTTTACATCGGCCTCGGTGTAGTTGCCCTCACCGAGGGCGAACAACTCGAGCAGTTCTCGGGCGTAGTTCTCGTTCGGCTGCTCGCCGGTGGAAGTACGCAGGTCGAGGTAGATGAGCATCGCCGGGTCGATGGTGACCGACCGCAACAGATCGCGGAACGGGCCGAGGCCGGCGCGCCGGAACAGACGCACCTGTTCGACCATCGCCCTCGCGATGCGCACCTTGTCGAGCGCGCTGACGAAGTGGCCATGCCACATCCAGGCAACACGATCGACCAGCGGTGACTCACCCGCAACCATCGTCTCCACCCAAGTGCTGATCGCGTAGACGGTGGCCTCGCGGATGTTCGGCTCGATCGGCAGCTGGTCGTTGTCCCACGGGTCGGTCGCAGCGCCAGAACCTGCCTCGGCCGCTGCCAGCAGTCCCTGCAGTTCGGGGAAGGCGCCATGCACCTCGGCATCGCGCAGCTCGGCAATCGGCAGCCCGAAGGCGGCCCGGCGATACAACCAACGGACGTCGTCGTGAGATGTCACACGGTCATGATGCCGCAGGAGTGTGAACGAATTGTGAAGGCTGCCCGATTACCTCCACCTCGATGAAGATGCACTCGCCGGGGCAGGTCATCGCCGCGTCGATCACCTGCTGCTCGTGGCGCGGCTCGACCGCCGCCAGGCTGCGCGAGCCGCCCGGGTCGTTGAGCACCTCACCAGCCTCGACGACATAGGCGATGCCATCCTCCAGTTGCGTGAACACGTCGTGGCAGCGGTCGACGCACAACCCGTCGCCGGTGCACAGATCTTGGTCGATCCACACTCGCATGTCAGGCGCAGGCTAACGGCGCGATTCCGTTCGGCGACGCCTCTCACGCCACTGCTGCGCCGCGTCAAAGCACCGCCGCGGTGACGGCGAGCGCGATCAGTAGCGCGTTGCGCAGCAGGTGCCCAGGCCCGAGGGGGCGCGAGCTGAGTGCCCCGAAGCAGGCACAGGGTGGGTGGCGACCCTGAGCCAGGCGCACCACGATCAGCGCGGTGAACGTGACCAGCAGCGCCACCGCCGCCCAGGCGACCATGCCGCGCTGCACCTGAGCCATCAACAGTGCGCCGATGGCCAACTCGATCCACGGCGTCACGCCGGCCACACCAGCAGGGACGCCCATCCCTGCCGCCTCTGCTCGCCACTGCCGAGGCCGGGACAACTTGCCCACCCCGGCCACCACGAGCACGACCCCGATGACGACAGCACACGCAACTCCAACGACGGCACTCGTGGAGGGGGAAGCGATCACGAAGGCATCGTGTCACCCGACGGTGACGGTCATCCCCTCGGCGGCGATGAAGGCCTCGAATCCACCGCGCTGGCCGACGGTGTGGGCGTGTTCGAGCATCGCGTCGAGGGCCACGTCGGTGCGGGCCGGGTCGTGATGGAACAAAGCCAGTGTCTTCACCCGGCACTGCTCGGCGACGGCGAGGGCGTAGTCGAACGTGCAGTGTCCCCAAGTGCTCCTCTGCGCGAATTCGGCGGCCGTGAACTGCGAGTCGTGAATCAGCAAGTCGACGTCGGCGGCGATCGCCCGCGCCGCCTCGTCGACCATCAATCCGCCGTCGGAGGGCTGCTGCACGTCGCTGAGATAGGCAATCGACAGGCCGTTCCACTCGAGGCGGAACCCGAGTGTGGGGCCCGAGTGCGGCACCATGCGGGCGGTGACCTGCACCTCCCCTACCAGGAACTCGCTGTCGGCGGTGTCGCGGAAGTTGAGCGTGCCCGGCAACTGGTCGACCCCCACCGGGAACAGCGGTGGGCGGATGACATCACGAATCACATCCCCCACCGGCCGACCGTCGTCCTGCACCGGCGCGTACACGTCGAGGTGTGCGCCGGGCGAATGCAGCGGGGTGAAGAACGGCAGCCCCTGGGTGTGGTCCCAATGGAGGTGGCTGAGCAGACAGGTACCGCGAAATGTTCCGTCGTTGGCCTGGCCCGCGCCTAGGTCGCGGGCGCCGGTGCCGATGTCGAGGAACAGCGGGTCGTGGCCGGGAACGTGCACCTCCACGCACGAAGTGTTGCCGCCGTACTTCGAGCAGGCGTCGCCGTGGCACGGGGTCGAGCCGCGCACGCCGAAGAACGTCACCTGCAATGCCACATCCACCCCTCTCGACTAACACGTTAGGTCGGCTTGCACCCGGCGGTAAACGATGCGTCAGGTGACGTCCGTCGCACGGTCATTCAGTGTTCACCCGTGACAGGTAGGCCGAACAGCACGCCGCCGGGGAGCGAACGGCGGAGGTTGGCGCACTAGCGTCGGCACTAGTGTCGGCGCGGTGTTCGAGCAGCAGCGGGTAACGGCGAACGGGGTCGATTTCGCGTTCCTCGCGATCGGTGATTCCCGCGATCCACTGGCGCTCTGCCTGCACGGCTTCCCCGACTGCGCCCGGACGTGGCGCCACCTCTTACCCCGCCTGGCCGATGCCGGGTTCCGCGCCGTGGCGCCTTACCAGCGCGGCTACGCGCCCACCGCGGTGCCCGCCGACGGGCTCTACCAGTCGGGCGTGCTCGGCGTCGATGCCAACGCCCTGCACGCGGCGCTCGACGCCGACGAACGGGCGGTGATCATCGGCCACGACTGGGGAGCCTCCGGCACATGGTCCGCGGCCGGCCTCGCGCCGACACTGTGGCACAAGGTGGTCGGGATGGCGGTACCCCCGGGTGATGCGATCGCCGTCTCCTGGTTGACCAGGCCCGCCCTGCTCAAGCTCAGTTGGTACATGTTCTTCT
>CAUJEE010000002.1 GCA_963169215.1 Actinomycetota bacterium
GAGCGCCGTCGGGCCGTCGCTGCGCAGGCGGTGCCAGCCGGCAGCGGCAATCATCGCCGCGTTGTCGGTGCACATCGCTCTGCTCGGCAGCATGCCGCGCAACCCGGCCTCGGCGCACATCGTCGTGAAACGCTCGCGCAGCAGCGAATTGGCGGCCACTCCTCCGCCGAGCACCAGCCCCCGCGCGCCCACCTGCTCGGCGGCGCGACGGGCCTTGTGCACCAGCACATCAACCACCGCCGCCTGGAACGACGCGGCCACATCCGCCGACGACACTTGCGGATGCTTGCGCACATGGTTCATCACCGCCGTCTTCAAGCCACTGAAGCTGAAATGGAGCCCGTCGTTGAGCAGCGCCCGCGGGAAGGCGATCGCCTCCGGGTTGCCACGCTCGGCCTCGCGGTCGATCGCCGGACCGCCGGGGTAGCCGAGTCCGAGGAACCTGGCCACCTTGTCGAACGCCTCGCCGGCGGCATCGTCGATCGTCTCGCCCAGCAACCGGTAGCGGCCGTGCCCCTCCATCTCGACCAGCATCGTGTGCCCGCCCGACACCAACAGCACCACCAGCGGAAACTCGAGCGTCGGGTCCTCGAGGAAAGCCGCATAGAGGTGGGCCTCCATGTGGTTCACGCCCACGAACGGCACTCCCCACGTGAGCGCCAATGCCTTGGCCGCCGACACCCCCACCAGCAGTGCCCCGATCAGGCCCGGCCCGACGGTGCAGGCGACGGCATCGATGCGCGACTCGTCGACTCCCGCCTCGACGACGGCGCGGGCGATGAGCGGGTTGAGCAGGTCGAGATGGGCCCGACTGGCGATCTCGGGCACCACCCCGCCGAACTGCGCGTGCAGGTCGACCTGCGTGCTCACCACGCTCGACACTACGTCGTGACCGCCGAGCACGAGGGCCGCGGCTGTCTCGTCGCAACTGGTCTCGATCCCGAGCACCAGCGTCTGCTCGCCGACCACGACCCCAGCCGCACCCCCAGCCAAACCACCGGCCCCGACCCCAGCCGCGCCACCGCCCGCGCTCATCGCCCCGCCTCCGGGCACAACCCTGCCAAGCGTTCGCGATAGCCGGGCTCGGCCAGGTCGGTGCACCACATCACGATCGCGTCGTCGACGTTCTCGTAGTACTTCTTGCGCACGCCTGCGGGCACGAAACCGAACGAACGGTACAGCGCCTGCGCGGCAGCGTTGTTGGCCCGCACCTCCAACGTCAGCGCCGAGCAGCCCCGAGCGATGGCCTCCCATGCCAGCTCGGCGAGCAACCGCGTGGCGACACCCTCGCGGCGGTGCGCCGGTGCGACGGCGATGTTGGTGACGTGCGCGTCGTCGACCACGAACATCAGTCCGCCGTAGCCCACCACCGCGCCCCCCCGACGGGCGACGAGGTAGTGACGCTGGCCGAGCCGCACCAGATCCAGCTCGCTCTGGAAGACGCCCGGCGTCCACGGTTGCGGATACGAGGATTGCTCGATCGGCAACATCTCCGGCAGGTGTCGCTTGCGCACCGGCTCGATGTCGAGCCCCGCGTCGGTGCGGCCGAGGAAGCGGGCGAGAACACTCACGAGCGCGTGCTCCAGTTGATCTGCGCGTCGGGCGCCCGCAGGTAGAGCGGCTGGATCTCCCACGGGTTAACCCACTCCTCACGCAGTGCGCGGGCGTGGGCCAGTTGCACCAGCGGCGCGGCCGAGGGGTACTGCACGAACTGCTCGGCGAAGTCGCAGTGCACGCACGAAGCGATCTGCTCGCGGTAACGCAGCGCGCCGTCACCCACACACACCACGTTCTGTCCGCGGGCGATCAGGTCGGCCACCAAGTCGTCCACCGGCGCGCAGCACGGTTCGGTCACCCGCTGCACACCACCCGGCACAGCGCGGTAGAACGCGTAGAACACCTCGCCCTTGCGCGCATCGATCACCGCTGCGATCGTGCGGTCGGCATGCCGCAGCGGGAATGAGAGCAGGTCGAGCGAGCTGATGCCGATCATCGGCAGCCGCAACGCCTGGGCCATCGCCTTGGCCGCGGCCAGCCCGACGCGCATACCGGTAAAGAGCCCCGGCCCGACGTCGACCGCGATCGCCCCGAACTCGCCGATCTGCACGTCGGCCTGCTTGCACACGAACTCGATCGCCGGCACCAGCGTCTCTGCGTGCCGCCGGCCGCGCGACGTCTCGAACAAGCCGAGCACACCCTCGTGCCCACCGATCGCCACGCTCACCAGCGGCGTCGCGGTCTCGATACCCAGGATCAACATGTGGCAACCATTGTGCCAGCCGACAACCGATACACCGTGCGCGGTTGAGCGCTCAACCCTGGCGAGGCGCATCCTGCGCCGTATCGGCCGGTACCCGCGTTCGAATGAGCGGAGCAACCGCACACGGGTGCGGCCCACGCCGTCATCTCCGCCCTGATGGCCTCAAACGGGACAGGTCGCTAAGCCAGTGCGGCGACACAGCGCAGCAGCGAGTATTGGCCACACTTCGGCCAACTTCTCGCGATGCTCGCTGAAGAGGCTGTCACCAAAGGTCATGTAGAGCGACGCTCCCCCTGCGCCCTCGTGGCCGATCGCCAGGAAGGCGGCGATGAAGTCGCCGTACACCTTCAAACGCTGGTCCCTCCGAAACTCGGCTGCACGGAAGAAGAAGCCGACCACCGCGCCGAGAAGACGGGCATTGAGAGCGACAAGGGCTGTGCTCATTCGTAGGGGCCGAGGAAGCGTTCACCGTTGAAGTGAATGAGGTGGCTCGGGTTCTCGGCCACCCACACATCGGTCTCCCACGCGACATCGCGGGCGTAGCGCGTGAACGTGACCATGTCCGGGAAGGCAGTCACGAACACCAGCCCGAGAGACGAGGCGAACAGGCTGGTCAGGTCGGCCTTGCGAAGCGGGTTGATGGGTCCGTGAGTTGTGACTGCTTCGACGAGAACGAGCCATCCACGATCGGGCAGGAGCACCACGACGTCTGGCATCTTGCCGCGGTCCTTGATGACGATCCCATGGCTGGCAAGTACATCGCGGCGATCGATCGGGTCACCTGCGCCCGCGTCACCGAGGTACAGAACCTGGCCACCCGGCGTGTACCTGGCGCAGAACTCCTCGACTATGCGGGCGATCAGCAGGTTCTGTCCACCCGGAGTGAGACCGATCTCCTCCCCATCCGGCGTGGTAACGGCGATGAGGGCCATGCTCCTCTCGGCCGCCCACCGCTCCTTCAATCCGGGAACTTCCCGGAGCCATGCAGCCAGCGAGTGCGACCACTCGGGCGTTCCGAATGTCCGCAGAACGAGCAGCAACTCCGCGGGCATCTGGTAGCAGAACCGCGGACTGTTGACCGGACGGAGCGGCTGGTCAGGATTCGCAATCGCGACGCCAGCGGCAACGAACTGATGCATCGTGAAACGCCGCACCGTCTCGCGTGTGTTCGGCGCGTAGGGCTGGTCGAGGTAGTGCTCGGCCATGAACGACATGAGGGGAGTGATCCCAACCATCGGGTTCTCGGCATCGGACCACGACCGATCTGGAGTGAGGTTCAGCAAACCCAGCAGCGTCAGCGCGCCACGTTCGTTGGTCTGGTCGGAGGGAAGGCCAAGCGCCCGAAGAATCTCCTGCGCTTCTTGGACGTGCCGATGCATCTTCGGCTCAGGCTCGAATCCCGGGAACGTGATCGGCGACGAGGGCATCCACCTTCTCCTGATCGAGCACGGAAAGGCCAGCAACCTCGCCAAGAGCGAGAAGCTGCGCTTGGCTCGGGTACCGCATGTTGCGGAGGTCGGTCGCGTTCACCTGGGTATGCCCGGAGAATTGGCGGAAGGCCACATCCACCGCAGACGAGTTCAGCCACACCGTGAGGCCAGCAGCGAGCGTTGGCGCAAGCCCACTGTTGGACGAGTGGAACACGTTCAGGTGATTCTCGAACGCCCACATCGCCCCAGGAAGGTCACCTGGACGGACGATGGAAGCGACTACTCGTCGTCGTTCCTCCTTGGCACTGAAGCGCTTCACGAGCACGTAGCACCCAGCGGGGAGAAGCAGGGCCGCCGTCTCGGCACAGGCGATCAGAGCGTTGGGCTTCTTGCTCTCCTTGGGCCATGAGATCGTGCCCTCGCTCATGTGCGTCGGGTAGATGAGCGGCACCGTCTCGTCTGTCGGCTGCGCAGACAGGTACTCCTTGGCGCGGAAGTCAACGACTCGACCGGTGGAAACCGTGACCCCGAGGGACGCGATGGTCGTTGGAAGACCGGCGACTGCCGATGCCACGTCGGCATGGTCGGCGTGAGGTGTCAGATGGATGAACTGCTCACCGTCGTCTGGCCGGACCACCTCGGCGTACGGCACGTCCCGGCTCGTCATTTCGACAGCCGACGGGGCGGCGCTCGACGTAACGAGCACTGTTCCCCGCTCGGGGCTGCGTTCCGCGAGGAAGACGACGTTTTCTTGCAGGACGTCCGAGTCTGAGAATGCCGTGTCGCGCGAGTCGTAGACATGGATTCGGCGGAGGCCGAGCCATGAGAGCAGATCGCGACGGAACGACTTGAAGTACGGGCCGTTGGCGAAGGAGCGGGGTGTGATCGCGACTAGCTGGCCACCCGGCACAAGGAGGCGAGCACCAAGCGCGAGAAAGGCTGCGTAGAGGTTTGGAACATCGACCCCGAGCGACCGAAGCAGGAGCCGATCATGCGAGCCGCTCGCCATCTTCCGGTACGGCGGGTTCATCACGACGTAGTCGAAGCCGGGATGCTCGGCAAGACGAAGGCCACCAAGCCGATCGGTGGCCCATTCGATGAAGTTCGCCCCGAGCAACTCTGCCTGCACGTCGGCTGCTCGCTCGCAGTGGTCGAGCGTGGCGCGCAGTTCTTCGTGCAGCGTCGTGTCCAATTCGCAGGCCGTCACGGACAGCGGCGAATCGCACTCCGCAGCCCAACGTGCGACGAAGGCGGCCGTCAGGGAACCCACCCCGGCACCAGGGTCGAGAACTGTCGCCGGCCTCTCGGCCAGGTCGAACATCGACGCCAGGAACCGGGCAACCGGATCGGGCGTGAAGAACTGACCGAGGTCCGCCCTGCGCGTCGCGTCCAAGGAGAGGGAGACGCGCTGACGGCGTTCCTCGACTTCGCTGGTGAGCGGGAGCAGGTCGGTGAAGGTCACTCCTGCAAGATTCGCACATGGGTGCGACGTTGTTCGCCAATTCGTCGGAGTTCGACGGCCTCTGCGATCAAGGCAGCGTTGGGGCGACCCGTATGGGCAGGAGTCGATTAACTTGCCGTCCGCTTGCATGTCGACTGAACAGGAGGTGCGACGCTTGTTCGATCACCGCCTAACGGTCCGCTAGGTGAAGGCTCCGAACACATCGAGGATCAGGTGCACTGTGCCGCCCGAGTTGTAGAAGCCGAGGTCGGGGCCGGTGGGAATGATGGCATGGTTCGGAACCGTCTGTCCGGGGCCGTAGTTGAGGTTCGACACCGCGGGTACCGGGCTGTCAAAGTCGAGGGCAGGGAAGGCGGTGACGAAGCCGGCGCCGAGCGTGCCGGTGACGGTGATGTTCATCACGTAAGCGCTCGCCTCGTCGGGCATGAGCACCAACAGCATCGACTCGGGGGGTAACGAACCGGTGCCCTCGAAGGGGCTGTCGACGCGAGTGTCGATCCCTCGATACGGCTCGAGGGGGACGAAGCGGCCCTCCTCGCCGACCTCCACCCCGTCGTAGTAGCCGACCACGTCGATGATCACGTGCGTCGACCCGGCGGCATTGAAGACGGTGATACGACCGTCGCTCGACAGGCGCACGATCACCTGGTTGGCCCGCGTGGTGTCGGCCCCGTAGTTGAGGTTGGAGATGTCGGGCAGAGCGACGTCGGCGGGATACACGCTGAGGTAGCTGGGAGCGGTGGTCTGGGTGACGGTGATGTTCAGGGCCACCGCTCCCACGCCGCTGGCCGGCACTTCGCCGCGACCGCTGATCTGGAATGTGTGTTTGCCCCCCGCACCGAGCCGCGTGCTGCGCCCACCCAGTCCCAACCGGGTGTCGACCAACCTGGTGGGTTCCACCGGATGAAAGCGCATCCCCTCGGGGCCGGTGTCGGTGGCGTAGTAGCCGGCCACGTCGAACAGCAGATGGACACGACCGAAGGGCGAGTAGGCCGTCACCTGGCCACCGTCACCCACCGGCACGGTGACGAGGTTGGCCACCACCTGGCCGCGGTCGAAGTTGAGGCTGGAAATTCCGGGTAGCGACCCACCGGTGGGATAGATCGTGACAAAGCCGCCCTCGCTGGGCTCGGCTGCCGTCGCGTTGAGTACCACCGCCGCCACGCCTGTGGCCGGCACCCCGGCAACACCCAACACGGCGACGTCGATCGACTGTCCCGGCGACAGCGATCCCACCACACCACCGCGGCCGATCCCAACACGGGTGTCGAGGATCCGCTGCGGCGTGAGCGTGGTGTACTCGCCGAACGCCCCCAGCTCGGGCGGATCGGTATCCACCAGCACCAGTGGCCCCGGCTGCCCTCGCGAGGAGCGGCTGATATAGGCGAACCGGTGGGGGCCGGCGGTCACCAGCCCCTGCGCGCACGTGGTCTCGCCGGTGAGCGGCCACTGCGCCACCAGAGTGCGCGTGCCCACGTCGTACTCGTCGAGCGTCGGGGTTTGGCGGTAGTGAAAGGTGGTGTAGTAGATGCTCGCGCCGGTGGGGTCGGCCGCCACCGCGCACGCAGCGGGCAAGGTGCCGACCTGAATGGGCGTGGCACCGCGGACATCGAGGATCTTGCCGAGCGACTGGTAGAGGTACCCGTCGAGATACTCCAGCTCGCCCCCGCCAAGACCGTCAATTTTCTGCTGCTCGGTGACACCGCCGGCGGCGATGCTGTGCACATAGAATTCGCCTCTCCCGAGATCCGAGCCGTACAGGGTGGTGCCGTCGGCACCGAACTCGATCGACTCGCTGCCGATGGTGGTGACGGCCGCCCGGGCCACGCCACCTTCGATGGCCATCACCCCACGTGGACTGAAGCCGACTCCCGCCCACAAGCGGCTGACGGCGACGGCGTCGGGTTGGCCCGGGACCGCCTCTATCTCGCCTGCGGTCAATTGGTCCCCGAAGATTAGGTCGAAAGTGTACGACCATTGCTTGCTCCAGTCGGCTAGCGAGTACTTGTCGAGCCGCCCTTCCCAATCCACACCGACGTAGAGCGCCGTCGCATCAGCATCGATGGCCAGGGCGCGGGGCTGGTGGCCGACGTGCTTCACCCCAACGATCTCGTGAGTGATCACATCGACCGTGACCACCGAGTTCGGGTAGGTGCCATCGCTCTGATCCACCGAGGCATACACCACCTCGCGAACCGGGTCGTACACCACGTCGTTCACCAGCAGGTCGAACCGCGCGATGCCGTCCACGACGGTCGGGGGTGGCGGGGGAGGTGGTGGGGGAGGCAGCGGCAAAGGCGGCAAGGCCTCGGCGATGGTGAGCTCGCCCGGGGTGTACGGGTAAACCGTATCGCTGAGGTACGCGACCAGGTGGGGACCGGCGGCCGTCAGACCCTTCGGACACCACGGCTCACCAACTAGCGCCCACTGACCAATCAGGATGTTGGTCGTGGCGTCGTACTCGTCCAAGGTGAAATCTGTCTGGTCGTTCCCGCGCTCGGCCGCGTACCACACGCTGCCCCTGGCGGGGTCGACGCCGACGGCGCATGCCGCGGGCACCGTGTCGGCGAGCACCGGGGTCGCCCCACCGACGTCGACTACCTTTCCGTTCGACTGGTAGACGAACCCACCGAGGAGGGCGAGGCTGCCACCACCCAATCCGGGGATCGCCTGCTGCTCGGTCACGCCGTCGGCACCGATGCTGTGCACATAGAAGTAGCGCGTGCTGCAGCAGCGATCCGAGCCGTAGAGCGTGGCGGCATCGCCCCCGAACTCGATCGAGTCGCTGCCGGTGCTGCCGTGGGTGATGGCCGCGCGGGCCACGCCTCCGTCGATGACCATCACACCCATATGGGGGGAGGACAGGCCGGCGACACGGCGGCTGATGGCGACGGTGTCGGGTTGCCCCGGCATCACCTCGATGTCGCCGGCCGTCATGATTTGGCTCCCGTAGGGTGCGGTGCCGAAGGTGTACGACCACTCCTTGGTCCAGTCGGTCAGCGAGTACTTGTCGAGCCGCCCGGCGGAGTCCACACCGACGTAGAGCACCGTAGCCTCGGCGTCGATCGCCAGCAGGTTGGGCTCAGCGCCCAGCGGTTCGCTGGCGACGATGGTCCGAGAACCGAGGTCGACAGTGATCACCGAGTTGGCGTAATTGGCGTCGCTGCTGTCGACCGAGGCGTAGAGCACCTCGCGCACCGAGTCGTACACCACGTCGTTCACAATCACGCCGAGTTTCGTGAGCGTGGCCGGGTCGAACGCCGCCGCCTGCTCGGGCGTCGGCACCACCACCACCGTGGCTGCCCAGATCGCTGCCCATGTCGCCGTCACCGCCAGTCGCCGCACCGTCACGCTCCGCTCCCGGCGCTCGCCGTGGGCGCCGCGGCCAGCATCCTAGTCGTGCGCCAGGCGCGGGGCCAATGGCAGACCGTCGACCGGCCACCGGTGCAACGCCACAGACCGAGGCATCACCCTGGCGCTGATCGTCCGTCGGCGGCGTACCCGGCCAGCGCATCGGTGATCCTCGCCCAGCGCGTCGCCCAGGCACTGCCGCTCGCGGCGACGGTTATCTCCCGCGCAGATTCGTCGTCGGCGTCGTCGACCGGCGCGAGCCGCACCAGCAGATGGTCGCCGAGCGACCCGGCCACCACGTCGCCCCACTCGACCAGCACGATGCCGTCGGCCTCGAGCAGTTCGTTGAGCGCCAGATCGGCCACCTCGTGCAAGGTCGTCAGCCGGTAGATGTCGGCGTGATGCAGGGTGACCCGCCCGATCGGATAGCTGTGCACGAGCGTGTAGGTGGGCGAGGTGATCGGCTCGGTCACTCCGAGCGCGGCGGCGAAGCCCTGGGCGAACGCCGTCTTGCCGCTGCCCATCTCGCCGGCCAGCACGATCAGATCGCCCGCTCTCGCCAACCCGGCCAGCGCGGCGGCGACGGCGTGGGTGTCGGCAACGGAAGTGGATCGGAGCTGCAACATGACCCGACCATCGTAGAGCGAGGCCCCGACCAGGCCCGACGCCGCTCGCCGAGGCCGCCCACGCGGCCGACTCAGCCGTCAGACCGGACGCCGCTCGATGCGCGGGGAGATGCCGCACACGATCTCGTAGGCGATCGTGTCGAGCCGCCGCGCCCAGTCGGCGGCGGTGATCGTGCGCGACCCCTGGCTGCCGAGCAGCACCGCCTCGTCACCCACCGCCACCGGGTCGTCGCCGCAGTCGACCATCAACTGGTCCATCGTCACCACGCCCACGATCGGGCGTTCGACACCGCCGACCAGCACAGTGCCACCGACGGCGTGCAAGCGGCGAGGCACACCGTCGGCATAGCCGAGCG
>CAUJEE010000003.1 GCA_963169215.1 Actinomycetota bacterium
GGCGGAGTTCCACACCTCGCCCACCTCGTCGAGGAAGCCACCGCTCACCAGGGTGGTACGGAACACGCACATCAGCGGCCCCGGCGCGGGCACCGCGCGAACGTGCACGGTGTACTCCACCGTCGGCACCCAGCCCGGCGCGATGTCGAGGTTGAACACCGCCGGCGGAAACGCGTCGCACACCATCAACAGCGCGAGTGTGTCGAGCGGGCGACCGTCGCGGAAGGCGAACCAGCCGGCGATCTCCGCCGAACCGCTGCGTTCGCCACGGGTCCAGCCGACGTGATCGGGGTGCAGTCGCACCTCGGTGCGGTCGCTGAGCGCGATGTCGGCACCCCCCTGATTGCGATCGCGGGCGAGACAATCCTCGAACGGTGGCAGCACTGGTGGTGCAGCGGCGACGTGCTCGAACGACTCGCCGGCCGACATGTCGCCGAACGCTCCGAGCAGTTGCAGCAGCGGTCGATCATCGGCACGCAGTTGCGCGCTGACGGTGGCGAAGCGACGCCCGGCCTTCACCACCGTTGCGTCGACCTGCACCGGTCCGGGGCGGCCGGGCGCCAGGTAGTGCCCGGTCACTGTGACCGGGTCGGGTCGACCGCTGACCGCCAGCATGTGCCGCGCCGCGAGGGCCATCAGGTAGCCACCGTTGGCGTTGCCGTTGATGTCCCACCCGTCGACGATCGCGGCCGATCCGTCGGCGGCGACCACGGTGGCGGCATCGAACTCGTAGGTCGGTGGCACCACCCCGTTCTAACCGAAAGTGATGTCCCACGGCCCAGTGGGCGGGCATATCCTGGGCTGGTGACCCCGCGGATCCGCCCCCGTCGAATGTGCACCGGCTGCTGACAGCCGACGAATCGCCATTCACGAAAGGACCGCCGCGATGACCCGCACCTACCTCACCACCCCGATCTACTACGTCACGGCCAAGCCCCACCTGGGCCACGCCTACACCACCATCGTCGGCGACGCACTCGCTCGCTGGCACCGCTTGCTGGGCAACGACGTGCATTACCTCACCGGCACCGACGAGCACGGCCAAAAGGTGCAGGACTACGCCGACGCGGCGGGCAAGAGCCCGCAGGAGTTCGTCGACGAGATCGCCCCGCTCTACGTGGATGCGTGGCGCAAGCTGGGCATCAGCAACGACGACTTCATCCGCACCACCGAGCCGCGCCACAAAGCCGGAGTGGTCGAGCTGCTGCAGCGCTGCTACGACGCGGGCGACATCGAACTCGACGTGTACAAGGGCAAGTACTGCGTGGCCTGCGAGGAGTACTACACCGACGACGAACTCGACCCCGGCGACCTGTGCAAGATCCACAAGCGCCCGGTGGAGTACTTCGAGGAGGAGAACTACTTCTTCCGCCTCAGCAGGTATCAAGACCGACTCCTGCACTGGTACGCCGCGCACCCCGGCGCGATCCAGCCCGAATTCCGCGGCAACGAGGCTCTCGGCCTGATCCGCGGCGGCCTCCGCGACTTCAGCGTCAGCCGCACCAGCCTGAAGTGGGGCATCCCCCTCCCGTGGGATCCCAAGCATGTCGCCTACGTGTGGTTCGACGCGCTGGCCAACTACATCACCGCCGTCGGCTTCGGCAGCGACGACGAGCAGTTCCGCAGCTGGTGGCCGGGCGTGCACCTGATCGGCAAGGACATCGTCCGCCACCACTGCGTCTACTGGCCGGCGATGCTGCTCAGCGCGGGCCTCGAACCGCCTGCCGGCTGGGCGGTGGGCGGCTGGCTGCTGGTGGGCGGCGAGAAGATGTCGAAGACGTCGGGCAACGTGGTGAACCCGCTCGACCTCGTCGACGACATCGGCCTCGACGGGTTTCGCTACTACCTGCTCGCCGAAACCCCCTACGGGCAGGACGGCGACTTCACCTACGAAGGCCTGGTCGCGCGCTACAACAGCGACCTCGCCAACAACCTCGGCAACCTGTTGTCGCGTGTCGCCACCGTGGTGGGCAGCAAGTGCGGCGGCGTGGGCCCCGCGCCGCGCGCCGACTCGCCCCTCGCCGCGGCGGCCGCCGCCGCGTGGGAGGGAACGGCCGAGGGGTGGGCCAGCTACCAACCGAGCCGGGCACTCGATGCCACATGGCAGCTCATCCGCGCCACCAACGCCCACCTCGAAGCCAACGAACCGTGGAAGGCCGAGCCCGGCCCGGCGGTGGATGCGGTGCTCGGCGATGCGCTGGAGGCGCTGCGCATCGTCGCCATCCTCGCCTCGCCGGCGGTGCCCGACACCTGCCAGCAGGTGTGGCAGCGCATCGGCCTCGCCGGCGCGGTGAGCGACCAACGCCTGCCTGCCGCGGCCACGTGGGGCGGCTATCCGGGCGACACCACCGTCGTCAAGGGCACCCCCCTGTTCCCCCGCCGCTGAATCCCGACCGCACCCTCGACCGCACCCCCGACCGACACACACACCCACCGACACACACCGATGACTTCCCAGCCGTACATCGATTCGCATTGCCACCTCTACGAAAAGGGGGGCATGACCGTCGACGAGATCGTCGCCCAGGCGCGCGACGCGGGCGTCACCGGCATGATCACCATCGGCTGCGACGCGGCCTCCACCGCCGAGGCGATCGAGATGGCCACCCGCTTCGACGGTGTGTTCGCCACCGTCGGCCTGCACCCGCACGAGGCCCGCCTGGGGGTCGACACGATCGTTCCCCTGCTCGACGATCCGCACGTCGTCGCCATCGGCGAGGCAGGCCTCGACTACCACTACGACCACTCGCCCCGCGACACCCAACGTGAAGTGTTCGCGGCCCAGATCCAGCTGGCCCATCAGCGCGGCCTGCCACTGATCGTGCACACTCGCGAGGCATGGGATGACACGTTCGACATCCTCCGCGCCGAAGGTGTGCCCGAGCGCACCGTGTTCCACTGCTTCACCGGCGAAACGAACGAGGCGCGCACCTGCCTCGACATGGGCGCGTGGCTCAGTTTCAGCGGCATCGTCACCTTCGCCAACGCCACCGCGCTGCACGACGCAGCACGCCTGTGTCCCACCGACCGGATGCTGGCCGAGACCGACAGCCCGTACCTCGCGCCAGTTCCCCACCGCGGCTCCACCAACCGGCCGGCGTTCGTCACCCACGTAGTGGCTGCGCTGGCTGTGCTGCGCGACCAACCCTTGGACGAGGTGCGCGCGGCAACCGTCGCCAACGCCTGCCTTGCCTTTCCAGGGGTACGTCCCTAGCCTTTTACTGGCCATGTACCACACCGAGCGCCGCCGCGTGATCTTCGCGTCGATCGTCACCGCGATCGCCATCCCCGCGCTGTGGATCATGAGCGGCGACGACCAGTCGAGCGAGTCCGCCGGTGGCAGCACGATCCCCACTGCGCCACCGACCACCATCTACAAACCGGAGACGCCCGTGTTCGTCGGCGGTGAGGATGGCACGAGCGAAGCGAGCGGAGACGCGAGCATCGCCACCGCGCCTGCCCCCAACGCCAACAACTTCCGCGGCAAGGCCTCCTACCGTCGCTATCCCGACACGCTCGACCGACCCTGCACCGCACCACAGGCGCCCGATGCGACTCTGTTGACGGTGATCAACGTCAACAACGGTCAGTTCACCACGTGCACCAACATCCGCACGTTCACCCCACCAGCGGGCGTCGACATCGTCATCCACACCGACGTGTTCTCCGAGGTGGGCGACATCGCCGACTCGCCGATCGACGTGCGCGTCACCTGGTAGTGCACAACCACGCGGCCATCAGCGAGTTGCTGCGCAGGGGCGGATTGAGCCCGCGTCGCGACCTCGGTCAGAACTTCGTCGTCGACGCCAACACCGTGCGACGCATCGCCCGCCTGGCCGAGATCGGCCCCGGCGACAAGGTGGTGGAGGTCGGTGCCGGGCTCGGCTCGCTCACGCTCGCACTGGCCGAGACCGGAGCGCGGGTGCTGGCCGTCGAGGTAGACGCCGGCGCGGTGCCCCTACTGCGCGAAGTGACGGCCGGGCTGGCAGCAGTGACCGTGGTCGAGGCCGACGCGATGAAGGTCGATTGGCCGGCGTTGCTCTCCGAGCACGACGATGCCGACGCCGATCGCGGCTGGGTGCTGGTGGCCAATCTGCCGTACAACGTCGCCACGCCACTGGTGTGCGACCTGCTCGACGGCCTGCCGCAGATCGAGCGCATGCTGGTGATGGTGCAGCGTGAGGCCGCCGAGCGCTTCTGTGCCGCGCCGCGCACACCGCAGTACGGGGCGGTGACGGTGAAGGTCGCCTACTGGGCCACGGCGCGCATCGTCGGGCAGGTGCCGGCGAGCGTGTTCATACCCCGCCCCAACGTCGAGTCGGCGCTGGCCGACATCCGCCGCCGCCCCCGGCCGGCAAGCGAGGCCCCGGCGGCGACGCTGTTCCCGCTGGTGCGCGCCGCATTCGGCCAGCGACGCAAGATGCTGCGCCGTTCGCTGGCCGAGACGGTCGCTGCGGAGGTGTTCGACGTGGCGCAGATCGAAAGCACCCGGCGACCCGAAGAGCTGACCGTCGAAGAGTGGGGCCGACTGGCCTTGGCGTGGAGTGCGGCCCGATGAACCTCACCGTTCGCGCCCCGGCCAAGCTCACCCTCTCGCTGCGCATCACCGGCGTGCGCGACGACGGCTACCACCTGATCGATGCCGAGATGGTGACGCTCGAGTTGGCCGACACGCTCACCATCGACCCTGCCGGCGATGCGCTCGCCGTCGACGGCCCCTACGCCTCCGGCATACCGCTCGACGACCGCAACCTGGTGGCCAGGGCGCTGGCCGCCGCCGGGCGGCGGGCGGGGGTGCGCGTGCACAAGACCATCCCCCACGGCGGAGGCCTGGGCGGGGGCAGCGCCGACGCGGCCGCGGTGTTGCGCT
This sequence comes from Actinomycetota bacterium, assembly GCA_963169215.1. GTDB lineage: Bacteria > Actinomycetota > Acidimicrobiia > Acidimicrobiales > Ilumatobacteraceae > UBA668. The sequence continues at coordinate 4,871 of CAUJEE010000003.1, forward strand.
GGGCCGGATGGAGCGGCACCGCCGACGAGTTGCAGGCCGCGGCGCGCCTCGGGGCCGATGTGCCGTTCTGCCTGATCGGCGGGCGCGCCCGGGTGCGCGGCATCGGCGAGTCGGTCGAGTCCCTGCCGCTCGTCGCCGACGAGATCACGCTGGTGATCCCACCACTGGCGGTCGACACTGCGGCCGCCTACCGCGCCTGGGACTCACTCGGCGGGCCGACCGGCGCAGGGGTCAACGACCTCGAACCGGCAGCCCTCGTGGTCGAGCCACGCCTCGGCCTATGGCGCGATCGCATCCGCGAGGCGGCGGGCGAGCCACCGACGCTCGCCGGCAGCGGGTCAACCTGGTTCGTGCGCGGTCATCGCGACATCGCCGCCGCGCTGGCCGGGGCGACCGTGGTGCATACGCGCACCGACCGCCCGCAGCAGTAGGCAGGCGGTCGGCAACAGAGCGACAGATTGCGGAGTGGCTAGCGGCGCTGGTGGCGCGTGCGGCGGAGCATCTTCTTGTGCTTCTTCTTGCGCATGCGCTTGCGACGCTTCTTGATCAGTGAACCCATAACGTCCGTCAACGCTAGCGCTCCCGGGTCACTCCCCCAACTGCCGGCTCGCACGGGTATCGTGGCGACCGGTCCGTCCGGGGTCGTTCAATGGTAGGACTGCGGGTTTTGGTCCCGTCTATAGGGGTTCGAATCCTCTCCCCGGAACTCACCGCCTGCACCCGCTGCCGGCGCCCGCAGCCGCCGACACCACCCGACACCGTGCGTCCCGTCGGCCGACGCGCTAGAACGACACCATGACCGTTTCCGCGATCGTGCTGGCGGCAGGCGAAGGCACCCGCATGCGCTCGGCGCGGCCCAAGCCGCTGCACCTCATCTGCGGGCGGCCGATGGTGATGCACGTGATCCACGCGCTCGAGCACGTGCAGCCCGAGCGCACCGTCGTCGTCGTCGGTCACGGCGCCGAGCGGGTCACCAAGAAGGTGCAGGAGCAGGCACCAGACTGGGCCAACGTCACGTTCATGGAGCAGAACGTGCAGCGCGGCACGGGCGACGCGGCGATGGTGGGCCTCGGCGCATTGCCCGGCGACGATCTCGACGACACCTCCACGGTGGTGGTGCTTCCCGGCGACGCGCCGTTGCTGCAGCCGCACACGGTGGAGGAGCTGATCGACGCGCACGAGTCGCACGAGTACGCCGCCACCCTGGTCACCTCCGAGCTCGACGACCCGACGGGCTACGGGCGCATCGTGCGCGCCCCCGCCAAGCGCGGCGATTCGCGCCTGCTGCGCATCGTCGAACAGCGCGACGCAAGCCCCGAGGAGCTGGCGATCAAGGAGGTGTGCACCAGCATCTACGCCTTCCGCCGCGACCTGCTCGGCCCGGCGCTGCGCCGCCTGGTGCCCGACAACGCGCAGGGCGAGTACTACCTCACCGACGTCGTCGCCTCGCTGGCGGCGATGGGTCATCGCGTCGGCTCGGTGCCCGCGCCGGCAGCCGAGACGCAGGGCGTGAACGATCGCTGGCAATTGGCGCTGGCCGAGCGCGAGCTGCGCGCCCGCACAAACCGCCGGTGGCTGCTCAACGGGGTGACGATGCTCGACCCGCGTCAGACGTTCGTCGATGTCACCGTGCGGCTCGGCCGCGATGTCACCCTCTATCCGGGCACCATCCTGCAGGGCGCCACCTCTGTCGGCGACGGGTGCGAGATCGGGCCCGACACGCGGCTGTGCGACTGCACCGTCGGCGACGGGGCACGCGTCGAACACACCGTCGGCAACGAGGCCGAGGTCGGGCCGGGCGCGCATGTCGGTCCCTTCGCCCACCTGCCCGCCGGCAGCGCGGTTGTTGCCGGGCTGGTCACCGGCGCCTTCTACACTGCCCCCGGGGGCTGAAGCCGCCGGGCCGCGACAGCTGCTCGGCAACACGGCCGCCACACAACACGATCGGAGCAGCGAACAGCCAATGGAAAAGGTCACCACCAAGCGGATGGCGCTCTACTCGGGGCGCACCCATCCGGCGCTCGCCCGCGAGGTGGCCGAACACCTGGGGATCGAACTGGGCAACCCCAACCTGGTGCAGTTCGCCAACGGCGAGATCCGCGCCCGCTTCGGGGAGAGCATCCGCGGCGACGACGTGTTCGTCATGCAGACCCACTGCGGACACGATGCGCAGAGCATCAACGACTCGATCATGGAACAGCTGATCATGATCGATGCCGCTTACCGCGCCTCGGCCAAGCGCATCACCGCGGTGTGCCCCTTCTACGGCTACGCCCGCCAGGATCGCAAGGCCGAGGGACGCGAGCCGATCACCGCCCGCCTGGTCGCCGACCTGTTCAAGACCGCCGGGGCCAAGCGGATGGTCTCCATCGACCTGCACAGCGGGCAGATCCAGGGCTTCTTCGACGGTCCGGTCGATCACCTCACGGCCACTCCGGTGCTCGAGAACTACGTGCGCCAGCACGCCCAGGAGCCGGTGATCGTCGCCCCCGACGCGGGGCGGATCAAGGTCGCCGAGCGCATGGCGCAACACCTCAGCGACCGTGGTTCCGACCTCGCGTTCATCTACAAGCGCCGCCCGAAGGGCACCACCAACATCGCCGAGGCGCGCGAGGTGATGGGCGACGTCGAGGGGCGGCTGTGCATCCTCACCGACGACATGATCGACTCCGGTGGAACGATCTGCTCGGCGGCCGAGGTGCTGAAGGCGCGCGGCGCCACGGAAGTATGGGCGATGGCCACTCACGCCGTGCTGTCAGGGCCGGCGATCGAGCGGTTGGGGAAGTCGCTGATCAGCAGGGTCGTCCTCACCAACACGCTGCCGATCCCGGCGGAGAAGATGAGCCCCAAGATCGAGGTGTTGTCGATCGCGCCGCTCATCGCCGACGCGCTGAACGCAGTGTTCGACGACGCCAGCGTCAGCGAGATCTTCGGCGGCGAGAACCAAGCCTGATCGGGCTGCCCACAGGCGTCCACCCGACCGCCGCCCGGTGCGCAACCGGCACGCGCCGGGTGGAGGAACTCGCCCCGCCACGGTAGGATTACCAGCCGTTCTGCCGCAGGGAACGACCCTGCACGCTCGCACAAGTTCACCGAGGCCAGTCATGTCGAACACCCTCACTTCCAACACACGGCTCGTCGCCCAGACCCGCACCGCCGCCGGGTCGCCCGCCGCCCGCCGCCTGCGCGCCGAGGGCCACATTCCGGGTGTGCTCTACGGCCGCGGCATGACCCCGGTGAGCGTCACCGTCGAGCGTCGCGAGTTGCGCGCCGCTCTGTCCGGTCCGGCCGGGGTGAACACCGTGCTGTCGCTCGAGGTCGGCGGCAAGAGCTACCCGGCGGTGGTCAAGGAACTGCAGCGCCACCCGATCAAGCGCACGGTGAGCCACATCGACTTCCTGCAGGTCGACATGAATGTCGAGATCACGGTCAACATCCCGCTGCACCTCACCGGCGAGGCCAAGGCAGTGATGGCCGAAGGTGGCCTGGTCGACAAGGCAGTCGACACCATCGAGGTGGTCTGCACACCCACCAACATGCCTGCCGAGTTCAGCGTCGACATCACCGACATGCAGCCCCACGACGTGATCCGCCTGTCCGACCTGGTGATGCCCACCGGCGTCACCGCCGCCGGCGACCCCGACATGCCGATCGTCACCGTGCTCACCACGGCCGCTGCCGTCGCCGAGGGCCAGGGCGAGGAGGCGGGCGCCGAGGGCGAGACCGCCGAGACCCCTGCCGGTGAGGGCGAGGCTGCCGGAGGCGAGTGATCGACGCGATCGTCGTCGGTCTCGGGAACCCGGGCAAGGAATACGCCCGCACCCGCCACAATGTGGGCGAAGAGACGGTCGCCCGGCTCGCCGGCCGTGTCGGCGCGAAGCTGAAGGCCGGTCGTGATCGGGCGCTGGTGGCCGAAGCCGACCTGGTCGGCAAGCGGGTGGTGCTCGCCTTTCCCACCACCTACATGAACGACAGCGGCCAGGCGGTGGGCGCGCTGATGCGCCGCCACCGGGTGGTCGACCCGGGTCGACTGATCGTGGTGCACGACGAACTCGACCTCGAACCGGGGGTGATGAAGGTGAAGGTCGGCGGCGGGCTGGCCGGGCACAACGGTCTGCGCAGCATCACCCAGCACCTGCACACCCACGACTACGTGCGGGTGCGCATCGGGGTGGGCAAGCCGCGCTCGAAGGAGCACGGTGCCGACCACGTGCTGTCGAAGGTGGCGGGCAGCGTGCGGGAGGTGCTCGACGTGATGGTCGAGCGGGCCGCCGACGCGGTGGAGGTGATCCTCTCCGACGGCGCCGAAGCGGCGATGGCCCGCTTCAACGCCCTGCCCTGAACAGCCGCTGACCGCCGCCCAGCAGCGATCGCCGGCGGTCAGCCGACGCGGTTGAACGTGAGCGGAATCGCGTTTGCTGCTGTCGGGGTGATCACCAACACTCCGCCGTCGCAGGTGTAGTTGCTGGTGCTGTTGCCTGCCAGTGGCAGGCTCGACAAGTTCGGCCCGGTGACGTCGAACTGCTGGCCGTACACCGTCGCCGTCGCCTTGGCCGCGAGCAACCCGGAAGCGCCGCTGACCGTCAGCCGCGACCCGGAAGCCGACCAACCGGCGGCCACCGTGCCGTTGAACGTGATCGCGATCATGAACTCGACCTCCTCGGTGCTGCCCAGGCCGGGCGGGCCCTTGGCGGTGCCGCTCAGGGTCCAGTCGGAGGCGGTCATCGCCAGCGACCCGTCGGCACCGACCAGGAGCGTCCACGACCCGGTCACCTGCGAATCGGTGAAGTCCGACGGCGGTGCGCCGCCGCCAGGGGTGCTGATCGAGCGCAGGAAGGCGGCAGCCATCACCGCGTTGTCGACCAGCCAGCTACCGACCAGGCAGCCTCCTTCGTCGGCGGTCGTGGGCACGCTGGTGATCTCGGCACTGCCCCCGCACACCGGATCGGGCGGGGCGGCACCTGCCGGCGCGGATGACCGACGGGCAGGTCCGGCTGCCGGGCACGGATCGCAGTCGCTGCCGTCGTCGGGCAGGTCGTAGCCCTTCACGCTCCAGCGCGCCGCCACCCCGACGTCGGAGGCCATCGCCAGCACCACCTTGGTACCCGGCTCGATCTCGATCGGCGTGCCCTCGCTGCGCGCGGCGCGGCACGAACAGGCCGCGCCGACACAGAACACCTGCCCCAGCCGGGCGCCGGTGGAGAACTTCTCGCCACGACCCTCGGCCGTAACCACCGCCCATCCGGTGGCGCCGAGTGAGATCAGGTCGACCCCGGCCGTGGGCACGATCGTGATCGTGATCGCGGCCAGCTGCGTTCCCACGTTGCCCGCCCCGGTCAGCTCCGCGCCCGGGCGCAGCTGCAGCTCGTTGGGCGAGCGACCCGACGAGGCCAGCCCGTGCGCGGCGAGCCCGAGCCCGGCCATGTACCAGTTGGCGCCCCAGCCGCTGCGCCTGCTGGCCTGCGCGGCCCACTGCGCGGCCAGCCGTTCGCGCCGCGGGGTGCCGGCGTCGCCGAACAGCCAGTCGAGCTTGTCGTCGGTGCTCTCGTTCATGTGCGTGAGGATTCCCCGCGCCAACTCCTGCTCGCCCATCCGCTCGGCAGCCCATTGGAATGCACCGATCGAGCTGTAGCCGGTGCGGTCCGCCGCCAGCGAGTAACCCCACAACCCGGCCGGGGTGATCGCATCGCCGCGGAAGTAGACGCTCCACCAGCTGCGCGCCATCGGGAACCCCGAGTTGCGCGACACCACCTCGCCGACCCAGCCGGCGCTGCCCTCCTGGTACCACTTGGCGATCGACGAGTGGCCCTCGGCGGTGGCGAACGTCGACGCGTCGTGCTGATGGCAGTGGGCGATCTCGTGGGCCAGGGCCGACAGTTGATGGGCGGGGCTCGCGGCCAGGAATCCGCCGCCGTACACGATCAGGCATTCCGACGAGACGCGCACGCCGAACAGGTGCGAAGGATTGCCGCGGGCCTCGGCCAGACCGGTGCCGAGCGAGCCGTCGTGGATCTCGGCGGTGACGATGTTGGCCGCGTCGATGGTGTGGCCGAGCAGAGTGCCGACCTGTCGGTTGGTATCGACCACCAGGTCGCGCAACCACTGCGGCTCGGCCAGCGGTCGACGCGCCGCGGCACCGGCGCCGGCGGCCTGCGGGTCGACGAAGGCCAGCGTGGCCTGTAGCGCGGCCTGCTGCTCGGCGGTGAACTGCTCCCAGTCGTGCTCCAGCCATTCGAGCACGTGGGTGAACGACACCGGGCCCTCCACTCGGCCGTACACCGCCGAGGCACCGGGGATCTCGGCACCGCTCAACGAAACGAACCAGTCGAGCGCCTGCTGTGGCGAGGGCTCCTCACCCTGCAAGTCGGCGATCAGCGCGCCCCACGGCCCGGTGTCGTCGGCGTCGGGTGTGGAGACGGCATCGACCACGGCCGACGGGTCGGATCCCGCGTCGTCCCCATCGTCGCCCGAGCAGGCCGGTGCGAGCAGGAGGAGGGTGACTGTCAACGAGCAGACTCGAAGGCGACGCATCCGCCGAGTCTGCCTCACCGCTGCGGGTGATGCCGAACCTGCGGGCACGGGTACCCTGACTGCCCCATGTCGTCGGCCGCCTCCCCGCTCGCGCCGCTGGCCCGTTCGTTGCGCGACGAGCCGGCCCTCACGCGCGCGCTGGGTGATTCGGCGGGATTCGTTGCCGTGCCAGAGGCGGCGCGGGCGATCTCCCTCGCCGCCCTCGCCCAGCTCGGCGGCCACCGCCCGCTGGTGGTGGTGTGCCCCACGGGCACCGACGCCGGGCAGTTGTACGACGATGTCGCCGCGTTCATGCCCGCGGGCGAGGTGGCGCTGTTCCCGGCGTGGGAGACGCTGCCGTTCGAGCGGGTCAGCCCGAGTGTGGAGACGATGGGGCGGCGGCTGGAGGTGCTGTGGCGGCTGCGCGACCCGCAGCGTTGCCCGGCGGTGGTAGTCACCGGTGTGCGCGCCCTGTTGCAGCGCCTCGGGCCGGGGGCGACGACGGTCGAGCCGGTGCACGTCGCCAAGGGCGCTGTGCTCGATCCCGACGAGCTCGTCTCGCGGCTGGTGCACCTCGGCTATCGCCGCGAGGAGTTGGTGGAACATCGCGGCGAGGTGGCCCGCCGCGGGGCGATCGTCGACTTCTTCCCATCCACCGCCGACGCGCCGATCCGCATCGATCTGTGGGGTGACGAGGTCGACCGGCTCACCGAGTTCGCGGTGAACGACCAGCGCAGCACGCGAGACCTGGCCGAGACCTACGTGTTCCCCGCTCGCGAACTGATCCCCTCGGAAGCGGTGCGCGAGCGCGCGGCGCGACTGGTGGCCGCCGAGCCATGGGGGCGCGAGCAGTGGGAGCGGATCGCCGATGGTGCGCTGTTCGACGGCATGGAGAGCTGGCTGCCGTGGCTGGTCGATGCCGAGCCGCCGGCCGGCGCGAACGCTGGCGTGCGCGTCGGCGATGCGGGGCGGGCCGTCGTGCTCACCGACGTGCTTCCCGCGGGGGCGAAGGTGGCGCTGGTCGAGCCACGCCGGATGCGCGACCGTGCCCGCGACCTGTTGGACGAAGAGGACGACCTAGCCCGCGCGCTCGCCGGCACCTGGGCACGCGACCCTGCGCTGGCCTTCCCCCGCCTGCACGTCGACCCCGACCATCTGCTCGCCGGCTCGCAGGCGATGTGGACGATCAGCAGCACGCCGGAGACACCCGACTCGCCGCTGGTCATGGCCACCGGCTGGGGCCCGGTCGTGGGCGACGGTGAGGGCCTCGGCAAGCGGCTCGGCGAGCTGCTCGCCGCCGGCTACCGGGTGGTCGTGGCCGCCGACGGAGAGGGCTCGGCGCAGCGGATGTCCGACCTGCTGCTCGATCGCGGGTTGTCGTTCCCGGTGGTCGGTGCCGGCGCCGACATCACCCGCCCCGGCGGCTATGTGGTGGTGGCGCCGTTGCATCGCGGCTGCACCGTGGGCGCGGCGAAGGTGGCGATCGTCGCCGAAGCCGACCTCACCGGCCGCCGTCGGGCACACCGCCAGGCGCGCCCGCGCCAGCGGCAGGGCACGGGAGTGTTCGAAGACCTCAAGCCGGGCTTCTACGTCGTGCACCACCAACACGGTGTGGGCCAGTACCAGGGCATGGTGAAGCGCACCATCGGAGGCGTCGAGCGCGACTACCTGCTGCTCGCCTACAAGGGCGGCGACAAGCTGTACGTGCCCAGCGACCAGATCGACGCACTGCGTCAGTACGTCGGCGGCGAGGTGCCGACATTGCATCGCTTGGGTGGTAGCGATTTCGCCAAGGCGAAGAGTCGCGTGCGCAGCGCGGTGCGCGAGATCGCGCAGGAGTTGGTGGTGCTTTACCAGCGACGGGTGAACGCGGTCGGGCACGCGTTCGCGGCCGACACTCCGTGGCAGCACGAAATGGAGCAGGCGTTCACCTACGTCGAGACTCCCGACCAGCGCACGGCGATCGAGGCGATCAAGGCCGACATGGAGCGCCCGCACCCGATGGACCGATTGCTGTGCGGCGACGTCGGCTTCGGCAAGACGGAGGTGGCTATCCGCGCCGCGTTCAAGGCGATCCAGGACGGCAAGCAGGTGGCAGTGCTCGCCCCCACCACCTTGCTGACGACGCAGCACGGCAACACGTTCGCCGATCGCTTCGCCGGCTACCCGATCCGCGTCGAGGTGCTCAGCCGCTTCCTCACCGCCAAGGAGGCGAACAAGGTGATAGCCGGGTTGCGCAGCGGCGAGGTCGACTGCGTGGTCGGCACCCACCGGCTGCTGCAGGAAGGCATCGAGTTCAAGGATCTCGGTCTGCTGATCGTCGACGAGGAGCAACGCTTCGGCGTGCAGGCCAAGGAGGCGATGAAGCAGCTGAAGAACGACGTCGATGTGCTCACCCTGTCGGCCACTCCGATACCGCGCACGCTGGAGATGAGCCTGGTGGGCATCCGTGATCTGTCGCTGCTGCAGACTCCCCCTGCCGACCGCCAGCCGATCCTCACCTTCGTCGGCGGCTACGACGAACGCGTCGCGGTGGAAGCCATCCGCCGCGAGCTCCTGCGTGAGGGCCAGGTCTTCTGGGTGCACAACCGGGTGCAGACGATCGACACGGCGGCGGCCCGCCTGCGCGAGCTGGTGCCCGAGGCGCGCATCGCCGTCGCGCACGGGCAGATGGACGAGGGCTCGCTCGAGCAGGTCGTGGTCGACTTCTGGGAGGGTCGCTTCGACGTGCTGGTGTGCACCACGATCATCGAGAGCGGCATCGACATGCCGACTGTGAACACACTCGTCGTCGAACGCGCCGATCTGCTCGGCTTGGGACAGATGCATCAACTGCGCGGTCGCGTCGGACGCAGCGGATCACGCGCCTACGCCTACCTGTTCCATCCGCCCGACGCGCGCCTCACCGAGGAGGCCTACGAGCGCCTGCGCACAATCGGCGAGGCCACCGAACTGGGCAGCGGGTTCAAGATCGCGATGCGCGACCTCGAGATCCGCGGCGCGGGCAACCTGCTCGGCGAGGCGCAGAGCGGCCACATCGCCGCCGTCGGCTACGACCTCTACTGCCAGATGGTGACCGAGGCGGTCGGCGAGATGAAGGGTGAGCCGATCGTCGCGCCAGTGGAAGTGAAACTCGACGTGCCCACCGATGCCTACCTGCCCTCCGACTACGTGGCCAAGGAGGAGTTGCGCTTGGAGGCCTACCGTCGCCTTGCGGCGGTCACCGACCAGGCCGAGGTCGACGACATCCGCGCGGAGTGGCAGGATCGCTACGGCCCGCTCCCTGCGCCGGCCGAGGCTCTGCTGCACGTGGCCACTCTGCGCGCCGAATGCCACCGCCTCGGCCTGCGCGACGTGCAGATCGTTGGCGGGCAGGCGCGGTTGGGGCCGATCGAGCTGAAGACCAGCGAAGAGCTGCGCCTGCGCCGCCTAAGTCGCGCCGCGCTGATCAAGCCCGACCAGCGCCAGCTGGTGGTGCCGATCCCCCGCGGCGAGGAACCGGCGCAGTTCTTGCGCGGGCTGCTGCGCGAACTGGTGCCCCCGGCGGGCTGACGGCCGGCACTGTGCACCTGCTACCGGGCAGATCGCCCGGTAGCCTGGCTGCCCGATGAGCCAGCTGAAGACCCGCCTGCAAGCACTTACCCTGCTCGACCGCGCGTTCAACGCGATGACCGACGACGAGATCGCGGCCAGCGTCGCGGCATTGCCCGACGACCATCGCACCGCGATCGACGATGCGTGCGGCGCACGCGAGGGCGGCTTCACCGATCCCTCGGCCCGCGCCTTGGCGATGCGCGCCACGGCCGCCCGCGGGCGGATGAACGGCGGCCTCGAACAGCTGTGCACACTGCTCACCGACCCGTGCCTGGCCAAGTGCATCGAACTGCTCGGCGACAACAGCGACAACCCCACCGAGGAGCAGCTGCTGAAGGCCACCCCGACGCTGATCGACGAGTTCGGCCTGGCCACCACCCGGTTGATGATTGCCACATCGGTGGCCGGCGAGGCCACCGCGGCGGAGATGCTCGCCTCGCTGCTACGCCACCACGAGACGCTCGCCCTCCCGCCGGCGACCCGCGTGGAGGTCGAGGTGCGCCCCGCGCCGACGGCCGACGACGAAACCAAGGCCCGTCGCCGCGCCGCCAAAGAGCGCAAGCAGGCCGAAGCTGCCGCCCGCCGCGCGCAGCAGCAACGCGCCAAGCACCGCTGACCGCCGCGGCGGACCGCCCCGCCCAACCGCCATCCCACACCCCCTCACTCAGGAGATGTCGCGCTCACCCCTTGAACCCGCCCCCGCAAACCGGGACTGAACGTTCCCAGAACACGGCCCGCGGCCCTGGTCACACGAGCCGGGAGGGGTCACACGAGGCGCATCTGGCCACCGCGCTCGTGGCCCAGCAGCCACTCTTTCGCGTCGAGGCCGGCGGCGAAGCCGGTGAGCTCACCATTCGCGCCAACCACCCGATGGCAGGGCACGACGATACTGAGCGGGTTGCGGCCGTTGGCTGCGCCGACCGCCCGCGACTTGTTCGAGTCGCCGAGTCGGCGGGCTTGTTCGCCGTAGCTGATCGTCTCGCCGAAGGGGATCTTGCGCAACTCGGCCCACGCAGCCTGCTGGAACTCGGTGCCCACCGGGTCGAGCGGCAGGTCGAACTCACGGCGGGTGCCGGCGAAGTACTCATCGAGTTGCAGCACAGCTTCGGCGAGGATCGCCGCCGCCCGCCCGCTGCCGCCCGCATGGGGCACATCAGTACCCACCGGCCATTCGCCCGGCCACATCACTGCCCGCATGCCGCGTGGCGAGGCGACCAGCACGAGTTCGCCGACCGGCGACGGCATCGAGGTGCGCTCGAGGCCGGCGAGGTTGCCGAGGGAGGGAGGGCTGGCGGTGCGATGCATGAGTGTCTCCTTCACAAGCTTGCCCATAAGTGGTGCAACGCGTACGAACGCCATGGCCGCCAACCCTCCGCCGCAGCCGCCGCGGCCTGGGCCGAGCTATCGACCCCGAGGCCGCGCAATGCGTTGCGCACGCCCACATCGGTTGGCAGGAACACGTCGGGATCACCGAGCGCGCGCATGGCCACGTAGCCGGCGGTCCACGGGCCCAGCCCGGGCAACGCCTGCAGCGTGGCGATCGCCTCGGCACGGTCGCTGCCCGCGTCGAGCACGATCACGCCGTCGGCCAAGCGCCGGCACGCCCCAACCAGCGCAGCACCGCGCGCTCGCGGCATGGCGAAATGCTCCGGTGACAGTGCAGCCATAGTCGCCGCCGCGGGAAACGCGTGAGTGACGCCATCGACAGGCCGCGCCAGTGCCTCGCCGTGTGCATCCACCAGTCGCCGCGCCAGCGTGCGCGCCCCGGCCACGGTCACCTGTTGGCCGAGAACTGCCCGCACCAACAACTCCGTGCCGTCGGGATGGCCGGGAGCGCGCAGACCGGGCCTGGCGGCGACGAGTGGGGCGAGCATCTCGTCGCGCGCAAGCACGTCGTTCACCGAGGCCGGATCACAGTCGAGATCGAGCAGCCGCCGCGTGCGCTGCACCGCAGCCTGCACGTCGGCGAGATCGTCGAGCACGAGCGCGCAGGTGACCGGCGAGTTGCCCAGGTCGACGACGATCACGCCGTTGCCGCCGGCCAGGCGCAGCGAGCGGCTGTAGACGCTGCCCGCGACATGTTCGACGTCCGGCACGGCCCGCACCGCGAGGAACGCGAGCAGGTGTGAGGCATCGAACGGCTCACGGCACGCCAGACGCACGGTGATGCGGCCCGATCCCGGAGGCGGCGCCTTGGCCGCTCGCATCGCTGACGGCGAGGTGGCGTACACGTCACCGATCGTCTCGTTGAACTGGCGCACGCTGCGGAAGCCGGCGGCGAAGGCGACGTCGGTGATGGCCATCGAGGTGGTCTCGATCAGGATCCGTGCGGTCTGCGCCCGCTGGGCGCGGGCAAGAGCGAGCGGACCGCTGCCGACCTCGGCGACGAGCAGTCGGTGCACCTGGCGCTCGCTGTAACCGAGGCGCGCGGCGAGACCGCCCACACCTTCGCGGTCGACGAGGCCGTCGGCGATCAGGCGCATCGCGCGGGCAACGACGTCGGCGCGGGCGTTCCACTCGGGCGATCCCGGCGAGGCGTCGGGGCGGCAGCGCTTGCAGGCGCGGTAGCCATGTGCCTGCGCGGTAGCCGCGGCGCGGAAGAACTCGACGTTCTTACGCTTGGGCGTGATTGCCGGGCAAGACGGCCGGCAGTAGATGCCCGTTGTGCGCACAGCGGTGACGAACCATCCGTCGAAACGGCGGTCGCGCGACTCGATCGCCCGGTAGCAGTGATCGAAGTCGAGTGTCGACGGCGTGGCTGGCACCTGCCCAGTGTGCCTGCCAGCCGTCCGAATCACTAGCGGTTTTCGGACAGTCGGGCAGCCGGGCTGCCACGCCTCTGGGGGCGGCCGAGCCGGCCCGCATCAGTCGCGTTGCAGGCTGATCTTGATGGCCACCGGATCGAGGCTCTTCTTGCGCAGCTTGGCGATCCATTCGCCGGGTGTGATCGCGAGCAGGTAGACCACCCTGTACTTTCGCTTGACCGCAGTGCGCACTTCCTGCGCCGCCACACCTTCCAGCACTTCGGCGGTGCCCTCGTAGGCGGTGGAGCCGGGCAGCACCTTGCCGCGGAAGGTGCACGCCTGCACGGTGACCGACGGGTTGTTGCGCACGCGCTTCACCTTGTAGGTCGAGCGTTCGGTTGTGAACGCGTACCCGCCGCCGAACGGCACCACCCACACCGGCAGCGAGACGGGGTCGCCGTTGCGCTTGTAGGACGTGAACGAGATGTACTTCGCGCGTTCGATTTCGGTTGCCATGGGCACTGTCTACCAGCGAACTGCTCGAACTCGCCGCTGGCAGCACTCACACACCCATCGGGTGCCAGACGGTCTTCATTTCGAGGAACGAGCGGATGCGACCTAGCCCTGGCGCGGCTTCCCAATCGGTAGACGCCGCCCGACGCACGCGCTTCACCGTACCGGCCGCGTCGCGTTCGAGGGCCACTGCCAGGTCGGCATCGTCGACGCCGGTGAGGTCGAGCGCGTTCACGTCGGCGTGCGCGGCGAGCCAGGGCATGACTTCAACCGGGTCGCCGGTGAGCAGGTTCACCACACCGGCAGGCACGTCGGAGGTGGCGAGCACTTCGGTGAGCGTGATCGCCGGGCCTGGGCGGGGGGCACTGGCGATCACCACCGAAGCGTTGCCGCCGACGGCGATCGGTGCCACCACGCTGACCAGACCGAGCAGGCTCGAGTGTTGCGGCGCCACTGCGGCCACCACCCCAGTGGGCGCGGGGATGGTGAAGTTGAAGTAGCTGCCGGCCACCGGGTTGTTGGTGCCCAACACCTGGGCGAGCTTGTCGGCCCAGCCTGCGTACCACACCATGCGATCGATCGCCGCGTCGACCTGTTGCTCAGCTGACGGCGCATCGACACCCTCGGCGACGCGCACGTCCGCGACGAACTGCGCCCGGCGACCTTCCATCATCTCCGCGACGCGGTACAACACCTGGCCGCGGTTGTAGGCCGTGGCCGCGCTCCAGGCGAGGTGCCCCTTGCGCGCGGCGAGCACTGCGTCGCGGGCATCCTTGCGGGAAGCCTTGGCCGCGTTGGCGACGAACGCACCGGTTGCGTCGTTCACTTCGAAGGTGCGCCCCGATTCGCTGCGCACGAAGGCACCGCCCACGTACAGCTTCCACGTCTTGCGCACTTCGATCCGCTCAGTCATCGCTGGCCTCCAGGTACGCCGCCAATCCGTGCAAGCCGCCCTCGCGCCCGAAGCCCGATTCCTTGAAGCCACCGAACGGGCTGGTGGGGTCGAAGCGGTTGAACGTGTTGGCCCACACCACCCCGGCGCGCATGCGGTCGGCCATCCACAGGATGCGGCTGCCCTTCTCCGTCCAGATGCCGGCGGACAGTCCGTACGGCGTGTTGTTCGCCTTCTCGACCGCCTCGTCTGGCGTGCGGAAGGTGAGCACCGACAACACCGGCCCGAAGATCTCCTCGCGGGCGATGCGGTGTGCCTGGGTTACGCCGGTGAACACCGTCGGCGCGAACCAGTAGCCCTTGGCCGGCAGCTGGCAGTCGGCGGTCCACCGCTCGGCGCCTTCGTCGTCGCCAACGCCGGCCAGGTGGCGGATGCGTTCGAGTTGCTCGAGCGAGTTGATCGCCCCGATGTCGGTGTTCTTGTCGAGCGGGTCGCCGAGGCGCAGCGTCGACAGCCGCCGCTTCAGCGAGGCGAGCGCCTCGTCGGCGATCGACTCCTGCAGCAACAGCCGCGAGCCGGCGCAGCACACGTGCCCCTGGTTGAAGAAGATGCCGTTGACCACGCCCTCGATCGCCTCGTCGATCGGCGCATCGTCGAACACGATGTTCGCCGCCTTGCCACCGAGCTCGAGCGTCAGCCGCTTGCCGGTGCCGGCCACCGCGCGCTGGATCGCCTTGCCCACCTCGGTCGAGCCGGTGAACGCCACCTTGTCGACACCAGGGTGCTCAACGAGCAGCCGCCCGGTGTCGCCCGCGCCGGTGACGATGTTCACCACGCCCGCCGGCAACTCGGCCTGGCGGCAGATGTCGGCGAACGCGAGTGCGCTGAGCGAGGTGGTCTCCGCCGGCTTGAGTACCACCGTGTTGCCGCAGGCCAGTGCCGGCGCCACCTTCCACGCCAGCATCAGCAGCGGGAAGTTCCACGGGATCACCTGCGCCGCCACCCCGAGCGGACGCGGATCGCGCCCGAGGCCGGCGTATTCGAGCTTGTCGGCCCAGCCGGCATGGTAGAAGAAGTGCGCCGCCACCAACGGCACGTCGACGTCGCGCGATTCACGGATCGGCTTGCCGTTGTCGATCGTCTCCAGCACCGCCAGCTCGCGCGCCCTCTCCTGCACCAGACGGGCGATGCGGAACAGGTACTTGGCCCGCTCGCGGCCGGGCAGCGACCCCCACGACTCGAACGCGGTGCGCGCCGAGCGGACGGCGCGGTCGACGTCGTCTGCACCGGCTTCGGAGATGTCGGCGAGCACTTCCTCGGTGGCCGGGTTGACCGACTTGAACGAGCGACCGCTCGTCGCGTCGACGAACTCGCCGCCGATGAACAACCCGTACGACGAGGCGATGTCGACGATGCTCGCGCTCTCCGGGGCTGGGGCGTATTCGAAGGTCACGGCGCGTCCTCTCAGTCGATGGTGACGTAGTCGGGGCCGGAGTAGTGGCCGCTGGCCATGCGCTGGCGCTGCAGCAGCAGGTCGTTGAGCAGGCTCGACGCACCGAAGCGGAACAGGTCGGGGGTCAGCCACGCGTCGCCGACAGTCTCGTTGACGAGCACGAGATAGCGGATCGCTTCCTTGCTGGTGCGAATGCCGCCGGCGGCCTTCACCCCGATGCGCCGGCCTGTGCGCACATGGAAATCGCGCACCGCCTGCAGCATCACCAATGTCACCTCCGGCGTCGCCGCCGGGCTGACCTTGCCGGTGGAAGTCTTGATGAAGTCGGCACCGGCGAGCATTGCCAGCCACGACGCGCGGCGCACGTTGTCGAGTGTGCGCAACTCGCCGGTCTCGAGGATCACCTTCAGGTGGGCCGTGCCGCACGCGGCCTTGACCGCGACGATCTCGTCGTACACCAGGTCGTAGTCGCCGGCGAGGAACGCGCCGCGGTCAATGACCATGTCGATCTCGTCGGCTCCCGCCGCCACCGCGTCGCGGGTGTCGTGCAGCTTCACCTCCAGGCTGGCCCGGCCCGACGGGAAGGCCGTCGCCACGGCGGCGATGTGCACCGCATCGCCCACCGTCTCGCGGGCGACGGCCACCAGGTCGCCGTAGACGCACACTGCTGCGACGCGCGGAACACTGTCGTCGGTGGGATCAGGGCGCATCGCCTTCGCGCAGATGGCGCGCACCTTGCCCGGCGTGTCGGCACCCTCGAGCGTGGTGAGATCGACCATCGAGATCGCGGTATCGATCGCCCAGCGCTTCGAGTCCTGCTTGATCGAGCGCGTGGCGAGGCCCGCCGCGCGGCCGGCGACACCGACCTCGTCGACCCCAGGCAGGCCGTGCAGAAACCGCGACAGCGATTCCGGCCGGGCATCGAGGCCGCTGGGGGCAGAGCGCGTGTTCACCCCCGGAAACTGTACCGCTCGCCGGCGAGGGCGGCATCAGGCATCGACGATCTCCAGGCGTACCCGCTTGTTGCCCTTGCCCTTGTTCTCCAGCTTGGTCACCCTGATCCGCCCCACCTCTGCCGTCGAGCGCACATGGGTACCGCCGTCGGCCTGCTTGTCGAGGCCGACGATGTCGACGACGCGGATCTCGGCAACCGACTCTGGGATCAAACTCACCTTGGTGCGGATCAGGTCGGCGTCGTGCACGGCTGTGTCGCGCGGCAGGAACTGCACTGTGATCGGCCGGTCGCGCGCCAGTTCGGCGTTCACCAGCTGCTCGATGCGGGCGGCGAACCCCTCCGGCACTGGGTCGAACTCGAAATCCATGCGGGCGCTCAGTGGTTCCATGTTGCCGCCGGTGACGGGCACCCGCCATTCGTTCCAGATCACGCCGCACAGCACATGCATCGCGGTGTGGGTGCGCATCAACTGGTGGCGACGGGCGAAATCGACCTCGCCGGTCACCTCGGTGCCGAGCGCGGGCAGTGGGCCGCCGACGAGCGTGTGCCACACGTCGGCGCCTTCCTTGCGTACGTCGGCCACCGGCGCGCCGGCGAGCAACCCCGTGTCGTGCGGCTGGCCGCCGCCGGTGGGGTAGAACAGCGTACGGTCGAGCGCGACGGCGTCGTCGCGCACACCGGTGACGGTGGCCTCGAAGCTGGTCGCATACGCGTCGCGGAGGTAGAGCAGTTCGGTCACCGCGCCAGTCTGCCCGGTCGGGGGCTCGCTCGTGTGCCCGTGGCAAGATGAAGGCGGAGGTGAGGCCGATGATGCCCCAGGAAGTCATCCGCGCCAAGCGAGACGGCAAGGTGTTGAGCGACGACGAGATCGCCTCGTTCATCGCCGCGCTCGCCAACAACGTCGTCACCGAGGGGCAGGCCGCCGCGTTCGCGATGGCCGTGTACTTCCAAGGCATGAACATCGCCGAGCGGGTGGCTCTCACCAAGGCGATGCGCGACAGCGGCACCGTGCTCGCCTGGGACCTGCCCGGCCCGGTGCTCGACAAGCACTCCACCGGCGGGGTCGGCGACACGGTGAGCCTGATGCTCGCCCCGCTCGTCGCGGCCTGTGGTGGGTATGTGCCGATGATCTCCGGGCGCGGCCTGGGGCACACCGGCGGCACCTACGACAAGATGGAGTCGATCCCCGGCTACGTCGCCGCGCCGACGATGGCCCGCTTCCGTTCGGCGGTGAGCAAGGCAGGATGCGCGATCATCGGGCAGACCGCCGATCTCGCGCCGGCCGACAAGCGGCTGTACGCGATTCGCGATGTCACGGCCACGGTGGAGAGCATCGGACTGATCACCGCGTCGATCCTGTCGAAGAAGCTGGCCGCCGGTCTGCACGGCCTGGCGATGGACGTCAAGTGCGGTAGCGGCGCGTTCATGCCCACCCTGCCCAAGGCCCGCGAACTGGCGCAGAGCATCGCTTCCGTCGCCACCGGCGCAGGCCTGCCCACCACCGCGCTGGTGACCGACATGGACCGCCCATTGGCCGATGCGGCAGGCAACGCGGTGGAGGTCGCCTACGCCATCGACTACCTCACCGGCGCGCGCCGCGAGCCGCGCATGCACGAGGTGGTGCTCGCACTGGCGAGCGAGATGTTGCTGCTCGGCAAGTTGGCGCGCACGTCGCAAACGGCGCGGGCCAAGTTGCAGGCTGCTCTCGACTCGGGCGCCGCCGCCGAGAAGTTCGGCCACATGGTGGCTGCGCTCGGCGGGCCGAGGAAGTTTGTCGACGACCCGTGGCAGCACCTGGAGGCCGCCCCGATCACCGCGGCGATCCACCCCGAGCGGGCTGGCACCGTGCGCCGTATCGACACCCGCGCAGTGGGGATGGTGGTGGTGGCCCTCGGCGGTGGTCGCACCCGCCCGCAGGACGACGTCGACCACACAGTGGGCCTCACCTGGTTGGCCACCACCGGCGAGCAGGTAGGCCCCGACCGTCCCCTCGCCCTCGTGCACGCCCGCACGCAGGCGCAGGTCGACCAGGCCACCGCCCTGCTACGCGCCGCCTACCGCCTCACCGGCCGCGCCGCGGGCGAGCAGCCGGCCGTGATCGACCGCCTCACCGCCTGACACCGCCGCCGCCGCCCACCCCAACCAGACCCCGCCCCATCCGGAGGTTGACGCGATATATCACTCCGGCCTGCTCAGACCCTGATATATCGCGTCAAGTTGGGTTGTGGGGCAGCCCGGAGGTGCGACTGGGGAGCCCGCAGAGCCAGGGGGCTACGGGGCGGGGGGTTCTTTGGGGAGGCCGAGCACGCGCTCGCCGACGATGTTGCGCTGGATCTGGCTGGTGCCGCCCCAGATCGTCTCGCTGCGGCTGAAGAAGAAGGCGCTGATCATCGCGCTGCATGGATAGCCCGGCCGCGGGGTGTCGCGGCTGGTTCCTGGCCACGATCCGCTGGCCGGGCCGGCATCGACGAGCATCGACTCGGCGCCGAACAGGTCGAGCGCCAGTTCCATACCTGCCTGATGGGCCTCGGTCCAGAACATCTTGTTGGTGGCCCCGAGGGCCGACACGCCAGGGTCCTTGCTGCCTCTGACCGCCTGGGTGAGCGAGCGCAAGCCATTGATGCGCATGATCTGCACCCGCGTGTAGTAGTCGCTCAACCGCTGACGCACGCACGGATCGTCAGCCAGCCCACGCTCGCGGGCGATGCCGACCATCAGCTTGTACTCGTCCTCGAAGCGGCGGTAGCCGGTGGTGGCGCTCTGGCCACGCTCGAAGGCGAGCGTCGAGTTGGCCACCTTCCAGCCGTTGTTCACCCCGCCGACGACGTTGTCCTTCGGGCAGCGCGCGTCGGTGAAGAACACCTCGCAGAACTCGGCCGTGCCATCGGGCTGCACGATGCCGCGCACTTCGACGCCGGACTGCTTCATCGGCACCAGCAGGTAGCTGATGCCCTTGTGCTTGGGCGCGTCGGGATCGGTGCGGGTGAGCAAGAAGCAATAGTCGGCGTGATGGCCGCCGGTGGTCCACACCTTCTGGCCGTTGATCACCCACTCGTCGCCGTCGAGTTCGGCGCTGCACTTCAGCGAGGCGAGGTCGCTTCCCGAGTTGGGTTCGCTGAACCCCTGACACCACCGCATCGTGCCGTTGAGGATGCGCGGCAAGAACTCCTTCTTCTGTTCCTCGCTGCCCCATTGCAGGATCGTCGGGCCAACCAGCGTGTCGCCGAAGAAGTCGGCGCGCAGTGGCGCCTTCACCCGCGCGAACTCCTCGGCGAGCACCACCCCCTGCATGGTGGTGAGGCCCTTGCCGCCGTACTCGCGTGGCCATGTGGCGCAGATCCAGCCGCCCGCGTACAGCTTGGCCGGCCACCCCGCGTTGAACTCCTTCTTCGCCTCCGGATCCATCTCGAAGCGCTCGCCGCGCTCGTATGCGTCGACCCATCCGGCAGGCAGGTTGTCGCGCAGCCACTGGCGGATCTCGCCGCGGAACTCCTCCGCCTCGGGCGGATAGGTCATGTCCATGGGTACCAGTCTCGTCCGCTGCGCCGCGCCGTGCCAACCCGGGTCGTGGGCGAGCGCTACCGTCACAACGAGGAGGCGTGGAGATGTTGAAAAATCTGGGCAAGGCGATCAAGGGGATGACGACCCCGGCGGAGGCGAAGTTCAACCGGGCGGCGCTTGCTGCCGACGACGTCGAAGACTCGCGACGTGGACGGCCGGCGGTGTCGCTGCAGCCGGTGATCGAGGAGCTCGGGTTGACCTACGCCGACAACGAGATGGCGGGGGCGTTCGTCGCCACCTTGCCGAAGTGGCCCGACTACCTGTTCAACGCCGGACGCGGCGCCCTGCCCGGCGGGCGGTACGGCCAGATCGGTCACGAGTTGCTGGAAGCCGATGTCACCCAATCGGGCCTGCAGATGGGCGGGTCGACCTACTCGGTGCGCACGACCTATCGCAACCCAGGGTTCTTCGGGGTGCACGGCACACCGCCCAACGAGCCGTTCAGCGGCAACAACGCGTGGATCCCCACCACCGCCGTGCACGTGCGCGCGCCGGAGACATCACGCCTGCCGCGGCTGGTGATCGTCGAGAAGTCGCGCATCCCCTCGTGGGGCAACCCGACACTCGACAGCCACGGACTGCCCGGGTACCGCATCATCGAGAACGACCCGATCGGCCCCGACCTGATCGCAAGTGTCGCCGCCGTGTGTCGCCCATGGCTGAGCGTGCGCAGCGACCCTTATCTGCGCTTGCGCGTCGTCCAGGGCATGGTCAACATCACCGTCAACGGCTATCGCACCGACATCGCCGACCTGCGCCACCTGATCGACGCCGGCGAGGGCATCGCCGACGGGTTGACCGCGATGATGGCCCCGCCGCTGTCCGTGCCCTTCGACGCCCCGGGCGGCGCTGTCGGCTCGCTCGCCCCACTCCGCGGGGTGCCGATCGCGTGGCCGCAGTACGCGGCGATGTTCGCCGAGGCGGCCAAGGCGAGCGGCCTGCACCAAGAGGATGCCCTGTACCTGATGTCGCTGCTGCCCAGCAACCCGATCCCCGGGCTGCCATGGGGTGTGCTGTTCGGCACGCCCGCCGGTTGCGCCAAGCCGTGCCGCATCGTGTGGCACAACCAGGGCGGCCGCACCGAGAGCACGGTGCGCGGCGGGCTGATCACCCCTGCCCGAGCGGGGGCGCGGACGCCAGTCGGCGGAACCTTCCACCAACCAACCGCGATGTACGCCGAGGTGGTGAACGGCGTCGCCTATTGCTGGAACCAGCAGCGCGGTGGCGAGGTCGACCCGCGAGGGCTGGCGCACAACGGCAGCATCACCCTGCGCGAGCTCGGCCTGGCCGACATCTGACTCGCCGCGCCGGCCGCGCCGACAGGGCCGCGCCGCGCCAGCGGAGATTCAGGCGGTGAGCGCAGTCCGCAAGGCACTGCGCAAGTCGTCGTGTGTCGCCTCCACCAGCTTGCCGCCGGCAGACGTGACGTAGAAGACGTCGACCACCTCGTGGCCGAGCGTGGCCACCACCGCCGAGCGGATGTCGAGGCCGAGGCCGGATAGGGCGTGCGAGAGGCGGTAGAGCACGGCCGGTGCATCGGGGGCACGTACCTCCACCATGGTCGTCTCCGCCGACGCGTCATTGCTCACCAACACCTCCAGCCGCGGTGCGCTGGCACTCGTGGTGCGCCGCCGCCTCTGCGAGCGCAGCCGGGCCTCCAGGCGCGCATCCACATCGACATCGCCGCGCAGCACGGCGCGCAGGTCGTGTTCCACCTTGCGCCAATCGGGCGACGCGTCGGGTGGCACGCGGGCGATGCGGAACTCGTCGACCGCCACCTGATCGGCACCGGTGGTGGCCGCCGCACCGATCACGTCGAGCCCATGGAAGGCGAGCACACCGGCGATGTGCGCGAACAGGCCGGTGCGGTCGCGCGACGCGATGCGCAGCAGATCTACCTCGGCGAGCGCGACGTGCTCGACATGCACCGAGCCGTCGGCGACGCGCGACGCGAGGCGAACCGCGTCGGCCAGCTCCGACGTCGGACGCGACAGTTGCGCGCCGGCCAGCGACTGCCCGGCCAGCAACACCAGGCGGTCGATCAGTCCCCGCTTCCATTCGGTCCAGGCCGACGGT
Organism: Actinomycetota bacterium; assembly: GCA_963169215.1. Taxonomy (GTDB): domain Bacteria; phylum Actinomycetota; class Acidimicrobiia; order Acidimicrobiales; family Ilumatobacteraceae; genus UBA668. The sequence continues at coordinate 27,169 of CAUJEE010000003.1, forward strand.
CCGGTGGCGCGACCGTCGGCCTCGACGAGCACGCGCAACAGGCGCAGCGTCGCCAAGTCACCCACCGCCTCGGCCACCAGCGCAGCGGTGCGCGGGTCGTCGAGGTCGCGGCGCGTAGCCGTCTCCGGCAGCAGCAGGTGATGGCGCACGAGTAGTGCAACGGTGGCGCGGTCGTCGGCACCGAATCCCATGCGCCCCATCACAGAGTCGACCAACTCGACGCCCGCGTCGGTGTGATCGCCCGCGTAGCCCTTGCCCAAGTCGTGCATCAGCGCGCCCATCAGCAACAGGTCGGGCCGCTCGACATCGCGCACGAACTCACCAGCGTTGGAGATGGTACGCAGCAGGTGATGGTCGACGGTGAACGTATGGAACGCGTTGCGCTGCGGAAGGCTGCGCACGGCGCGCCACTCGGGCAGAAAGCGGCTGAACAGGTCGTACTGCTCCAGCGCCTCCACCGTCTGGGCCAGCCAGTCGCCCGCCCCGAGCAGGCTCAAGAAGGCTCGCCGGGTGCCCTCCGTCCATGCCTCACCGGGTGGTGTGCCCCTGCTGGCCAGCATGCGCAGGGCGCGCCCTCCCATCGGCTTGCCGGCATGGGCTGCGGCGGCCGCGAAACGGAACGCGAACGACTGCTCGTCGACATCGGCGCCGGCGGCGATCTGCACCTCGTCGTCGATCAGCATCACGCCGGCCGCGAGCGCGGTGAGGTGCTGGGACTTGGGCGCCCGGCCGCCGGCGCGGAGCAAGCGACCGACGCGCCACCAGAAGCGATCGGTGGCCCACTCGATGGTGTGTGCCGCACCGGCGAGATGCTGCATCAGCGCGTCGGCGTCGGCGTAGCCCATCGCGGCCGCGACGCGATCCTGCTCCTGCAACACGAGCACGTTCGAGCTGCGCCCGGTGGCCCGATGCAGTTCGCAGCGTGCCGCCAGCAGCAACTCGGCCGGGCCGGCCAGGTCGTCGAGTGGCCCGTCGAGCGCGGCCGTCACCTCCGCCCGGCCCACGCCGAGGGCCCAGCGGATCGCGTCGAAGTCACGCAGGCCACCGCGTCCGTCCTTCAGGTCGGGCTCCAACAACGCGGCCACGTCGCCGCACCTCGCCCAGCGCTCACCAGCACTGTCGGCCAGACGCTGCAGCCACACGAACGGCCGCCGGCGCCACTGCTCACCGCCACCGGCATGCACCTCGTCGACCACAGCTTGGTCGCCCGCCAGGCGGCGCACGGTGAGCAGGCTGGTGGCGGTGGCCAGGTCGTCGGCGGCCAGGGTCAGCAGCGACTTGGTGGAATGCACCGCAGGGGTGAGCTTCAGCCCCGCGTCCCAGATCGGATACCACAGCGACTCGGCGACGCGCGCTACGTCCGCGGTCGATGCCCTGGCCGGGTGCAGCAGCACGGCGTCGATGTCGCTTCCCGGGGCAAGCGTGCCGCGGGCATATCCACCGGTGGCCATCACCGCCCATCCGGGCGCGAGCGCCGCGGCGACGCTCTCGAAGCACGAGTCGGCCTGCTGCGACAGGCGCCGGGCCAGGTTGCGGCCGGTGAGGTCGGCGTCGCCGACCAGTTGCGCGCGGACTCGGCGGATGGTGGCGGCGTCGACCGGTTGCACGTCGGGTCAGATCGCGTCGGTCCCGGATTCGCCGGTGCGGATGCGCACGATCGACTCCACGTGGGTCACCCAGATCTTGCCGTCGCCGATCTTGCCCGAGCGGGCCGCGGTGGCGATCGCCTCCGTCACCCGCTCGACGTCGGCGTCGTCGACGACGGCCTCGAGGCGCACCTTGGGGACAAAGTCGATCTGGTACTCGGTGCCACGGTAGGTCTCGGTGTGGCCCCCCTGGCGACCGAAGCCGCGGACCTCGCTGATGGTCATGCCCTCGACGCCGACCGCCTTCAGGGCGTCCTTCACGTCGTCGAGCTTGAACGGCTTGATGATGGCAGTGATCAATTTCATGTGACGTCTCCGATCGGGTTCAGTGCAGTCCACCGCTGTGGTACGCGGTCTCGCCGTGCAGTGCCAGGTCGAGTCCGGTCGACTCGGCTTCGGCGTCGACACGAATGCCGATGGTCTTCTTCAGCACCATCATGATCGCGAAGGTGATGACGAACGACCACACGATCGCCACCCCGTTGGCCAGCGCCTGCTCGCCGAGCAACCGCAGCCCGCCGCCGTAGAACACGCCTTCACGGTGGGTGCCGCCGAAGAACTCGGGGTTGGCCAGCAACCCGATCATCAGCGAGCCGACCAATCCACCGACGAAGTGCACACCCACCACGTCGAGCGCATCGTCGTACTTGTAGCGCAGTTTCAGCCGCACCGCGTAGCAACACACCACGCCGGCGACGAGGCCGATCCAGATCGGGCTGGCACCCGACACGTAGCCGGCCGCGGGGGTGATCGCCACCAGCCCGGCGACGATCCCCGAAGCAGCACCGAGGTTGGTCGGGTGTCCGTCGCGAACCCACTCGACCAGCAGCCACGCGAGGCCCGCTGCGGCCGCGGCGAGAAAGGTGTTCATGAACGCCTGTGCCGCCTGGCCGTTGGCGCCGAGCGCCGACCCGGCATTGAAGCCGAACCAGCCGAACCACAGGATGCCGGTACCGATCATCACCAACGGCATGCTGTGCGGCGGGTGCCCTTCTTGCGGCCAGCCACGCCGCTTGCCCAGCACCAGCACCGCGGCGAGGGCGGCAATGCCGGCATTGACGTGGATGGCGGTGCCGCCGGCGAAGTCGAGCGAGCCGCGCTGGCCGAGCCAGCCGCCGAACACCCACTTGAACACCGGAACGTAGACGAGCAGCGACCACAGCGGAACGAAGATCGCCCACGCGGAAAACTTCATCCGGTCGGCTACTGCGCCACTGATCAGCGCCGGCGTGATCGCGGCGAACATGCCGAGATAGGCGACCACCGCCAGCGTGCCGCCGTTGTCGGCGAGGCCAATGTCGTTCAGCATGAACGCGTCGAAGCTGCCCAACCAGTCGTTACCAAAGGGCACTTGCGCGAGCGAGTAGCCGAACACCACCCACAGCACGGGGATGATCAGCACGCAGTAGAAGTTCATCATCAACATGTTCAGCACGTTGCGCGTGCGATCCATGCCGCCGTAGAAGAAGGCCAGGCCGGGTGTCATGAACAGCACCAGTGCTGCCGACACGAGAACCCAGGCGACATTCCCGTTATTGGGATCGGGCATGGGGATGCTCCTTGGGGGTGGGTGTGACTAGGGAGTGTTGCGCACGATGACAGGCCGTTGTTTCCGCCGTGTTTCCCCGGCGGTGCGAACACGTGAACTCCGCTCAGCCGCGTCGCCGCGCCGCCCACGCGTCGAACGCGGGGCCGTGGGCTGCAACCCGCCACCCTCGGCGACCTAGTCTCGCTGCCATGACCGAACCCCTCCAGACACCCGCCCAGGCCGGCCGCTGGACGGCTCAATGGAAGGAACTGTACGCCGAGGTGATCACCACCGGGCTGTGCACCGGTTGTGCCGGGTGCGTGGTCACCTGCCCGCACGATGTGATCGGCTACGAACACAGTGCCGACGGCAGCGAGCACGGCAAGTACAAGCCGTTCCACCTGGAGGACGAGCTCGGCCCGGCAAATTGCATACACGGCGAGAAGGGATGCACCACGTGCACTCGCGCCTGCCCGCGCTTTCGCGCGTGGGAGCCGAGCGCCGACCTGCACCTGTTCGGGCGGGTGCGCGAGCCCGACGAGATGGGCGGCATCTGGCGACAGCTGCTGCTCACCCGTGCCGCCGACGACGTGCAGCACCAGCGCGGCCAGGACGGCGGGTTCGTCACCGCGATGCTCAGTTGGCTGATGGACAACGACTACATCGAGGCCGCGATGGTGAGCGGCGTCGAGGCCGACGATCTGTGGAAGGCCAAGCCGGTGTTGGTGCGCAACAAGGCCGAGGTGCTGGCCACCGCCGGCAGTCGATACACCTACTGCGCCAACCCGCTCGCGCTGCGCGAGGCGAAGGCCGCGGGGCTCAATCGCCTGGCGCTGGTGGGCATGGGCTGCCAGACCAGTTCGCCCCCGACGATGTGGGATCGCAAGGCGGGCAAGGTGAGCAAGCCGTTCCTGTTCAACATCGGCCTGCTGTGCAGCAAGACCTTCGACGACGCGATCTTCCCCGAACTGTTCGAGGCCAAGTACGGCCTGCGCAAGCAGGACATGGTGAAGATGAACATCAAGGGTGTCTTCCAGATCTGGATGAAGGACGGCTCGTACCACGAAATCGACCTGAAGGAGTGCCACCAGTGGACTCGCGAGGGATGCAAGCACTGCCCCGACTTCAGCGCCGAGCACGCCGACATCTCCACCGGCGGCATCGGCAAGGACAACGACTGGACGCTCACCATCGTGCGCACCGAACTGGGTGAGGAAGTGATCACCCGGATGATCAAGGACGGCACGATCATCGCCCGCCCGGCGCAGGAGGACGAGGTGGCGATGAAGTTGCTGCGCCAGTTGAGCATCGTCAGCCGGCGGCGCTGGCCGGAGTGGGCCGACCCCGCGCCCGCGGTAGGCGTACCGCCACCGAAGAAGAAGGCCCCCGCCGGCGACGGCGGCCAACCGGCAAGCCATTAGGCCGACCACAAGGCCGACCACAAGGAGGATTCCGTGCCGCTACATCCGCAAGCCCGCGCCCTGCTGGACATGCTCGACATGCTCGGCGACCCACTGATCGAGGACAGCACACCCGAGCAGGCGCGTGCGATCCGCAAGGAGCGGGCACTGCCGCCGAGCACGGCGGTGGTGCACGAGATCCGCGATGTCGACGCGGGAGGCGTGCCGGCGCGGCTCTACCGGCCGAGCGATCGCACCGACCTCGGACTGTTGGTGTACTTCCACGGCGGCGGCTGGGTGCTCGGCGACCTCGACAGTCACGACGACGTCTGTCGCCGGCTGGCCAACGGCAGCAGCCACGCGGTGCTCAGCGTCGACTACCGCCTGGCCCCCGAGCACCCCTTCCCCGCCGGGCTGGAGGACTCGATCGGCGCCACCCGCTGGGCCGCAGCCAACGCGGCCGCGCTCGGCTGCCGCGCCGACCGCCTGGCCGTGGGGGGCGACTCGGCCGGCGGCACCTTCGCGGCGGTGATCGCGCAACTGGCGCCAGTGCCGCTGGTGTTCCAACTGCTCGTCTACCCAGCCACCGACGCCACCTGCTCGTACCCCAGCCACGTCGAGAACGGCACCGGCTACTTCCTCACCAAAGGCTCGATGGATTGGTTCTTCGGGCACTACCTCAGCGGCGGCGTCGGTTCGGCCAGCGACCCGCGTGTGTCGCCGCTGTACGCCGCCGACCATGTGCTCGCCGCCACTCCCCCGGCACTGGTGATCACCGCCGAGTTCGACCCACTGCGCGACGAGGGTGACGCCTACGCGGCCCGCCTGGCCGCAGCGGGCGTGCCCACCAGCCACGTGCGTTTCAGCGGGCAGTTCCACGCGTTCTTCTCGCTGGGCGATTTCCTCGACGACGGCCGCGCCGCTATCGCCCTCGCCGCGTCGGCCTTGGAGTCGGCGCTGAGTCGCTGAGATTTGGGCGGCCGTCGCCGTGATCGCGGCGACGGGCAGAGCCCTCAGGGCGGCGCAGGCCCTGGGAGGCGGTGTCGCCGCGGCGACGGGCGACGTTCTGCTGAATGCCCTCCTTGGCCTTCTGCAGCGGCCCGCGCGGCACCGGCCGTCCGGCCTTCACCGCCCGCGATCCGATCACGTAGGTGACCGCGGCGATCAGCCCGAACACGCCGACGACCAGGAAGCCCACCTGGCCGGGCAGGGTGAAGAACACCGGGGCCACCCCGGCGACCACCCACGACAACTGGAACCGCGTCTCGAAGCTGGCGAACGCACGGCCCTGGTTGGCGTCGGGTGCATCGCGCTGCACGATCGAGTCGAAGGCCAGGCGGCACACAGCGGTCGACAGGTTCACCACGAAGGTGAGCACCACCGCCGTGGCCACGCCACCGACCACCGCCGCGCTGATGCCCGCGGCGGCTATCACGCCGAGGCCGATCATCATCATCCGCTCCTCGCGGAGCAACCGTCTGATCGACGGCGCGAGGGAGTTGCCGACCATCGAGCCGACAGTGCCCGCCCCTGCAGCGAGGCCGAGGTACAGCAGGCCCTTGTCGTCGAACTCGGCCCGCGTCCAGAAGAACAGGTGGAAGGTGAGAAAGCCGCTTGTGGCCCGCACCAGCGCCATCCCACCGGCGGCGAGCAGCACCCCCGACGAGCGCAGCTCTTCGCGCTCCTCGCGCTGTGCCGGTGCCGCCGCCACCACGTCGCGGGGCAGCCGGTTGGCGGCGAACAGGGCGGCGATGAACACGCCCGCGCCGATGAACAGCGGGGTGGCGGCCACGGTCAGCTTGCCCAGGCCGGCGAGCGGGCCGATCGCCAAGGCACCGACCAGACCGCTGATCAGGCCCAGCTTCGAGTTTGCCTCCACCAACTCCTGGTCGCTGCGAACCACGGTGGGCACCAGCGCCGACTTGGAGACGGCGTAGGTCTTCTGCATCACCATCGCCCCGAACACCAGCGGGTAGAGCAGCAACGTGTCGACGTTGAACGCCATGACCGCGTAGATCGCTGCCCGCACGAGCGAGGTGATCTGGATCACGATGCGGCGCCCACCGGGGAAGCGGTCGACGGCCGGCCCGATCGCGGGCGCCACCACGGCAAATGGGGCCACCGACACCAACAGGTAGAGCAGCACCTTGTCGCGTTGCGCGTCGGGGCTGAGGCTGAACAGCACCGACCCGGCCAGCGCGCCGTACATCGATGCGTCGCCGATCGTGTTCAGCGCGTGTGTGCGCGCCAGCTTCCTGAACGGCGACTGCCGTTGCACCGGTCGACGACTGTCGGTCGATGGCGACCCCGAGCCCCGCTGGGATGGGACGCGCTGGTAGCTCACGGTGGCATCGTAGGGCGTTCTCCCGAACCGGTTCGTGTGATCACGAAAGGTGCCCGGTCGGGTGATCTCGTCGTGTGGTCGGGTCAGGCCTTGGGGCGTTCGAACTTGTAGCCCAGCCCGCGGATGGTGACGATGTGCTGGGGGTCGCCGGGGTCGACCTCCACCTTGGCCCGCAAGCGCTTGACGTGCACGTCGAGCGTCTTGGTATCGCCCACGTAGTCACTCCCCCACACCCGGTCGATGAGCAGATCACGGGTCAGCACACGGCCGGCATTGGCCAGCAACAGGCGCAATAGTTCGAACTCCTTGAGTGGCAGTTGAACCTCCTCACCGCGAACCACGACGCGATGCTCGACCGGATCGAGGCTCACGTCGCCCACCACTGTCGTCTGTGGCTCGTGCGGTTCGTCGGGCACGGCAGCACCGCGGCGACGCATCACCGCGCGTATGCGGGCCACCAATTCGCGCATTCGGTATGGCTTGGTGACGTAGTCGTCGGCCCCCACCTCCAGGCCCACCACAGTGTCGATCTCGGCGCTCTTGGCGGTGACCATGATGATCGGCACCTGGCTGTACTTGCGCAGTTGGCGACAGACATCGATACCGCTGATTCTCGGCAGCATCACATCGAGCAGCACCAGATCAGGCGATACCTGATCGAAGCGCTGCAGGGCGTCCACTCCATCAGTGGCGACCTCGACCCGAAAGCCCTCCTTGGTGAGGCCGATGGTCAGCGCCTCGACGTAGCCGGCTTCGTCCTCGACCACCAGGATCGTCGGCTGTCGCGTGGTCATCAGGCAGTCCCTTCCGTTTCGTCGTCGATCGGGATGCGCAGGGTGAAGGTCGAGCCTTCACCCTCGCGGCTGTGCACCGACACTTCGCCCCCGTGATTGTTGGCCACATGGCGGACGATGGCCAGACCCAACCCGGTGCCACCCGTATCGCGGCTGCGGGCACGGTCGACGCGGTAGAAGCGCTCGAACACGCGGTCGATGTCGCGGGCGGGGATTCCAACCCCCGTGTCGCACACCTCGATCTCCACCGCACCACCAGCAGCTTGCGCTCTCACCGCCACCGTGCCGCCACGATCGGTGTACTTCACCGCGTTGTCGACCAGGTTGCTCACCGCCGACACCAGTTGCAGGCGATCGCCAACGACCGCCAGCCCGTTGCCCGGACCGACCTGCAACGTCACGCCGGCGGTCTCGGCCGGCAGGCGATGGCGGGCGGCAACCTCGCCGAACACAGCGGCGAGGCTCACCACCTCGGCCTCACCCCGCCCGCCGAGTTCGATGCGCGACAGTTCGAGCAGGTCGTCGATCGTCGCCGACACGCGATACGCCTCGGACATCATCTTGCCCGCCAGGCGGTGGGCAACGGCGAGGTCGTCGTTGTCGACAAGCGTCTCGGCCAGCACGGCCAGTGCTCCGACTGGTGTCTTCAATTCGTGGCTGATGTTGGCGATGAAGTCGGTGCGCACCGCGTCGAGGCGGGCTCTCTCGCTGACGTCGTCGATCACGGCCATCGCCCCGTGACCTCCCAGCGGCACAGTGGAGATCAGCAAGACCCGTTGTGGCGGCCCGAAGAGTTCGAGCCGTCGTTGCGCGATCGCCCCGCCGAGCGCGTCGCGGAGCAGTTCCTCCAACGCCTCGTCGAGCAGCACCTCGGCATGACTTCCGAGACGGGCGGCGCGACTGCGGAGCACTTCGCGACCTGCCTCGTCGACCACCACCAACCCGATCGGCGCCATCTCCACCGCGGCCGCCAGGCGCTCTTCGCGTGCACGGGCGACGGTGATCTCCGAACGGCACTCGTCGAGTTCCCGACGGAGACGATCAAGCTCCGCTCGCGACCCGAAGAGCGACTTCACCGGGTGTCGGCCGACCCCTCGCCATCGGCGAGACTCGACGGATCAGCCTCAGGATCAGCCGACTGCTCCGGCTTCTTGTGGTCGGGCACCCACCCGGTGACGATGAACCGCACCCGCTCGGCCACATTGGTCGCGTGGTCGCCGATGCGCTCGTAGAAGCGAGCGACGTAGGCCATCTGCAGTGCCACCTGCATGTCGATTGCGCTGTGCGCATGCACCTCGAAGATGGTCTGGATGAACTGCTTCTGCATCACATCGAGGTGTTGGTCCATGTCGATCACTGCCGACGCCTTGGCGGCATCGTTGTCGACGAAGGCCTCGATCGCGGCCACCCACAGCGTCTGCGCCTGCTCTCCCATGCTCGCGATGAGGCCGCGCAGCTTGGGATTGAGCGGATGGCCGTAGATGCGCCGGCTCACCTTGCACAGGCTTGCTGCCAAGTCGCCAGAACGTTCTACTTCGGCGACGATCTTGAGGATGGCGATGATCTGGCGAAGTTCGCTGGCCACCGGCGCTTGAAGAGCGAGCATGCGGATGCATCGCTCCTCCACGTCGACGCAGCGGGCGTCGATGTCGGCATCGGCAGCGATCACCTGCTCGGCGCCGGCGAGATCGGCCTCCAGCAGCACGGCGGTGGCGCGCGGAATCGTCTCCGCCACCGTCGCCGCCACTCGGGCCAACTCGTCGCGGGTTGCCGCCAGTTCGTTGTGATAACCCTTGCGCAGTTCGTCCATCAGCCGAACCTTCCTGACACGTAGGCCTCCGTACGCTCGTCGGAGGGGGTGGAGAACATCTTCGGGGTCTCGTCGTACTCCACCAGTATCCCCGTGCGCCGATCGCTGTCCGGGTTCACCTCAATGGTGAAGAACGCCGTGCGGTCGCTGACGCGAGCGGCCTGTTGCATGTTGTGGGTGACGATGATGATCGTGAACTCGCTCTTGATCTCCTGCATCAGGTCTTCGATGCGAGCGGTGGCGATCGGGTCGAGCGCCGAGCACGGCTCGTCCATCAACAACACCTCCGGCTCGACGGCGATGGCTCGCGCGATGCACAAGCGCTGCTGTTGGCCTCCCGACAAGCCGAGTCCACTGGTCTTCAGTCGATCCTTCACCTCGTCCCACAGGGCGGCGCCGCGCAGCGACTTCTCCACCGCCGCGTCGAGCTCGCTCTTCTTCTTCACGCCACTGAGGCGAGGCCCGTAAGCGACGTTGTCGTAGATGCTCTTCGGGAACGGGTTGGCCTTCTGGAAAACCATACCGATGCGCCGTCGCACCTCGACCGCGTTCACCTGTGGGTCGTACAGATCGACGCCGTGGTAGCGCACCCCGCCCTCCACCCGCGCCGACGGGATCAGGTCGTTCATCCGGTTGAAGCAGCGCAGCACCGTCGACTTGCCGCAACCGGACGGACCGATGAACGCGGTGATCTCGTTGCGCTGCACCTTGAGGTCGACGTCGCGGACCGCGCGGAACGCGCCGTAGTACACCGACAGGCCGGACGTCTCGAACACGACAGCGCCGTCGGTACCTGGATGTGCGCCGTGATGGGGGACTTGACCGACTGTTTGGTCGAGGTGTTCGACGGTGGTCTCCATCAGTACTCTCGCTTCTTCTCGAATCGGTTGCGCAGCAGGATTGCTGCAACGTTCAACAACAACACCATCCCCAGCAGCACCACGATTGCGGCTGATGTCAGGTCTTCGAAGGTCAGCCCGGTGCGCTTGCCGGGTTTGTTCACCTCGTTGCTCCAGCCGTAGATCACGATCGGCATGGCTGTGAACTTGCCCTGCATCTTCTCCACCAGGGTCTGCCCAGGCGGCGCAGCAAGGCGGCCGGTGATCGCGCCGATCAGCAGCAGCGGTGCCGCCTCACCGAGGGCTCGCGCCACGGCCAGCATCGTTCCGGTGAGAATGCCGGGGGCGGCATAGGGCAGCACATGGTCGCGGGTGGTCTCCCAGCGGGTGGCGCCGACACCGAAGCCCGCCTCGCGTAGCCCCTGGGGCACAGCGCTGACCGACTCGGCGGTAGTGATGATGATGATCGGGAGCACCAGGATGGCCAGCGTCACCCCGGCAGCGATGACGCTGCGCCCGCCGGTGAGGTTCTCGAAGCCTTTGACGAAGACGATCAGCCCGAGAATGCCGTAGACGACGCTCGGTACACCGGCCAGGTTGCGGATGTTCAACTGGATGAACCTCGTCAGCCGGGTGGGGCGTGCATACTCCTCGAGATACACGCCGGCGGAGATGCCGATGGGGAAGGCCAGCAGCACCACGAAAGCGGCGATCATCAACGATCCCCAGATGCCCTGGCTGACACCCGCCTTGTCGGGACTCGACGCAAGCTCGTTGGTGAGAAAGCCTGTGCTGCGCTTCTCGAACACCGGCAGTGCGGCGGCGACCACGTCCCACAGCAACACGGTGAGCATCAACAGCGCGGTGAGCAAGCAGGCCAGCAACAGCAGGGCGAACACGAAGCCGGCGATGTCGCGCTTGCCACGCGTGATTGCTGCGCCGACGGCCTTGGCGCTCGATTCCCTGACGGATGCGGTGACGGTCATCGTGGCGTCCTAGTACTTCGTGCGCACGCGGGCCACCACCCGCGAGGCCAACATGTTGAGCGCCAATGTCATCAGGAACAACAGCGCGCCGATGAAGAAGAGGCTCTGGAACGCGAGGCCGCTACCCACCACTTGATCGCTGCCCTGGGCCAGTTGGGCCATCGCCGATGTCATCGGTAGGCCCGGGTCGCGCGGATCCCAAGTGCGGGGCGACTGGCCGAGACGGCCTGAGGCCAGGGCCGCGACCATCGTCTCGCCGATCGCTCGCGAGACGGAGATGATCAGTGCGGCGACGATGCCCGAGACCGCCGCCGGCACCACCACCTTGGTCACGGTCGTGCTCCGTCGCGCTCCGAGGCCCGTGCTGGCCTCGCGCAGCGACCCGGGCACGGCGCGCAGCGCATCTTCTGACACTGACGCCATCAGCGGCGTCACGAGCACGCCGATGGCGACACCGGTGACCAGCAGACTGGTGTTCTGCGTGGTGTCGAACAGCGGCTTGATCAGGTCGGGCCCGAGCACGCGGAGGGCGAAGAACCCGAACACCACGCTGGGCACGCCCGCAAGCACCTCGAGGATCGGCTTCACCAGTCGGCGCGCGCGGGGCGACGCGTACTCGCTGAGATAGATCGCAGCACCGAGCCCGAGCGGACCTGCCACCACGATCGACACGATCGACACGATCAACGTGCCGAGCACGACTGTGGGGATGTCGAAGCGGTCGTTGCGCGGGTACCACCCCGGCGCCTTTCCTCCGTCGATCAACGCGCCGAGACCGACCGTGTCGGACAGCTCGGCGACGAACGTCCACGCCTCCTTGAACAGCGTCCACACGATCAACGTGCTGATCACGATCGAGGTCGCCGCGGCTGCAAACAGATACGCCCGCACCCTCGTCTCCTTGCGCATCCGGCGGCGGTTGCCACGAAGATCGGCAGGGGTGAGGGCACGGGGCGCGTCGAGAGTGAGATTGCTCATGTGCGGGAGCTTCCGAATGATGGGGCCGGGCGGACCCGGCCCCATCATAGGAGGGGGATCGATCAGGCCTTACCTGCCGCCCAGGCGGCGCGGGTGGCCTCGATGCGGTCGGCGGGCAGGCTGACATAGCCGGCCTCGCTCACCTGGGCCAGGCCGTCGTCGCTGAGGTACAGCTCGACGAATGAGACCACGGCCGGGTTGTCGGCCATCGCCTGCTTGCTGACGTAGATGTACAGCGAACGGCTGATCGGATAGCTGCCGTCGGCGATTGTCTCCTCCGTCGGGGCGACGCAACCGTCACCGCCGTCGATCTCGATCGCCTTCATCTTGTCCGACTCGGCCGCGTAGAAGGCGTAGCCCACCCAGCCGAAGCTGGTGTCGCTGCCCTCGATACCCTCGACGATGATGTTGTCGTTGGGGCTCTGGGTGTAGTCGCTGCGGGTGGTCTCCTCGGTACCGCGGGCCTCGGCGCTGTCACCGAGCACCAGCTCGACGAAGCTGTCGTAGGTGCCGCTCTCCGGGCCAGGGCCGGTGATCACCAGATCGGCGTCGGGCAGGTCGGCGTAGGCCGAGCCGAGCGCGGCAGCGATCTCGTTGGCGTCACTCCACTTGCCGAAGCCTTCCGACTCGGGGCCGACGAGGGCGTAGATCGCCGCATAGTCGAGGCAGGTGACGGCGTCATTGTTGGGGCTGGTGGCCACGGTGAGGCCGTCGATGGCGATCTCCAGCTCGACGTACTCGATGCCTGCCGCGGCGCAGGTCTCCGCCTCGGAGTCCTTGATCTTGCGCGACGCATCGGAGATGTCCGACTCGCCGGCGCAGAACAGCTTGAAGCCGTCGCCGGTGCCGGGGCCTTCGACGCTGACGGCCAGCTCGCCGCCGCTCAGTTCGTCGGCCAGCTCGCCGACGAGCACCGAGATCGGCTCGACGGTGGACGACCCGGAAATGAAGACCTCGCCGCCGGCGAGCTCCATGCCGGCTTCCGTGGTCTCCGGGGCCATCTCCTCAGTGGTGGCGGGGGCGTCGGTGGCCGCTGCCGTGGTATCGGCCGGCTCGGCGCCCTCGTCCTCGCCGCAGGCGACTGCCAGCAACGAGAAGGTTACGATGCCGGCGATTGCGAGCCGGCGGGACTTGGTGTTCACGTGTTGTTCTCCTCTGTCGGGGTTTTCGACATCCGGCACCGTAAACAGCCGAGGTGACACCCTTTCGTTAACCGGGTGAACGCCAGGTGAACTGGTCCCGAACACTGGGCTCCCGCCTCGACGGCCGATCGTGCAGGCCGCGCAACGGCCGCGCCCAGCTGGCGGACGCGTCTACTTGCGCTGGCGGTCGGCCACCCAGTTGTAGAACCGCTCCTGTGCGTCGCCGTCGGAGAACACCTCCGGCCCTCGTCGCCGCCACACCGCGTCGGACCCCAGCTCGTGGCACACGATGTCGTCGGCCAGTTCGAAGGCCAACACCTGATCAAGCCAGTCGCGGTGTTTGGGATGCAACACCGGCACCATCACCTCGACACGCCGATCGAGGTTGCGCTCCATCCAATCGGCACTGCCGAGGAGGAACATCGGGGCGTCGCCCTCGCCGTGCTCGAAGCGCACCACCCGCGAGTGCTCGAGGTAGCGACCGAGGATGCTGCGCACGCGAATGTTCTCGCTGAGGCCCTCCACACCGGGACGCAGACAGCAGATCCCGCGGGTCAACAAATCGACACGAACTCCGGCCTGGCTGGCGCGACAAAGGGCATCCACCATTTCCGGGTCGGTGAGTGAGTTCAGCTTGGCGACGATGTGCCCTGCTGCGCCGAACGACGCCTCGTGCTCGATCAAGTCGAGCAGGTTGGTGCGCAGGTCGTTCGGCGCCACCAGCAGCGACTCGAACTCGACTGCTCGGCTGTAGCCGGTGAGATGGTTGAACAAGGCGGTCACATCGCTGCCCACCTGCTCGTCGCAGGTGAGGAAGCCGACGTCTTCGTAGGTGCGGGCTGTCTTCGAGTTGTAGTTGCCGGTGCCGATGTGCACATAGCGGCGCAGACCGTCGTCGTCGGCGCGCACCACCAGCGTGCACTTTGCGTGAGTCTTGAGACCCACCAGGCCGTAGACGACGTGCACCCCCGATCGCTCCAGCGTCTTGGCCCAGCCGACGTTGGTCGCTTCGTCGAAACGAGCCTTCAGCTCGACCAGTACCGCGACCTGCACTCCACGCTCGGCAGCGCGCATCAGGCTGCGGGCGATCGGGCTGTCGCCACCGGCGCGATAGAGGGTCATCTTGATGCTCTGCACCCGCGGGTCGTCGGCCGCCTGGGCGATGAAGTTCTCGACGCTGCTGGCGAAGCTCTCGTAGGGGTGGTGCACCATCAGCGCCCGCTCACGGATGACAGAGAAGATGCTCCGATCTTGCTCCTCGGCGCGCAGAATGCGCCCGGCGGTGACCGGCGGCCAGGGGTCGTCCTTCAGATCGGGACGAGGCAGAGCGTGCAGTTGGAACAAGCAGGTGAGATCGAGCGGGTTGCGATGCACGGTGACATCGGTGGGCTCGAGATCGATTTCGCGCACGAGCAGGTCGAGCATCTCGCCGCTGATGCCCTGTTGCACCTCCAGACGCACGGCGCGGCCGAAGCGCCGTCGGCGCAGCTCCAACTCGACCGCCACCAGCAAGTCGTCGGCCTCCTCCTCCTCCAGGGTGAGGTCGGCGTTGCGGGTCACGCGGAAGACGGCATGCTCCTCGACCACCATCCCCTGGAACAGGGAGTGCATCTGGTGGGCGATGATCTGCTCGACCGGCACGAACCGCTCGCCGTCGGGCAGTGCCACCAGCCGCGGGAACACGTTGGGCACCTTCACCCGGGCGAAGCGGCGCTCGCCGGTCTCCGGATTGCTGATCATCGCCGCCAGGTTGAGCGCGAGGTTGGAGATGTAGGGGAACGGATGGGCCGGATCGACCGCCAGCGGGGTGAGCACCGGAAAGATGCGATCCTCGAACAAGCGGATCAGGAACGACTGGTCGAGCAGGCTCAGCGACTTCCAATCGACGAGCCGCACACCGCGCTCGGCGAGATCGTGCAACAAGACGTCGAGCACTTCCTCCTGATCGAGCACGAAGCGATCGGCGGCCTCCGCGATCTGATGCAGTTGTGCCTGCGGTGACACCCCGTCGGGAGCGACATGGGTGAGCCCCGCTGCCACTTGATCCTTCAGCGCGGCGACGCGGACTTGGTAGAACTCGTCGAGGTTCGACGAGCAGATGGCGATGAACTTCACCCGCTCGAGCAAGGGGATGCCCTGCTCCTCGGCCAGAGACAGCACCCTGCGGTTGAACGCCAGCCAGCTCAGTTCGCGGTTGAGCAGGCGTGCGGACATCGGCGGGTTCTAGATGTCGTCCTCGGGGCGACCGAGATCCCACTCGAGGCTGATGCGCTCGCGCTCGGCGTCGCGCACGATGCGCTCGCGGTTGCGGCGGAACTGCGGGTCGTCACGCGGCAGCAGCACCAGCCGGGCCAGCGCCCGGGCGCGGAATTCTTCGGCCAGCGAGCGGTCGCCGTGGTCGAAGTAGATCTCCCAGTGCGGCGACACCGGCCCGAGATAGACGATGCGGGCATGTGCCCGGGGGGCTTCGAGGGTGTCACTCATGGAAAACCAGCCTACCGGCAGCGGGCATCGGTCACAGATCCTCCCGCCGAGCCCCGATTCGTGTTAGAAAAGCACCTGATTCGGGAACACCGCCGACCGCCGGAGCGTCTACTCCCTCGGAAGGTTCGTCCATCTCGGGTCAAGGGCTTGAGTGCGGGCGCACCAACCGGGCCGTGATTCCCCGTCACGGCGCACAAGGAGAGAGCGCATGCAATCCACCCCCGCCCTGCCCACCGACGATTCCACCACCGCGTGGATGCGGCTGGGCAACTGCCGCAACTACCCGCCGGCGACGTTCTTCCCCAGCGACGGAGTAGGAGTCGACCGGGCGCGCAAGATCTGCAACGGCTGCCCGGTGCTCGACACCTGTCTGGAGTACGCCCTCGACCAGCGCATCGAGCACGGCGTGTGGGGCGGGTGCAGCGAGCGCGAGCGGCGCCGCATCCTCAAGCGGCGCAAGATCTCGGTCTGAGCTAGGAGACTGCTGAGCAAATCTCGCTGAGGGTGCTCGCGATTTTCGTCGGGATGGAAAAGAATGGT
>CAUJEE010000004.1 GCA_963169215.1 Actinomycetota bacterium
CGCGCCGAGCGGGCACGCGAGCGGATCGTGCTGCAGGGCGATGTGCCCAGCCCGGCCTCGCCTCCGCCCGGGTGCCATTTCCACCCGCGCTGCCCGATTGCCTCTGAGATCTGCCGCGAGGAGGCGCCGCAACTGCAGCCCGTTGGTGATAGCCGCCACATGGTGTCGTGTCACTTCCCGCTGGCGGTCGGCGAGCAACTGCTGGACAGGGTTCGCCAGGGGGCGCATGCAGCCGGCTGAGAGGCTGGTGATTCGTTCCCGGCCGCTCACCATCGCCTTGGCGATTGGTTCAGGGGTTATTGCAGCGGTGATCGGCGTGTTCGTGCCCATCGGGGTTGGTGCCAACCTGGTGAGCGTGGGTGTGTCGGTGCTTTGTCTTGCGCTGGTGCTGGTGGTGGCGGTGGACTATCCGCTGGCGGTGGTGTTCAGCGAGGCTGGGCTGCTTCGGCGGACGTTGCTCGCGCCGCGCAGGCTGGCGTGGAGTGAGGTTGCCGCGCTGCGTCGTGTGCGCGAGCGGCCCAAGGCGCTCGGCGCCCAACCGGGGCGACTGCACTACCGGGAGGGAGGCTTGGTCGCCGACTTGGGGCGGCGGAAGCTGTGGCTGTGCGATCGCATCGAGACTGCCGAGCAGTTCCGTCGAGTACGGGCGCTGGCCGAGTCCGGTGGGGTAGAGGTGCTGGCGTCGCATCCCCCGCTGGCGTAGCGGCGCAGGTGCGCCGGTCGCCGTCATCGGCTCCTTCGGCGGCGCTCGGTCCACTGGCTGCCCGACGGCTGTCGAGTCGATCGCCGGGTCCGGCGGGTCACAGAGGGGGGCGACGATGGGCGCCGGCGCCATCGCAATCGAGCCCGCTGCCAGGTACGATTGGGCCGTGCGCGAATTCGTCATGTACTTCACGATTGTCGTCAACATTCTGTCGCTGCTCGGTATGACCGCGGGCGTGCTGATGCACAGTGGCCGGGGCGGCGGCCTCAGCGACATGTTCGGCGGCGCCGGCTCCACGGCCCTCGGCAGCACCGCCGCCGAGCGCAACCTGACCCGCATCACCACCGTCTTCGGTGTGATCTGGATCGGAACCGTTCTCGCGCTGAGTTTCCTGTTGGTGCGCTGAGCGCGCCGCGGTAACCTTCATCTCCCACCCAGTCGGAGTGGCGGAATAGGCAGACGCGCTAGCTTGAGGGGCTAGTGAACTTCGGTTCGTGGGGGTTCAAGTCCCCCCTCCGACACCAGTGTGAGTCCAGCGGTCATTGCAGGCCGGCAGTCAGTCGGGCGGCTGTTGACGCAGGTGCCACCACTCGCGGAACTCTCGGCAGCGGCCGCTGTCATCGAAGTCGGCGACGAACAGGCAGTCGAGCGTCGAGCGGGTTCCCGTGGCAGTGCGGGTGAAGCTCGCGCACCAGTTGGCGATGCCGCGGTCGCCGACAACGGCCAGGATCTCGTACGTGCTCTCCTTGTCGGTGAGCGTCGTAGCACCCTGCGCCCAGTAGCGGTGGATCGCGTCACGACCGACGAGCGGTTCGTCGAATGGGCTTTCGTAGTAGTGAGCGTCGTCGGTGAACAGCGCAGCCGACGCAGCGGGATCGTTGCGCCGGCTGGCGCCGCCGTACTCGTCGAGCCACAGCGCGAAACGTTCCACCGTCAACGACACCTTGAGCCCTCCCTCCCGGTCTCCGCTACGACGTGGTCGGCCACACGCGAATGGTATGAGTCGTCCCAGCTGCTGGCAAGGTATCGCAGCGCACCCGGCGGTTGCAGCGGCTGGTGGCGTCACGGTGGTGTCGCTACTTCTGCAACACCACCAAGTGACCCTGAGTGAGCACCAGCGGGGTCGCGCGGATGAGCAGCCGACGTACCATCACGGCTGTTGTGCGGGGCGATGTCCAGCGTCGGCGGGTGAGCGGCAGCGGAGCAAGTGGTCGCTCGAACAGTGCGTGGCCGACGAACCCCACAGCGCGCGCTGCGGCGATGATGCGCGATGGCGGCATGTCGCGCTCGGTGGTGCCGAACACTTCTCGTGCCCGCACCGAATCAGGGTTGCGCGCGTGCCCGCGCCCGGGCTCGAGGGTGACGCACACCCCGCCCGGCCGCAACGCCCGGTAGGCGTTGGCCAGCGCGGCCCGCTCGTCGTCGGAATGGTGCAGGCAGTCGTAGAACAGCGCCACCTCGAACTGGCCGTCGAGAGCACTCGGCAGCGACTCGAAATCGCAGACGACGGTGTCATCCAGGGCCACCCCGTAGCGGGCGGCGTTGGCCTGCTGCAGTTCGACCATCTCCGGGGCGATGTCGGTGGCGGTGACTTGATAGCCGGCCAACGCCAATAGGCAGCTGGTCCACCCGGTACCCGCGCCGATGTCGAGCAGGCGACCTGGCGGGGTGGGCATCACCGACAACAGTGCGCCGATGTCGAGCAGATACGTGCCGCGTCCAGGATCCGACCACGGCTTGTTGAGCGCATGCTCGCGGCCACCCTCCCCGAGCTTCGACAGGTAGTTGATCTCGTCGTCCTTGGCCACCACTTCACGATATCGACGCGGTCGCCGCCTACTGTGGTGCAACATGTGCTCGCCGGTCGTCGCCCCCACCATGCTGCGGCTGGCGGTATGCCGAGTCGAATGCCACGTCCAACGCCACGACGAGGTGTCTGGCTGACATGCCGCGCGACATGCCCGGCTTCGACGTGCGGCCGGATCGTCCGCCGTGGGCCAGCGGCTTGCTGGTGTTGGTGGTCGTCGTGCTCGCGTCGGCGACGGCCTATATGTTTCGTGAGTCGGCCTTCTGGGTGATGGAGCAGATCGGCGACACGAACGACGCGACCATGGTTGCCGACGAACTGCGTCGACCGGTCACGTTCGCCGTCGTATTCACAGCGGTGTTGCTCGCTGCCTGGATCGGTAGCGTCGCAATGCGGCGCTGGCCATCACGCTGCGGGCTGGAGGCGATCGCCGCCACTGCCGCCGGAGAGGAGCGCAACATCTCCCTGCGCGCCACCTCGCTGCGCTCCGCAGCGACGTGGGTGATGACTGCCGGGCTGGTGCCTATCGGGCGGGAGGCAGCGATCATCGAGGCGGGTGGGGCGATCGGCTCGGGCCTTGGCCGCCGCTTCCGCGGGCAGGGCGCGGCGATGGCGACGGCCGGCATCGCCGCCGCCTTCGCCACCGCCTATCACGCGCCGCTTGCTGCTCTGGTGTATGTGGAGGAGCACTTCCGCGTGCGTGCCAGCCGCCGTGCGACGGTGTTCGCAGTGGCCGGAGCGCTCGGCGGGTTCCTGGTGGCTGTGGTCGTATTCGACGTTCGTGTCGTGCTGCCGGTCGTCGAGGCCAGCTGGCGCGATCAGGCGGTGGCGGTGTGCATCGCGGCGCTGCCGGGCGCGCTCGCGGCGAGAGTGTTCTTGGAGGGGCGCACGCGGGTGTCGGCACGGCGTGCCGCCCGGGTCAACTCGGCGCGCTTTCGCATGTTGACTGCCCTTGCCGGGGCGACGCTCGCCGCAGGGGTGGTGGTTCGCTACCCGCTCAGCGCCGGGAACGGGATGGACGTGCTGCGCGATGTGTCGACCGCTACCGAGGTGACGGGCACGCTGGTGGCAGCGATGCTGCTGGCCAAGATGGTTGGTGCCTTGGCAACTTTCGGCTCGGGGGCACCGGGCGGCGCGCTGACGCCGACGATCGTGGTGGGAGGGGGTGCGGGCCTGGCCGCCGCGATGCTCGCCGAACGCCTTGGGTGGGGAACGCCAGGGGTGTGGACGGTCGTCGTGCTTGGCGGGGCGGCAGCCATCGCCGTCGGTCTGCGCGCCCCGCTCACGGCGGTCGTGTTGCTGCCCGAACTGACCGGCAGGTATGCGCTGGTGCCGGCATGTGCCGCGGTGGTCCTGTTGGCGGTGGCGATCGACCGGTCGCTCGACGCCGCCGAGCGGCGGTGGGGTGGCAAGGTGCCCGCTGGCGTGCACGACGAAGACGGCTGACCGACAGTTGAGGACGCGACCGTCTTTCGAGACCCGCCGGCCCGGCGGAGGATCCTAGGCTGGCGGCCGATGCCGCGCCGGCCGATTTTCCCAGCAGTGCTCGCGGTGCTGGTGGTCGCAGCGGTCGCCACCGGGTGCAATGGTGATGACGGTAACGATGGCCGTACGGATGTCGGTGCACCGACATCCGTAACAGTGCAGCCCGCTGCTGCAACGGTGACGACGCTTCTCGCGCCCACCATCTCGTCGAGCACGTCAAGCACATCCAGCACCACCACGACCGGGCCGGGGCTGCGCAGAGTGACGCTGGCGTTCTCCGGCGACATTCTCGTGCACGAGCGGGTGTGGCAGTCGGCCGAGCACTATGCGCGCGATGGCAGCGCGCCGGGGTACGACTTCCGGCCGATGTTCGCCGACATCGCGCCGCTGCTGAACAGCGTCGACTTGGCCGTCTGTCATCTGGAAACGGTGATCACCGATCAGCCGCCGAGCGACTATCCCTTCTACGCCGCGCCGGCAGAGATCGTGCCCGCGATCAAGGCTGCGGGCTACGACAACTGCAGCACGGCCAGCAACCATGTGTTCGACAAGGGTGCGGCAGGTATCGACGCAACCCTCGACGCGTTCGATGCCGTCGGGCTCACCCAATCAGGCACGGCGCGCACCAAGGCCGAGATCGTCCCGCGGGTGCTGGATGTGAACGGCGTGCGTATTGCCCACCTGTCGTACACATACGGCTACAACGGCCTGGAGCCGCCCGAGGGCGAGTGGTGGCGGTCGGCGAAGATCTACAGCGAGCGGATCGTCAACGACGCGGAGCGAGCCCGGTCGATGGGTGCAGAACTTGTGATCGTGAGCATGCACTGGGGCAAGGAGCCCCTGTCGGGGATTGACCGCGCCCAGCGACTGTGGGCCGACGAGATCACCCGCGGCGGCCTGGTCGATCTCGTCGTCGGTCACCACAGCCATGTGGTGCAGGGGATCGAGCAGGTGAACGGAGTATGGACCGTGTTCGGGCTGGGTAATCACCTGAGCGACCACCCGCGGCAGGACGATTATCCGGCTGCGTCGCAGGATGGTTTGCTGGTGACCGTGCAGGTCGACGTGCACGCCGACGGGCGCGTCGAAGTGTTGCCGCCGGTGGCGCACCCCACCTGGGTCGACAGGGAGAACGGTCACGTGATTCGCGATGTGCTCGCCGAGTTGCGGCGTGACGACCTGGGCGATGCAGCGCGCTCCGTCTATGCCGAGTCGCTGGCCCGCACCGCGGCGCAGGTGGGGTCGTTCATCCCGACCGAGTGAGTGCCATCACGGTGAGGTGCTGTCGGGCGAAGCATCGGTCGAGGGCGCGGTGGGTGCCACACCCGACACCTCACGATAAGCGGCGAGATCTTCCACGAAGGGGACGATCAACCTCTCGACCAAGGGCATCAGCCACAACACGACCGTGGTGGTGAGGTGATGGCCGTCGCGATACACGAGGATGTCGCCGATCACCACCGGGCAGCGCTGTTCGCTGCACAGCCAGCGAGTGGGGTCGATCAGGCCGGCGTTCTCGTGGCTGGTCACTTCGCGGAGTGCCGCGAGCACCGACGACGTGTGCGCGTCGTCGATGCGCGCCTCGCACAACTCGACGTCGTTGCGATGCTGCGCGAGGCAGTTGGGAACGACCTCCTTCGGGTTGGCCGCGTCAGCGACGACGATCGGCTCGATCCCGTCGGCGCGTAGCGACTGCAGCACCGGCGGCAGCTGCTCGCGCCATTGCTGTGCTGAGATCTGCCGGCGGTTCCGAGCGTCCTTGAGCGCAAACGCCTGCCCCACGAACACGATGTCGACCTGTTGGTCGCGCATGTACTGACGTGCTGCGTCGCGCCACGGCCCGCAGTTCTTGAGATCGGCGTCGTTGCTTTCGTTGTAGATCGGAATGTCGAGAAAGCCGCAACCACCCGCGGTGACGGGCACGATGCGCCAGTGGTTGTCGAGTGCAATCCGTTCGAGCGCGTTGTACCACTGCACCATGTGCGAGTCGCCCCACAGGGCGATGGTGACGCTGCCCTGCGAATCTCCGAAGACGCACTGCTCGTTCACTGTCGACTTCAGGAATCGATGGCAGCCGTTGTCGTACAGGATCGGGCGGTCGCCTCCGGCGGAGCGCAGCGACGGGCGGATGTTGTCGGGCAGCACGTTGTTGGCCAGCGCAGCGACGACCGCCTCGAGCGGTGGCTCGGCCGAGGTGTCGATCCGCGCGGGAGGGGTGGGCACGGCAGTGGTGGATGTGGTCGACGTGGTCGAGCCGCTGGCGGCGCTAGCGCCGGTCGAGGACAGGGCCGTGGTGGTCGTGGTCGCCAGCGGCTCGGGGGCGTCGGCCACCACTCCCGTCGACAGATCGGGCTGGTAGGCGGCGACGGCGCTGCCGGCGAGCAAGCCGGTCGCCACTAGGCCGGCCCCGATGGTCAGCGACAAGGGCCGACGGCGGATGAGGTGCTGCGACGAGCGGATCGGCTGCTCGATCAGGCGGAAGCCGAGGTCGGCGACGACGACCACGGCCACCGCGGCAATAGCCGACTCGAGGCCGCTCAGCCGTCGTTCCAGAGAGGCCTCAGCGAGGATCAGCGCCGGCCAGTGCCACAGGTAGAGCGAGTAGGAGCGCGTGCCGAGATAAACGAGCGGCCTGATGCCGAGGGCGGCCGCCGGCGAGCCGGGGTTGACCGGGCCGGACAGGAGCAGCGCAGCCGTTCCCACCACCGGCAGTGCCGCGGCATACCCGGGGAAGGCAACCTTGCCGTATGTGATGGCGGCGACCACCACCGCGCCGAGGCCCAGCCAGCCGACCGCCGCTCGCACCCGCGGGGCGCGCTTGACGAGCGCCGGCGTGAGCGCCGCAGCGAGCGCACCCACCCCGAGCTCCCAGGCGCGGGTGTGCAGTCCGTAGTAGGCCCAGGACGGCTGCGAAGTGGTGAGCACGACCGAGGCGGTGAACGACGCGGCGATGAGCGCACCCATCGTGACGGCCACCCGCCTTCGCAGCGCTGTGCTGCGCCCAACGGCAACGCCCAAGGTGACCAGCGCGATCAGCAGCGGCCACACGACGTAGAACTGTTCTTCGACGGCCAGCGACCAGTAGTGCTGCAGCGGACTCGGCGGCAGGTCGGAGGTGAGGTAGTCGGCGCCGCGCCGAGCCAGGAGCACGTTGGCGGCGAAGCCCGCCGACCAGCGCACATCGGCGCCGAGATCGGTCAGCCGGGTTGCCGGCAACACCACCGCACCGGCGATCGCGGTGGCGACCAGCACCGTCGCCGAGATGGGCAGCAGCCGCCGCGCCCGCCGGGCGTAGAAGGCACTGAACGACACACGCCCGTGGCGCTCGCGTTCGTGCAGCAGCAAGGATGTGATCAGGTAGCCGGAGATCACGAAGAACACGTCGACTCCGATGAAGCCGCCATCGAATCCGGCCACCCCGAAGTGGTAGAGCAACACCACGCAGACTGCGATCGCCCGCAACCCCTCGATGTCTTTGCGGTACTCCACCCCTTGCTCCTCAGGTCACGTCAGATCACGTCAGGTGACGGCACGGATTCATCTTGCCAGGTGGCTGCCCGCCGCTGGAGTCGGCTGTGGCCCTATCTGGGCGGGCGCTTCTTGGCTCGGCTCGGCGACACGCGGTTGGGTTCGCCGGGCATCTTCGGGTACACCGGCGGCCAGGGCGCGTCCTCCAGCCCGCTGGCCTGGTCGCGGGCCACCATGTCGAGGAAGGGCTGCAGCGACTGGGGATCGTCGTTCATCGCGGCCCACGCATCACCGTGATCGGCCACCCAGCCCGGCACGGTGGCGATGGTCATGTCGTGGGGTTGCAGCGTGTCGAGCAGCTGCCACGGGAAGGGGAACGACACGGGCGCATGGTCGAGGGCGCGCACACTCCACGGGGCGAACACCGTCTTGTGCGGGGCGTTCTGGTTGAAGTCGACGAATATGCGCGCACCGCGCTCCTCTCTCCACCACGAGGCGGTGATCAGGTCGGGCCGACGGCGTTCTAGTTCGCGGGCAACTGCCACGGCCGCGCTGCGCACGGCGACGCTGTCGTGGGTGGGTGTGAGGCGCACGTACACGTGCAGGCCACGGTTGCCGCTGGTCTTGATGTAGCCGATCATGGCGAGGTCGTCGAGCAGTTCCTTCGTTGCGTGAGCGGCCTCCTTGGCCATTTCGTAGTTGGTGCCCGGGCCGGGGTCGAGGTCGATGCGCAGCTCATCGCAGTGCTGCTGGTCGGTTGCGCGCACGGGCCACGAGTGGAATCCGAGGCAGCCGAGGTTCACCGCCCACACCAGGTGGGCGAGGTCGGCGATCACCAATGCCCGCGAGGGCGTGCCGTTGGGGGTCATCACCGTGGTGGTGTGCAGCCAGTCGGGAGCACCGTCGGGAATGCGCTTCTGGAAGAAGTTGCTGCCGTGCGCGCCGTTGGGGAAGCGCTGCAGCAGCACCGGCCGCTCGTGCATCTGGCGCATGACCGGTTGCTCGACGGCCATGTAGTAGCGCACCAGGTCGAGCTTGGTGTCGCCACGCTGCTGGAAGAACACCTTGTCGGGGTTGGTGATGGTGACGCTGCGCCCCGCCACCCGCACCTCGACCGACTCGCCCATGCCGGCGAGGCTAGCCAGCCCCCATCCGTCTGTGTCATGGATCTGCCTCGGGGCCTGGTGGTGGGGGGATGACAGAGAGGGCCGGGGCGGGCCGGGGTGGGTCGGGCTGGGTCGGGGTGAGGGTGGAGCGCGGCGGCTACGGTCGCAGGGGTGAGCGGATTGGGCGAGTTGGTCGAGCCGATCGAGGTCGTGGCGCCGATGCAGGGGATGATCGCCGCGGTCGATGTGGTGGTGGGGCAGCAGGTGCTGGCCGGCCAGCAGTTGATCTTGATCGAGTCGATGAAGATGCACCATCCCCTCCACAGCACCCACGACGGGGTGGTGGAAGATCTGCTGGTGGCGGCCGGCGACAGGGTGCGCGAGCACCAGCCCGTGGCACGCATCACCCCGCAAGCGGTGACCGTCGAAACGCCCGCAGCCGAGGCGCACGAAGACCCGGCCCACATCCGTCGCGATCTGGCGGAGGTGATCGCCCGCCACGAGGTGGGTCTCGACGCAGCCCGCCCGGAAGCGGTGGCCAAGCGGCGCGCCACCAGTCGCCGCACGGCTCGCGAGAACGTGGCCGACCTGGTGGACGAGGGCAGCTTCGTGGAGTACGGCCCGGTGGTGATCGCCCCCCAGCGCCGCCGCCGCGACATCGACGACCTAATAGCCAAGACTCCGGCCGATGGTTTGATCGGCGGTTTGGGCAAGGTGGCGGGGCAGCCGGTGATCGCGATGAGCTACGACTACACCGTGCTGGCCGGCACCCAGGGTGGGCAGAACCACCGCAAGAAGGATCGCCTGTTCGCGCTGGCCGAAGACCTACGTGTGCCGGTGGTGTTCTTCACCGAGGGCGGGGGAGGACGCCCGGGCGACACTGACATGCCGGGCGTGAGCGGCCTCGACTGTCTCGCCTTCTGGTACTTCGCCGAACTGTCCGGACTGGTGCCGCTGGTGGGTATCAACGCTGGCTACTGCTTCGCCGGCAACGCGGCAGTCCTCGGTTGTTGCGACGTGGTGATCGCCACCGCCGACAGCAACATCGGCATGGGTGGCCCGGCGATGATCGAGGGCGGCGGACTGGGTGTGTTCGCCCCGACCGAAATCGGACCGATGCACGTGCAACAGGCCAACGGCGTGGTCGACATCGCCGTGGCCGACGAGGCCGAAGCCGTGGCGGCGGCCAAGCAGTACCTCGGCTACTTCACCGATCGCTCCCAACTCGAGTGGACGTGCGCCGACCAGCGCGAGTTGCGTCACGCGATTCCGGAAGACCGCAAGCGCGCCTACGACGTGCACGCCGTGATCCGCGGCTTGTTCGACACGGACAGCGTGCTCGAACTGCGCCGCGACTTCGGCCGCGGCATGGTGACCGCGCTCGCACGGGTGGAAGGCCGGTCGGTGGGCGTCATCGCCAACAACCCCAACCACCTCGCCGGCGCGATCGACAGCGATGGCGCCGACAAGGCTGCTCGCTTCATGCAGTTGTGCGATGCGCATGACATCCCGCTCGTAACACTCGTCGACACGCCGGGAATGATGGTTGGCCCGCAAGTGGAGAAGACCGCGCTGGTGCGCCACTGCTCGCGACTGTTCGTGACCGGGGCCAACGTCACTGTGCCCACGGTGAGCATCGTGTTGCGCAAGAGCTACGGCCTGGGTGCACAGGCGATGATGGGTGGAAGCACCAAGGCTCCCCTCGCCACGGTCGCGTGGCCCACCGGCGAGTTCGGGGGTATGGGGCTGGAGGGCGCGGTGCGCCTCGGCTTCCGCAAGGAGTTGGAGGCGATAGCCGACACAGCCGAGCGCGAGGCAGCTTTCGAGGAGATGGTCGACCGCATGTACGACTTCGGCAAGGCGGTGAACGTGGCCAGCCACTATGAGATCGACGACGTGATCGATCCCGCCGACACCCGACGCTGGATGACGGCGATCCTGGAGGTCGCCACGGCAGGCTCTGCACCACCCCGCCCGGGCAAGAAGCGCCCGCACATCGACACCTGGTAGAACCATCGCAAGGAGGTGGCTGATGCACATCGACGAGGTCGAACTACGGCTGATCCGGTTGCCCTATCGAGCACCGTTCAAGACGTCGTTCGCCGAGGAGAGCGAGAAGCACGCAGTGATCGTCACTGTGCGCTCGGAGGGGGTGGAAGGGTACGGCGAAGGGGTGATGGACCCCTTCCCGCACTACCGCGAGGAGTGCATCGCCGGCGCGTGGCACCTGCTGCGCAACGCATTCGCCCCCGACCTGCTGGCCAACGGGTGCGACGACCCTGCCATGTTGGCTGCGCGTTGGGCGCGTTGGCGCGGCAACCCGATGGCCAAGACCGCGCTCGAGCTGGCGGTGTGGGACCTGCACGCGCGTCGACTCGACATGCCGTTGCGCACGCTGCTTGGTGGGAAGCGCACGGCCATCCCAGTGGGAGCCAGTCTGGGGATGGCCTCGATCGAGCACACGGTCGACAACGTGCGGCGTCACGTCGAGCAGGGCTACAAGCGGGTGAAGCTGAAGATCGAACCCGGGTGGGATGTCGATCTGCTCGCGGCCGTGCGCGCCGAGTTCTCCTTCATCGAGCTCACCGTCGACGCCAACTCGGCCTACACGCTGGCCGACATCGACGTGCTGCGCGCCATCGATGGCTTTGGTCTGCACTACATCGAGCAGCCGCTGCACTGGGACGACATGGTCGAGCACGCCCATCTGGCCGAGCTGATCCACACGCCAATCTGCCTCGACGAGACGCTCACCTCGCCGGCGCGGGTGAAGGCCGCACTCGACCTCGGCGCGTGCAGCGTGGTGAACGTGAAGGTGGGGCGCGTGGGCGGCTTGCAGGCTGTGCGCGAGATTCACGACCTGTGCGTGCAGCGCGGTGTGCCGATGTGGTGCGGCGGAATGCTCGAGACCGGCATCGGCCGCGCGCACAACATCCACCTGGCGACGATGCCCGGGTTTGTCTACCCCGGCGACACCGCCTCGGCCAGCCGCACCTACGCCCGCGACATCGTCGAGCAGCCGCTGGAGGCACACGACGGCGTGATGCCCGTGCCGGATGGAGCGGGCATCGGGGTGACGCTCGATAGAGCATTCCTCGCGGAAGTGACCGAGCAGGTGGAGGTCGTGCGCCTGTGACGGTGGATCAGGCATCGTCGATCGTGCTGCGCGAACTGCGCTCGGCGGAGGAGCTGGCGGTGATGCCGCCGTTCGAGCGGTTGGTGTGGGGCGGCGGCGACGACTGCGTGTCGGTAAACATGCTCGTCGCCTGCCTGGAGGAGGGCGGGGTGGCGATCGGGGCTTTCGCCGGTGAGCAGGTGGTGGCCACGGTGTTCGGGTTTCGCACCTTCGAGCCGCACGTGCTGCACTCGCACTATCTCGCCGTGCACCCCGACTTCCGCCGACATGGGCTGGGCGAGCGGCTGAAGCGGCAGCAGGCGCAGTGGTGCCTGCAGCACGGCATCAGCGCGATGCGGTGGACGTTCGACCCGCTGCAGCTGGGCAACGCCCATCTCAACCTCAACAAGCTGGGCGCGTTCGGCGTCACCTACCACGTCAACCACTACGGCACGATGGGCGGCATCAACGGCGGCCTGCCCAGCGACCGGCTCACCGTGCAGTGGGAGCTGGTGGGCGATCGTCCTGTGTTCAGTGAGACGTGTGCGGTGGTGGTGCCACCGGTGACGCCGGAGCAGATCGCCAACGGCGCGCCCGAGGGGCTGCACGCGAGGGTGACACTGCGTGACGAGATGGCACCGTTGATGGCCGACGGTTGGCGGACAACCGCAGCCGACCCGGCGGCGCGCATCTACACGCTGGCCCGCTGAGCCAGGAGTGGCGTTGGTTGGGCGCGATTCCTCCCGTTCCTGACCGGGCAACCGTGCATGGGCGCGGCTCGTGCCGGCGGCCGGTAGGAATCGCGCCCGTTGAACAGGGATCTCTCGGCCTGCAACCGACCTGGCAGACTCGGCGCTCGTGACCACCGCCCAGCTGATCATCGTGTCGGTGGCGATCTTTGTTGCCGCGGTGGTGCAGGTGGTGGCCGGCTTTGGATTCTCGCTGTTGTGCATGCCGATCATGACCCTGGCGGTGCCGGTGGAGCAGGCGGTGGTGGTGAGCACCTTGCTGGCCTTCTCCACCACCAGTTGGCAGTCGTGGTTCCTGCGCCACGACGCGCAGCGAGCACTGGTGCGCAGAACTGTGATCGCCGCCTACGTGGGTATGCCGCTGGGGCTGGTGGTGCTCAATGTGGTGCCCGACCGCTGGCTGCGACTGATGCTCGGCGTGGCCGTGCTGTTGGCCACGTGGCTGCTGCTGCGGCGACTCAGCCTGGCCCACGCCGGTCCCTCGCTCGACTACTCGATGGGCTTCTTGTCGGGTGTGCTCAACACCTCGATGTCGACCAACGGTCCCCCGCTGGTGTTCGACCTGCAGGCGCGGCACCTGCCGCCAGCCCAGTTCCGTGCGACGCTGGCCATCGTCTTCGCGATCAGCAGCGTCGGCAGCCTCTCGCTGTTCGTCGCCGACGGCAAGGTGACCCACGATGGGCTGATCGCGTCGCTCATCGCCGTGCCCGCCTGGGGCGCTGGGCAACTCGTCGGCTGGCCGCTACGCAAGCACCTGCACGGTGAACGGTTCCGCTACCTGGTGCTCGCCCTCTTGGCGCTGGCCGGCACGCTGGCCATCGTCTTCGCCCTCGTGTGAGCGATATCGCGCGATGGCATGACAAGCCGGGCCGTGTGTATCGGCTGGCTGCTGCAATGTGCAAGAATCACCTTCGTTGGCCACCGTGAGTGGTGGTCGGCAAGGGGAGGGTAACATGAGCTCGCTATCAGGTCTGCGTTCGGTGAGAAGAGGTGCGACGTTGCTCGCAGTGACGCTCGCGGCAATCGGGGTGGTGGTCGGCGGCTCTGCTTCGACGGTCGCTGCAGCCCCCTCCAACTTCTCGTCGACAACGATGAGCTGCACCGGGCCGTTCGTGTACGGCACGTCGTTCTCGTGCACCGTCGTCGTCAAGAAGTCATTCGGCTTCTCCAGCGCCGATCCGACAGGCACGGTCACTGTGGGGACGATCCTCGGACGCCTGCCGGCTGCATCGTGCACACTCGTGGGCGACGGTGCAGGCACCAAGACCTCGCGGTGCAACATGTCATTCACGCCGATCGACACCGGGCTGATGCTCCCGACGGCCGTCTACGGCGGTTCAGGCACCTACTGGGGTTCGCTCGACATTGACAGCCTCACGGTGTCGGCCGCGACCCTGACGATCACGGCCAAC
Organism: Actinomycetota bacterium; assembly: GCA_963169215.1. Taxonomy (GTDB): domain Bacteria; phylum Actinomycetota; class Acidimicrobiia; order Acidimicrobiales; family Ilumatobacteraceae; genus UBA668. Next base: position 13,846 of record CAUJEE010000004.1, read on the forward strand.
GATGACTCGCGGGGATACGGGTCGGCCAATCCCAGCTTCAGCGTCGCTTACGCCGGTTTCAAGAACGGCGACGACGAGACCGATCTCGGTGGCAGTCTCGCCTGTTCCACCACTGCCGATGCCGATAGTCCCGTTGGTGACTACCCGATCGCCTGCTCGAGCCTCACCTCACCGAAGTCGCTCGTTCCACTGTGGACCGATCACTACAGCATCGTGTGGGTCGACGGCACGTTGGCCGTCGGTCAGGTCGAGTTGGCGATCACGCCGGACGACGAGGTGCGCCTGGTGGGTCATTCGAACCCGGCGTTCACCGTCTCGTACGCGAGCTTCCTCGGCGATGACACCGAGGCGGATCTGGGCGGCGTCCTCGATTGCACCACCACCGCCCACGAGGCCAGCCCCGCCGGTGAGTACCCGATCACCTGCACGGGCCTTACCTCCGACAGCTACTCGATCGTCTACCACAGCGGAACTCTCACCGTGCTCAACGAACCGGGCGCAGAGGTGCCTGGTGGGTCGGCGGAAGTACTGCCCGGCGACGAGATCGAGATCGACGTACACGACTGGTCCCCCGGTTCGACGGTGACGGTGAACGGTTGCGGAATCGTCGACGGAGAGATTGTGGTCGACGAGAACGGTGACGGCCATGGGGTGTTCACTGTGCCGGCCGAGGTCGATACCGAAACCTGTGAGATCACGCTCGCCGGCTCCGATCGCACCGACAACCCGGCCGAGGTGGTGCTCAGCCTGGCGCTGTTGACTCCCGCCGGCGCCAACTCGCTACCGCTCGCCACTACCGCGCTGGCGGCGCTGTTGGCTGGTCTCGGGTTGGTGATGGCGACCCGTCGCCGTCACGCCCACGGCCACATCCTCGGCTGAGCAGACGCAACCCCGAGACACCCTCCGGAGCTGGGCAGGCCCAGTCCCGAAAACCGGATCCACTACTTCCCAGAACCAGAATCGGGAAGATCGCTGCCCAGAAGCCGCTCAGCCGACGGGCCGTCGGCAGCGGGTCAGCCGGCGAACATCGTCAGCCACTGCTCCTTCGACTTGGGGCGATAGACGTAGTTCGCCTCCTTGATCGCGTCGATGGTGGCGCTGGAGGGGGCGGAGTAGCGGTGGCCGGGGAACACCACCGTGCCGGTGGGCATCGCGGCCAGCATCTGCAGGCTGTCGTACATCGCTGCCGGATCGCTGCCGGGGAAGTCGGTTCGGCCACAGCCGTCGAGGAACAGCGTGTCGCCGCTCACCAGCCGTCCGTCGACGTGGAAGCACTGGCTGCCCGGCGTGTGGCCCGGCGTGTGCACCAGCGTGACCCGCACCGCACCCACCTCCACCGCATCGCCGCCCTCGTGCACGGCCAGGTCGCCCTCGCCAAGACCGCTGGTGCGCAGCACCCAGGGCACCTCGGCCTTCTGCACGTGCACCTTGCACGGGCAACGCTCCTGTAGCGCGGCCGCGCCCTGCAGGTGGTGGCCCATCATGTCGCCGCCGATGTGGTCGGGGTGGAAGTGGGTGGCGAGCACTCCCACCACCCTCATGCCGTCGCCTTCGACGATGTTGAGCAGGTCGTTCACGTCATACGCAGGGTCGACCAGCAGGCACTCGCCGCTGGCCCGGTCGCCGATCGCGTAGGCGAAGTTCACCATCTGCTGGGCGATCGGGTCGTGGCGGGCGAAGTCGCGCCCGGAGAGCAACTGGCGGAAGTAGAAGCGGTCGTTCCGGTCGGGCGCAGCGGGGGAGGACATGGCCCCAACGCTACGGCCCTCGTAGGCTCGCGACGATGACTGGGCAGCTGCGCTATGGAGTGATCGGCACCGGGATGATGGGCATCGAGCACATCAACAACCTGCTGCACCTGCCCGCCGCAGTTGTCACGGCCGTCGCCGATCCGCACCAGGAGAGCCTCGACTGGGCGCAGCTGGCCGTCGGCCTCGACACGTCTCCGGCCAAGTTCACCAACCACCACGACCTGCTGGCCAGCGGCCTGTGCGACGCGGTGGTGATCGCCACCCCCAACCACACCCACCACCAGGTGCTGCTCGACGTGCTGCACACCCCGCTGCACGTGCTGGTGGAGAAGCCGCTGTGCACCACCGTCGCACACTGCCGCGAGGTGATCGCGCTTGCCGCGCAGGCGGCCGCTGAGCACCCTCGGCGGGTGGTGTGGATGGGTCTGGAATACCGCTACATGCCGCCCACCCAGGCAGTGGTGGGCGAGGTGCGCGCCGGCACCGTCGGCGAGGTGCGGATGGTGGCCATCCGCGAACACCGCTTCCCGTTCCTGCCCAAGGTGGGCAACTGGAACCGCTTCAACCGCAACACCGGGGGCACGTTGGTGGAGAAGTGCTGCCACTTCTTCGACCTGATGAACCTGCTGGTGGGCACCCCGCCGATACGCGTCATCGCCAGCGGTGGGCGCGATGTGAACCACCTCGACGAGGTGTACGACGGGGAGGTGCCCGACATCCTCGACAATGCGTACGTGATCGTCGAGTACGCAGGAGGTGTGCGGTCAATGCTCGATCTGTGCATGTTTGCCGAGGCGAGCAAGAACGAACAGGAGATCAGCGTCGTCGGCACGCAGGGCAAGGTGGAGGCGATGGTCACCGAGGGCGTGGTGCGTGTAGGCCGCCGGGCAGATGGCCTCGGCTCGTTCCGCGAGCGCCACATCAGAGACCCGGCGATCCGCCACTCGGGGCTGCACCACGGCGCCTCGTACCTCGAGCACGAGGCGTTCGCACAGGCCATTGCCGACGGGGGCCGGCCGACGGTCACACTGGACGACGGGTTGATGTCAGTAGCTGTGGGGGTGGCCGCGCAGCGCTCGATCGAACTGGCCCGGCCGGTGATGTTGGAGGTGGTGCTGGGAGAATGAGCGAACGACTCGAGTCTTTGCAGGCCGGCGAGCGCATCGTCTACGGCGGCGACCGCTACACCACGGTGCCGCCGCAGTTGGCCGCCGCCTTCGCCCCAGGCGATCGGCTGGTGGTGGTGCACGAGACC
>CAUJEE010000005.1 GCA_963169215.1 Actinomycetota bacterium
AGTCACGCACACGGTGCTGCTCGTCGACCTCGACCTGCGCAAGCCCTCGGTGCACACCTACTTCGACTACCGGCCTGAACACGGCCTCAGCGACTACCTGCTGCACGACGTGCCGATCCAGCAGATCATGTTCACGCCCAATATCGAGCGACTCGTGGTGCTGCCCGGCCGCGAGGTCATCGAGAACTCCTCGGAAATGCTGCGTTCGCCGAAGATGGTCGCGCTCGTCAACGAGCTCAAGCACCGCTATCCCGACCGCCTCGTCATCTTCGATCTGCCGCCCATCCTCGCGGCCGACGACGCGCTGTCCTTCGCTCCATACACCGACTCGATGCTGCTCGTCGCCGAGGCCGGCGGCACCTCGCGTGACGACCTGCAGCGCGCCCTCGAGATCCTCAAGGCCACGCCCGTCATCGGCACGGTCCTCAACAAGGCCCATGCGCCCCGCGGTGGCTACGGCTACCAGCGCCACGCCGCCCGCGCCACCACGACATCCTCGTCCCCCTTGTAGGAGCGACGCCAGTCGCGACCGCTTTTTTCCTCCGCCCGAAATGTACGAATCCTTCTACAACCTCAAGGAACGCCCCTTCCAGCTGCTCCCCGATCCCTCGTTCCTCTACATGTCGAAGCGCCATGCCACGGCGCTGACGCTGCTCCAGTACAGCATCCAGAACCGCCAGGGCTTCACCGTCATCACCGGTGAGGTCGGCTGCGGCAAGACCACCCTCGTCAACCGCCTGCTCGATGAGGTGGACTCGAGCTCGGGCCTGAAGATCGGCCTGATCAACTTCACCCACAACTCCTTCGGCGAGATGGCCGAATGGATCTGCATGGCCTTCGGTCTCGATTACAAGGGCAAGAGCAAGGTCGAGCTCTACGACGACTTCGTGCAGTTCCTGATCCGCGAGTACGCCGCCGGGCATCCCGTGGTGCTCATCGTCGATGAAGCGCAGAACATGGGCGTCAAGGGACTGGAGGAGGTGCGCATGCTCTCCAACGTCAACGCCCAGAAGGAGTACCTGCTGCACCTGATCCTCGTCGGCCAGCCCGAACTCGGCGAACTGCTGCGCAAGCCCGAGCTGCGCCAGCTGACGCAGCGCGTCTCGGTCGCCTACAACCTCACGCCCTTCAAGTCTGCCGAGGTGGCCGCCTACATCCGCCACCGTATGACCATCGCCGGCGGCAGCCCGGACACCTTCACCGTGGACGCCATCCGTCTCATCGCCGCCGCGAGCGACGGCATCCCGCGCCTGGTCAACACGCTCTGTGACCTCGCGCTCGTGTACGGCTTCTCGGAGGGACGCGAGCGGATCGAGGCGGCGACGGTCAGGTCGGTGCTGCGGGATCGGGTGCGGATGGGGTTGCCGGTGGGGGGGAAGAGTTCAATCAAGTCGTCTGTGAACCAGGCGAAGACCGCATCGGGCGGCTAGCTCGCGCCTGGTCCGTGACCTCACGGTTCTCGTCGAAACTGGCCGATGTCGCGTCTGGTTCAGCAAGGAGCCCTCAGCCTGGTTGACCAGGCCGTCCTGAGTCTTGCGAACTTCCTCGTCGGCATCTTTCTCATCCAGAATACGAGCAAAGATGCGTACGGCTCCTATGTCGTCGCATTTGCAGTCATACTTTTGTTGATCGGTGTGCAGAATGCGATCGTCACCACCCAGATGACGGTGCTTGCACCTGGAAAGACGGATGGCGAGCGGGATCATTTCTGCGCCGCGCTCGCCACGGGCCAGTACCTTGTCTTCGGGCCATTGGCCGCACTCCTGCTTGTGGTTGCTGCAGCGGGCACCCTAACCGGCTGGCTGCTGGCAGATCAGTCGGCACTTATCGTCGCCGTAGCGGGCACGACCATGGGTGTGCTCTTCCGGGAATTCCTGCGAGGCCTGTTCTTTCTGCGGCTGGAGCTTCGCGCAGTCTTGGCGCTCGACCTGCTCTACGTGCTCGCGCTGTTCGTTGGTCTGTACTGCGCCCGAGAGTTTGCCGGGGGGGCGTTGCACCTGCTTGCTCTCTGGATGCTTGGTGTCGGATCGCTGGTTTCTGCCGCGGCGATGCTGAGTGTCGCGAGACTGCCTTGGCGACAGTCGGTGGCAGGGCGTGCGAAGGCGTTGCGCGAAGCATGGGTGAGCGGCCGGTGGGCTTTGGGTGGCGTGTCGGTGACATGGATTCAGGACCAGAGTTACGTGTACCTGTTGTCGCTGCTTGCCGGTGCAGCCAGTGCGGCCGAAGCCAATGCAGCGCGCCTGCTGCTCATGCCGGTCATGTTGTTGAATGCGGGCATGGGTCGGGTCACCATGCCGCGGTGGGCGCTGCTTCGACAGGAGGGGAAGCGGCGGGAGATAGAACGGACAGCCAACCGGATACTCGGCATCCTGGTGCTGGTCGTCGCGGTCTATGGCGGAGTGTTGGTGCTTCTGCAGGACTACGCCATCGGCTGGCTGTTGTCGGATGACTACCGTTCCGTAGGCGGTTTCATCGTCCTCTGGGGGGCTGTGGTGGCGCTGCAGGTGGTGCGTTCCAATTTCTCGGTCATGCTGCAGGTCTATCAGCGCTTTCGCGAGATCACCATTGCCAACGTCGTGAGCGCACTGGCAGTCATCGGCGCGTCTTTTGCGCTGATTCCGGGAAGCGGTGTCAAGGGAAGTCTCGTCGCGCTGCTGGTGGGCGAGGTCTTGTTGACTGGACTTCTGGCAGTCCTCTGGCGCAGGACCGGCTGAGCGATGACAGTGCCGGCCAACATGCCCGGTCGTGCCACTTCCTGGTTGCAGGCCGGCCAGATCGCTTCGGCCCGGCGGTCGCCCGCTGCGGCCTCGTCGCTGTACCTGCTGCCACTCGTGCTGACGCTGATCGGCTGCACGGTCTCTTGGCACCAGGCGAGCGCCTGGCAGATCAGCTTGCAGGGTGATATCGACCCGGAGCGGCGGTATCTCTTCGGGACCGCC
>CAUJEE010000006.1 GCA_963169215.1 Actinomycetota bacterium
CATCCGCACCGACGGTGGCGCGGTGCGCGTGCCCGCCACCACTGCTGCGGCCCGCTACGTGTTCTCCACCCTCGCCGCCCGGCGCCAGCCGGCCGTAACGCCGCTGCGCCCTGCCGCCGATCTGTTCGGCGGCCCGGCCGACTACCTGATGGTGGCCAACGGTGTGCTCGTCGACGAGTTGGCTGCTCTCGTGGCCTACCACGAGGGCCTCGGCCGCACGGTGAAGGTGGTCGACGTCGCCGACATCTACCAGGCCTACAGCCACGGCGTTGTCGACGCCGCGGCGATCGATACCTACATCGCCGCCGCCGTGCCTGCACTCGGTGCCCACTGGGTGATGATCGTCGGCTCCGATTCGTTCGACTATCGCGACTACCTCGGCACAGGGGCGTTCAGCCTGGTGCCGTCGCTGTACGGCCGCACCGGCACGCTGGTGACCTTCTCGCCGCTCGACCCGGCCTATGCCGACATCGACGGCAACGGCACGCCCGATGTCGCCTTCGGGCGTATGCCGGCCCGCACACCGAGCGAGTTGGCGGCGATGATCGCCAAGACCATCGCCTACGCGAGCGCCTTGCCCGACCGCACCGCGCTGTTGGTGTCGGATGTGAACGACGGTTTCGACTACGCCGCGGTGAATGACGACGTGGAGGGGCTGCTCGCCGGCTGGACCAGCACGCGGGTTGATCTCGACGACTTCACCGACCCGATCAACGGCACCGATGTCGCTGCCGCGCAGGCCGATCTGTTCCCAGCTCTCGACGCGGGCGCCGGCCTCACCTGGTATCTCGGCCACTCGGCGGCCAGCTACTGGTCGGATCAGGTGTTGTTCGGCAGCACCGAGGTGGCCGCCCGTACCGGGCCACCGACGGCTCTGGCCCAATTCGGCTGCTGGAACACCTACTACGTTGCTCCTGATGTCGACACGCTCGCCCATGCGCTACTGCTGCACCCCACCAGCGGGGCGGCGCTGGTAATGGGTTCGACCACGCTCACCTCGGCCAGCGGCGACATCGCCTTCGGCAAGCTGCTCGCCGGGCAGCTGGCCTCCGGCACGGTAACCGTCGGCGAAGCGGTGCTGGCCGCCAAGCAGGCTCTACTGGCACAGGGCGGCGGCGCGCTGGCCGACATCGAGCTGGGCTGGACGATCCTCGGCGACCCGGCGATCGTGGTGGGTGGTGCGTGAGCAGTTCTGCTGATCGACGCGAGTTCCTGCGCCGCGCCGGCCTCGGTGCCGCGGCGGCCGGTGCCTGGGTGGCCCCACAGGTGCTGGGCACGGCAACTGTCTCTGCCGCCTGCACCCCGGTCGACAAGTTCCTGCAGGTCGCGGCCCAGGGCGGCTCGGAGGAGTCGACGACCAACGACCCCAACCTCCCCGGCTGCAAGCCGTCGACATGGGTCACCGGTCGTACCGACGGCATCACCTTCACCCCCGACCCAACCACCCTCGGCGCCGGGGGCACGCTGACGATCACCAGTGTCGACTGCACGCCGCTGGAGGCGAAGGTGGTGAAGTATTGCCCATCGGGGTCGGGCAGCGGCTACGTGTGCATCACTGGCACGATCGTCGGCAACGACATCACCTTCCCCGCGCTCACCGGCGCCGAGTTGGCGGCGGGATGTGTGTACCAGCGGATCCGTGTCTACTTGACGTGCTGCACCTGACCACGGCCCGCACTGCACTCGGCTTTCCCTTCGCTTTCGCCTCCGCACATCGCCCGCTGGTCGACTACGTCGACTGGGCCTACCGCGACCTGCCCGCAGCGGCACCTGCACCGCTGACGACGTTCACCGCCGAGTCAGTTGCGGCGCCGGGCACGGATTCCGGCGGCGAGCGGCGCTGGAACCTGTCGGTAGAGAGCCCCGACGGCACTGCCGAGTCGTGCGGGGCGGGCCACCACGGGGTTTCGCTGGTGGAGCTGTTGTGCTGGGAGGTGAACCGCCGGGCGCGGTCGGTGGTGGCCGACCGTACGGTGCTGCACGCGGCGTCGTTCGCGGGCACCCGGGGAGCTGTGGTGTGCTGCGGCGCCACTCGCAGCGGCAAGAGCACGCTCGCCGCGGCCGCAGCGCGGCGCGGGTGGGGGCACCTCAGCGACGACCTGGTGGTGGTCGACCTGCCGGCAGCACAGGCAGCAAAGGCGGTGCCCTACGCGCGGGCGATGATGCTGCGCGCAGGCGGCCGTCGACTGTTGGGCATCGACCTGCCCATTCCCCCCGGGGCGGAGGAGTTCGCCGGTGAGGACACGTTCTGCCCGGCGAGCGCGCTCGGGGCACAGCAGGTGCATCAGCCGCAGCCGCTGCTGGCGCTGGTGTTCCTCGAGTGGGGCGACAGCGCCGTGCTGGCCTCGATCGGGCGAGCGGCCACCCTGCACCGGCTGACGCAGCACTCGGCCACCCTCGCCAACCGTGGTGCCGACGGCTTCGCCGACCTGGCCGACCTGGCCACGCAGTCACCTGGGTACACCCTCACCCTCGGCACCCCCGATGCCGCGCTCGACCTGCTCGCCCCAATGCTCGGAGCGTGAGCGAGCTTGGGGGTGATGGGGAGCGAGCGCCAGCGAGCTGGGGGCGCAACCCCCAAGAGACATGGTCGGGGTGAGAAGATTTGAACTTCCGGCCTCCACGTCCCGAACGTGGCGCGCTAACCAAGCTGCGCTACACCCCGTAGCGAGGGACGAGCCTACCTGCTGGCGAGCGCGTCTTCCTCAGCCGATCCGCCGCCGGTACCGGCATCGGCGGCGAGCACGGCAGCCACCGCCTTGCGCAGGCCGAGCGGCGAGAACGGCTTGAACACCCAACCGTCGGCGGCCGAGCGACGGGCGAGGTTCACGTCGGCCCGGCGGTCGAGCAGCATCAACACCTTCACCGCCGGCAAGCGGCCCGCGCTCTCGTCGAGGCGCAGGTCCATGGTGACCGCCATCGCCCCCTTCGACCCGCTCTGCAGGTCGAGGATCGCCAGATCGGGCTTGCGTTGGCGCACCAGGTCGCTCACCAGTCGGCCCTCGCGGCAGACGGTGAACGACGTGTCGGGGGTGCTGAGCGCGGCGGTGATGCCCGCGACGACGTGGTCGGCATCGGCGGCGATGAGGATGTGCACGGCTGCGAGGCTATCCGTTGGCCAGCGCTGCTTGGTAAGCCTCGCTGCAGGCCGGGCTGAGGCACACGAAGAGGATCTCGGCCACTTGCGTCGGCGTGGAGCGCACGGCCGCCACCGCCACCTGCGCGGCCTGCTCCAGCGGGTAGCCGTACGCACCGGTGGAGATCGCCGGGAAGGCGACCGTGCGCGCACCCACGTCGTCGGCCAGCGCGAGGCTGGCCCGGTAGCACGACGCCAGCAGCTCGGCCTCGCCCTCCTCCCCGCCGTGCCACACCGGCCCGACGGTATGGATCACCCAGCGCGCCGGCAGGCGGAACCCGGGCGTTACGCGGGCCTCGCCGGTGGGGCAGCCGCCCAGGGTGCGGCAGTCGGCGAGCAGTTCCGGACCGGCCGCGCGGTGGATCGCGCCGTCGACCCCGCCGCCGCCGAGCAGCGACGAGTTGGCCGCGTTGACGATCGCGTCGACGGCGAGGGTGGTGATGTCGGCGCGCTCGACACGCAATTGCGGGCTGCTCATCGCGTCTCCCCTCAAGGTGCGTTGGCGAACAGGACGGCGCGGATCGTCTCCAGCGCATTCATCGTATGCACGTCGCCGGGCAGGGTGGGCACCCAGGTGGTGTGCACACCGGCGGCCACACCGTTGCCGGTGAGCAGGGCGTCGGCCTGGGTGCGCTCGAGCGCAGCGGTGATGTTCAGCTCGGCGAGGTTGTCGTACAGCGCCGCCTGTTCGGGTCGCCGCGGGCGCCGCGCGGGCAGGTCGCCGAAGTGGGGCGTGGCCCGGTTCACCACCACCGCGGCCACCGCCAGCTGCGAGTGCTGCAGGCGCTCGGCGAAGAAGCAGGCCTCGTCGATGGTGTCGGCGCGTGGCGAGGCGACGAGCACAAAGCGGGTGACATCGCTGTGCAGCAGGGCCAGCACCTCGTCGGCCCGTGACCGAAAGCCCGTCTCCATCCCGGCGAAGGCCTGGAAGAACGCCACCGCGTCGGTGAGCACGTCGCCCCCCACCACCCGCCCGATCGTCTTCAGCACCGGCTGGGCGGCGAGGTTGAGCACCTTCAGGCCGCGGCGGGTGGGCATCATCAGCAGCTTGAACAGCGGATGGTCGATGAAGCGGGCGATTGTCCGCGGCGCGTCGAGGAAGTCGAGCGCGTTGCGCGTAGGTGGAGTGTCGACGATGACCACGTCGAAGCGCTGGTCGCGGTGCAGCGCGTGCAGTCGTTCGGCGGCCATGTACTCCTGCGTGCCCGACAGCGAGCCGGCGACGTTGCGGTAGAAGCCGTTGGCCAAGATCCGCTCGGCCTGCTGTTCGTCGGCCGCGTTGGCCCGCACCAGCCCGTCGAAGGTGGTGGCCGTGTCGAGCATCAACGCCCACAGTTCACCCGGTCCGGGCACGTCGAGGCGCAACGGTTCGTTGGAGAGGCCGCCGGGCACCCCCAGTGCATCGGCCAGTCGCTTGGCCGGATCGATCGTCACCACCACCGCCCGTCGCCCGCGACGAGCCGCCTCCAGCCCCAGGGCGGCGGCGACGGTGGTCTTGCCCACCCCGCCAGAGCCGCAGCAGACGATCACCTCGGCGTTGGTGACGTGTTCGACCAGCGCCGCGGTCATCGTCGCTCCCACTCGTCGGCCAGCAACTCGATCGACTCGGCGTCGAGCAGCGAGCCGGGCAGGTGCGGCAGGATCAACTGCGTCAGCGCCACCATCTCGCCCAGGTCGCAGCAGGCGGCCTCGTGCAGCACGCGGCGAGCGTTGCGAACCTCGGCCGCGAGGCGCAGCGGGCTGCCCTCCGGCGCGGCCGCGGCGGGCAGCGGCGGGCCGGAGTCGACGCCGTTCACCACGATCGGGGCGAGGTGCACTCCCACCCGATCCTCCAGCGCATAGGCGGTCTCCGCCGCCTCGGTGATCGGGGTGGTCTCGGGCAGGGTCACCAGCACCACCTGGCAGCGAGCGGGGTCGGCCAGCATTGCCGCCACCTCCACGGCCTGGTGATGGATCGGCCCACCGCGCATGGTGAGCAGACTCTTGGCCGCGAGCAGGAAGGTGATCGCGTGTCCCGCGGCCGGCCCGTCGACCACGATCAGGTCGTAGAGACCGCTCTGTTCGAGCTGCTTGATCTTGCCGAGCACGACGATGTCGTCGATGCCCGGCGAGGCGGTGGCGACGACGTCGATCACCCCCGAATTCACCAGCCGGCGGGTCACCCGCGACAGACCATGAGTGTCGAGATACTCGGCCAGCGCTGCCGAGGCCGACAGGGCGAGCACCTCCACGCCCGGCAGCAGCCGAGCGAGACCGAGCTTTCCGTCGAGTTCCACGACCAGCACGCGTTGACCGCGACGAATTGCCGCGCGCGCGAGAACGGCGGTTACCGTGGTCTTTCCAACGCCGCCCTTGCCGGCCACGACGGCCACTTTGGCGGTGGTGAGGAACTGCAGCGGATCCACGCTCTTCGGAGGCACTTGTGCGCAGACTAGCGATCACCCTTCTGGTTGCCCCGCTCGCGGGGTGGGCCGGTCTGTCGCTCGCTGCCCCGCAGGCCGCCGCCGGTGACGACGAGCCAGCCACCGAGCCAGCCACCGAGCAGCTCGCGCCGGTTGACGTGCTGCAGGTGTCGGGCCTGTTCGACGAGGTGCTGGTGCAGGCGGTGCACGACGCGATCGCCGACTCGGAGGCGAACGGCGCGCAGGCATTGATCCTGCAGCTCGACACACGCGGCGCGGTGGTGGGCGACGAGGTGATGCGCGCCCTGTTGCAGCGGGTTGCCGATGCGGAGGTGCCGATCGGCGTGTGGGTGGGCCCCTCGCGCGGCTCGCGTGCATACGGCACGCCGGCGCAACTGTTCGGCGTCGCCGACATCACCTCGATGGTGCCGGGCAGCCGCGTTGGCCACACTGGGCCGTTGCTCGAGTTGGCGGGCGACCAGCAGGTCGATCTCGGGCCCAGCGCCGATGTGCTGCGCGCCGGGTCGCTGTCGTTCAGCGAGGCCCGCCGCGGGCTGGTGCTGCGCGGTGTCGAATCCGACGACACGGGCCTGCCCACGGTGCGCAGCCTGATCTTCGCGATGGACGGCATCAAGGTCGACGGCAATGTCCTCGACACGATCGTCGAGCAGCTCGCCGACGACGGCACCGTTCAGGCGCTGCCGCCACCGGTTCACTTCCTCGGCCTCGGCCTCGGGCAGGAGTTGTTCCACACCGTGGCCAGCCCGGCGATGGCCTACCTGTTGCTGATGATCGGCCTCGGTCTGTTGATTTTCG
>CAUJEE010000007.1 GCA_963169215.1 Actinomycetota bacterium
GCCGGCCCGCCACGGCGCCGCGGGCGAAGCGCTCGAAGACCAGTGCACGTTCCTCGGGAGGTACGCCCGTGCCGAGATCCTCGACCACGATCCACACGTGGGCCAGCGGCTCACCCTCCCCGTCGGGCTCGGTGACGCTGATGGTTGCCGTGCCACCGCCATGCAGGCGAGCGTTGTCGATCAGGTTCGCCACCACCCGGGCCAGACGCCTCCGGTCGCCGAGGATCGCCATCCGCTCACCCCGTGGCGTGACCGTTACACGTGTCGCGGGCATGCTGCTCACGGCCACCGCCTGACGCACGAACTCGGCGACCAGCAGTTCCTCCAGGTTCAGTCGGATCGCGCCGGCGTCGAAGCGGGAGATCTCCAGCAGATCCTCCACCAGACCCGAGAAGCGGGTCACATCGGCCACCAGCAGGTCGAGCGCGGCCTGCGCGCGCTCGGGCATCTCCGACCGGCGGGCGTTCATCACCTCCACACTGGCGGCGAGGGTCATCAGTGGCGAACGCAGCTCGTGGCTGACGTCGCTCGTGAAGCGCGCGTCGCGTTCGAGCCGTGCCTGCAGCGCGGTAGCCATGTCGTTGAACGCATTCGCGAGCACCCGCAGGTCGGGGTCCTCGGTGGTTTCCAACCTGGTGTCGAGCCGCCCGCCCGCGATCGCCTTGGCCGCCTGTGCCGCCTGGGCCAGGGGGCGCACCGAGCGACTGGCGGCCAACGAACCGATCAAGGCGCCGGCGAGGGTGGTGATGAAGCCGGCAAAGACCAGGCTGAGCGTCACCGAATCCAACGCGGACGCTGCGTCGTCGAGGGATACGAACTCGAAATAGGCGCCACCGGTGAGCGGCAGGGGGATACCGATGATCAGTACCGGCGCGCCGTCGATGTCGGTGATCATGCGCGCCGCGGTGGCCTCGACCAGGACACGCTGCTGCAGCTCGGAGGGGATGCCTGCCGGCGTGTACAGGGCCGAGCTGGTGCTCCACTTGCCGCGATGGTGGATGGCAAATGCGGTTACACCTATCGAGCGCAGGCGGTCGACGGCCGGCTCGGCGGACGGGTTGGCCGTGCCCAACTCGTTCTGCGCGACCTGTGCGTGACCGTAGGCCAGCGAGATGCCGGCCTTGTCGCGCTGGTTGACGAGACTGCTGCGGGTGAAGGTGTAGGCGACCGCGGCGAGGAACGCGGACAGCACCAGCGCCCCGATGCCGAACATCGACATGACGCGAGTGCGCAGACTGAGATGCCGCGGGTGCAGGCTGCGCAGCCGGTCACTGAGACGCAGCCAACGTTCGCGCAGGCTCACGACTGCAGGCGATAGCCGAGACCGCGCACGGTCAGCACGTGGCGCGGGTTGGCCGGGTCGTGCTCGACCTTCATCCGCAGTCGGCGCACGTGGACGTCGACCAGGCGGCCGTCGCCGAAGTAGTCGTAGCCCCACACCTTGTCGAGCAGGCTCTCCCTGCTGAACACCCGCCCCGGGCTCTGCGCCAGCTCGCAGAGCAGCTTGAACTCGGTCTTGGTGAGGTGCAGCTCGGCCCCGCCGCGCAGCACCTTGCCTTCGTCGGGGACGATCTCCAGGTCGCCGAAGGTGAGGTGTGCATGGCCCGCGCTGATCGGCCGGACGCGACGCAAGAGCGCGCGGATGCGCGCCGACAGTTCCTTGGGCGCGAACGGCTTGGTGAGGTAGTCGTCGGCGCCCGCCTCCAGACCGGCCACGACGTCGTGCGTGTCGTTGCGGGCGGTGACCATCACGATCGGTACGTCGCTGTTCCGGCGGATGTTGCGGCACAACTCGAAGCCATCCATGCCCGGCAGCATGATGTCGATCAGCACCACGTCGGGTGCGGCCTTGCCGAACAGCTCGACGGCCTCCTCGCCGCTGCCCGCCTCATCGACCGTCCAGCCTTCGTCCTCCAGCGCCAGGCGCACAGCGGTGCGGATGCGTTCGTCGTCTTCCACCGAGAGGATGCGGGTTCCCACGGCCCCATGATGCCAGGCCCGGCCACCCCTCAAGCGCGCGGGGCGAGTTGCGTGTCGATCTCGGCGATCAGCTCGCGCAGCGGCGCGAACACCCCAGGGCCGGCCACCAACAGCGACAACGGCGGCGGGTGGCCGCCGACGAGCGGTGCGACGTGGCATCCGGCCTCACGGGCGATCAGCTCGCCGGCGGCGATGTCCCATGGCCCGAGCCACTCCTCGTAGTACGCGTCGACGCGGCCGGCGGCCACGTGGCACAGATCGGTGGATGCCGCGCCGAGGCGACGGATGTCGCGCACGTGGGGGAGCAGGGCCCCCGCGCGGGCAGCCTGTCCACGGCGCAGCTCGGTGGAGTAGGCGAATCCGGTGGCCACCAGCGTGACCGCCAGGTCGGTGGTGCCGCTGCAGCGGATCGGGTTGCCGTTCAGCTGCGCGCCCTCACCGGCTCGAGCGGTGAACAACTCATCGGTGGCGGGAACGTAGACCGCGCCGACAAGCGTGCCCTCGGCCCGACGAGCGGCGATCGAAACCGCCCAGCCTGGCAGTCCGTAGAGGAAGTTGGTCGTGCCGTCGATCGGGTCGACCAGCCAGTCGATCCCGGAGGTGCCTTCCTGGTCGGTGCCCTCCTCGCCGACGATGCCGTCGTGCGGCCGCGCCGCCTGCAAACCGGCGACGATCAACTCCTCGCAGGCGCGGTCGAACTCGGTCACCATGTCGGTGGCCGTCGACTTGGTGGCGGCCGAGGTCACTCCTCGCTCGCGTCGCCCCTGGGCGGCCATCGTGCCCGCCTCCACGGCAAGGCGGACGGCCAGCGTCAGCAACTCGGCGGTATCGACCGGGGCGCTCATCAGTCGGTCAACGCTTCGCCGTGGTCAACGCTTCGCCGCGGTCCGCTCGTGCGCCTCGATCTGACGCCATTCTCCCACGGCGCGCAACACCAACACGGCGACCACGCTCATCCCGGCGGCGGCGATGACCGCGCCGACGAACGCACCGACGCCCTTGGCGGTGTCGCATGCACCGTCGCACTGCAGGCGCACGAGTGTGTAGCCGATCAATCCGCCGGCGAGGCCACCGACCAGGATGGCGACGAAGGCCGCAGCTCGGGCGGCGGGAGAGGGTAACGCCGACAGTGGACGCTCGGAGCCGGTCACGCCTCCAGGCTACGGCCTCGCGGGGTCGGTCGGCCGTAGCATGGCGGCGATGCGCGCGACGGTCGTGGTTCCTACGTACAACGAGATCGACAACATCGAACGGCTGTGCCGCGAAGTGCTCGCGGCCGCACCGCAGGTGGAGATCCTCGTGGTCGACGACGGCAGCCCCGACGGCACCGCCGATCGGGCCGAGCAGCTGGGTGCCGAGCTGGGGCACATCACCGTGTTGCGCCGCACAGAGAAGAACGGCCTGGGCAACGCCTACCGTGTCGGCCTACGGGCGGCGATCGCGGCCGGTGCCGAGATCTGCGTGCAGATGGATGCCGACCTCTCTCACGACCCGGCGGTGCTGCCGGCGCTGCTGGCCAACGTCGAGCACGGTGCCGATCTGGCCATCGGCAGCCGCTACGTGCCCGGCGGTCGCACCGTCAACTGGCCGCGGCGGCGGCGGTGGCTGTCGCGGTGGGGTAATCGTTACGCGGCGGGGGTGCTCGGGTTGGCGATCAACGACGCCACCGCCGGCTACCGCGCCTACAGCGCAGCGGCGCTCGAGCGAATGGAGTTCGAGAAGGTGAAGGCCGAGGGCTACGGCTTCCAGGTGGAGATGACCTACCGCCTGCTGCGGGTCGACGGCCGGATCGTCGAGTTCCCGATCACGTTCCACGATCGCACCGACGGCGTCTCCAAGATGTCGGGGGGCATCGTCAAGGAGGCGTTGCTGTTGGTGCTGAAGCTGTGGGTGACCGACCTGCGCGGTCGTCGCCGACGCCGTCGCGAGGGTGCGTGAGCCGTGCGCCGCTGGCAGGTCGGTGGCGCGCTCATCCGCCACGGTGACGGCCTGGTGTTGGTCTGCAATCGCCGGCGCGACCGCTCGGTGGAGTGGACGCCGCCGGGTGGTGTGATAGACCGGGGCGAGACACTGCTGCAGGGCCTTGCTCGCGAGGTGCTCGAGGAGACCGGGTTGATCGTCGAGTCGTGGCACGGGCGCTGTTACACGGTGACGGTCGACGCGCCCGACATGGGGTGGCGGCTGGCGGTGGAGGCATGGGAGGCGGCGAGCGTTTCCGGCGACGTGGTGCTCGCCGACCCCGACGGGATAGTCGAGCAGGTGCGCCACGCGACGATGGCCGAGGCACCAGGGCTGCTTCACGCCAGTCCGCCTTGGGTGCACACCCCCGTGGTCGACTGGCTCAACGGCTCGCCACTCGCCGGATATCGCTTCGTCTTGCACGGAACGCAACGCGCGACTGCCCAGGTCGAACGGGTCGAGTGAGGTGGCGGGCCCGGCACGCACCATCTTGCATGTCGACATGGACGCATTCTTCGTCAGCGTCGAGTTGCGCCGCCGGCCCGAACTGCGCGGCCAGCCGGTTGTGGTGGGTGGAACAGGTCAGCGCGGTGTGGTGGCGGCCGCGTCGTACGAGGCGCGCCGGTACGGAATCCGCTCGGCGATGCCGTCAACCACGGCCCGCCGTCTGTGTCCCCACGCCGTGTTCCTGCCCGGCGACCACGAGCACTACCAGGCCGCGAGCGCGCAGGTTCACACCGTCTTCGACGCGGCTACCCCGCTGGTCGAGCCATTGTCGCTCGACGAGGCGTTCCTCGATGTGACCGGCGCGGTGCGCCTGCTCGGCGACGGTGTCTCCATTGCCTGGTCGATCCGCGGGCAGGTGCTCGAGCGCTTCGAGCTGAGTTGCTCGGTGGGCGTCGCCCCCAGCAAGTTCCTGGCCAAACTGGCCGGAGAGGCGGCCAAGCCGTCGGCCACCCCAGCTGGGGTCATTGGCGGCAGGGGAGTGGTGGAGGTGCTGCCCGGCGACGAACTGGCCTTCCTCCACCCGTTGCCGGTGTCCGCGCTGTGGGGCGTCGGTCCGGCGACGCTCGCACGCTTGGCCCGACTCGGGGTGCGCACCGTCGGCGACCTCGCGGCCCTCGATGAGCGGGCGCTGGTGGCAGCCGTCGGTCGTGCCCACGGTGAACATCTCCATCGTCTGGCGTGGGCTCGCGACGACCGACCGGTCGAACCCGATCGCGGCGCGAAGTCGATCGGGCACGAGGAGACCTACCCGCGCGATCTACACACCGCCGACGAATTGCAGCGCGAGCTGGTTCGCTTGGCCGACGCGGTAGCTGCACGTCTGCGCAGCCAAGGTACGGGAGCGCGCACTCTCACACTGAAGGTGAGGTTCCACGGGTTCGACACCATCACTCGCGCGGTCACCCTCGGTGGGGCGGTGGACACGGCGCACGCGATAGTGCGCGAGCTCACCCCGCTGTTGGCCGCGGTGGATCCGTCTCCCGGAGTCCGGCTGTTGGGGGTCAGCGGGTCGAATCTGGTCGCGGTGTCCGAACAGTTGCGCATCGATGACCTGCTCGTCGACGGTGCCGAGCAGGCCACGCAGGAGTGGGGTGCGGCCGAACGCACCGTCGACGAGATCCGCTCGCGCTTCGGCACGCGGTCGATCGGCCCGGCCAGCTCGGTCGGACCCACTGGTTTGCGTCCAGTGCGCCGTGGCGCGCAGCAGTGGGGCCCCGACGGGCAGCACCCGACCTGATCGTGGCGCGTTGTCTGCATGGGTGAATCGTGCGAAGATGCAGGCAGCCCACGTATCGGAGCCTGCCATGCCGCTGTCGGAAGACGAACAACGGATTCTTCGCCAGATCGAAGAGCAGCTTCAACGCGACCCTGGTTTCGGGCGAACGCTGCACCGCCCGAAGGGGCCCAGCAGGCGGGCGCTGTTGATGTGGACATTGCTCACCATCGTCGCCATCGGTCTCACCGTCGCCTGCTTGTCGGTCAGCCCGTTCCTGTCGTTCGCCGCGTTCGTGGGCGCTGTCGTGTGTGCTCTGTTCCTCGAACGACAGGTACGTCTCGTCGGTGAGGCCGGTCTCAGCCAACTGTCCGAGTCGGTTCGTGGCCGCTTCGGCGCTGCGCCGCGCCGACGCGGCAACTGACCCACCGGCAACCGACCCACCGGCAGCCGACCCAGGGGTGTGTCTACGCCGTCCAGCGACGGCGCATGAGGCGCGGGTCGACTAGTGCCCGCAGGCGAGTTCGCGCGGGTACTCGGTCGCGGCACTGCACGGCGATCTCGTGGGCGAGCAGTTGGCAGCGAGCGACGGTGATGTCGTCGGTGGGGGTCGAGGAGTAGACGCTCGCGGTGAGCAGCCGGGCCAGTTCGGCGATCGTCCGTCGGTCGACACCCGTGCTGTCGTGGGCCACCTCGGCGTATTCGAGTGGCGTGCGACCGCGCACCGCGGGTGCGCCGGCCAGTGTGAGCACACCGAGCGAGTGGCGCCAGGCCGAGGCCACCTTGTCGGTCGACGTGTCGTCGTGACGGTGCACCACAGCGCGTACAACGCGAGGCGTTACGACCATCCACAACACGGCCAGGACGGCGAGCCCGACAATGATCGCGAGCGCCAAGGGAAGGCCCGATCCGCCATCCTCGGAGCGGCTGGGGGTGGTGGGGTCGGCGGGAATCGGGTTGGTGGCGTCGGGGTCGGTGGGCGGTGTCGGCGTGTCTTCGATGGGCGAGATGGCCGGGGAGGTCGTGGGGGTGTCGGCGGTGCCGCCGCCGGCAGGGCTCTCCTGCTGTTGCGCGGCGATACCCGTGTAGGTGGTGGTATCGGCGTTGCCGCGGCCGGGCGTCGGCTCGAAGGCCACCCACCCGACTCCGTCGAACCACACCTCCGGCCAGGCGTGGGCGTTGCGGCCGTAGACGTGGTACTTGCCGTCGTCACCCAGATCGCCAGGGGTGAACCCGACCGCCACCCGCGCCGGCATTCCGAGCGAGCGGGCCATCACCGCGAATGTGCCGGCGAACTGTTGGCAAAAGCCGCGACGCGCCTCCAAGAAGGCGACCATCGCCTCACCGTCGTTGGAGTAGTCGACCGTGTCGTCGTAGGTGAACTCGGCGCGGAACCAGTTCTGCAGCGCGATCGCCGCGTCGTAGGCGGTGGTGGTGCCGCTTGCCACTTCGGCGGCGGTGGTGCCGACGACTGCGGGCAGGTCGTCCGGCAGTTGCACGAGCGATTGGTCGATCTGGGTGCTGCCCAGCTGGCGCAGCAGGGCGGCGTCCGGGCGCACCAACGCGGTGTCTATCGCGATCTGGTCGTCGGTCTGGAGTTCGCTGTCAGGCAGCACCAGGCTCTGCGAGTCGGGGGCCCAAACCACGTCGTCGGGTGACACGCTCACCGGTCGGTAGGCGCTTGGAACCAGGTTGCCACCGAGCGCGGCGATGGTCACTGTCTGGCGGCTGACTGTTGTGGGGTATTGGCTGTCGCCCCGGGCGTCGCTCAGCTGCTGCAGCTGTTCGTCACCCACCTCCCACGACCTGCCGTCGAACGTGTTCAGACCGGTGAGACGCCAGTAGTGCGCGCCGTCGTCGGACTCGACGACGAACAGTTCGCGGGTGCCGCGGCTGCGCAGATTGCTGCCGATGTCGACCAGCGGGCTGAGGATTTCGGTGACGCTGCCACCGCCGCCGCGGGAGTCGTACAGCGCCTCGGCGCCCGCTCCCGGCAGTCGCGGTGCGACCGTGCCGGCAGTGGCCGCGGCGATCACCGCGGCGATGAGCATCGTCGGGAGCGCGGCCATCATCGGCAGGCGGCGGCCGCCCATCCAGGCGGTGTCGTCGGACGCGGTGCGGAAGTGGAGTGCGGCCACCACCACCAGTGCGACCGCGATCCACAGCACAGCGACCACTACTCGGTAGCGTTCGGTTCCCAGCGCGGCGGTGAAGATGAACACGACCGCCGTCGGGCCCACAGTCTCGACCCGCGCATAGGCCCGAAAGGCGAAGGTGTCGGCCATCGCCGCGCACATCGCGAG
>CAUJEE010000008.1 GCA_963169215.1 Actinomycetota bacterium
GAGTTCAAGCGCGAGAAGGCGATGGAGTTGGGCGCGACCCACACCCATACCTCGGTGGAGGAAGCACTCGGCGGACTGGAGACCACCACCTGGAACCGCGGCTTCGACAAGGTGATCATGTGCATGGGCGTGGGCAGCGGCGAGGTTCTCGGCCAGGCGTTCTGGCTCGGTGGCAAGCGGGCCAAGATCGTCATCGTCAACATCCACCCCACCCACGAACAGGCCATCTCCGTGCCCGCATCGTTGCTCACCCTGACCGAGAAGTCACTGGTGGGGTCGCTGTTCGGCAGCGCCAACCCGCGCTACGACATCCCCCGCCTGATGGAGCTCTACACCCAGGGCCAACTCGACCTCGACGGCATGGTCACCCGCACCTACCCGCTGGAAGAAGTGAACCAGGGGTACAAGGACATGTACGAGGGCAAGAACATCCGCGGTGTGCTCGTCTACGAGCACTGAGCGGTGGCTGATGCCGTGATCAACGACCCGGCCGCGCTGGTGCCGCGTGTGCTCGCCCGGGTGGTGGGCCGCGCCCGCGAGGTCGAGTTGGTGGTCGCCGCGCTCGCGGCCGGGCGCCACGTGCTGATCGAAGGGCCGCCGGGCACGGGCAAGAGCACGCTGCTGCGCGCGGTGGCGGGCGAACTGGCCCTCGGCTTCGAGTTCGTCGAGGGCAACGCCGAGCTCACCCCGGCGCGGCTGGTCGGGCACTTCGACCCGGCCCGCGTGCTCACCTCCGGCTACGACGCCGAGGTGTTCGAGGACGGGCCATTGGTGACAGCGATGCGCGACGGATCGCTGTTGTACGTGGAGGAGATCAACCGCATCCCGGAAGAGACGCTCAACGTGCTGATCACGGTGATGAGCGAGCGCGAGTTGCACGTGCCCCGCCTCGGGCGGGTGGCGGCCAGCGACGGCTTCCGGCTGGTGGCGGCGATGAATCCGTTCGATGCGATCGGTACGGCCCGCATCTCGGCGGCGATCTACGACCGTGTCTGTCGGGTGGCCGTCGGCTATCAGGACGCCGACGACGAGGTGGCCATCGTGCGCGCCGCGCTGGCGACGATCGACACCACCGACACGGTCGACACGGTCGACACGATCGACACGATCGACGCCGGTTGGCTGCAGCGGGTGGTCGAGGTGGTCCGTCGCAGCCGCGAGCACCCCGAAGTGCGGGTCGGTTCATCGGTGCGCGGCGCGATCGACACGGTGGCCGTCGCCGAGCGGTTGGCGCCATTGCGCGGTCTGCCCGTGGTCGATTCGACGGTCGGGCTCGATGCCGCGCTGGTGGCCCTCAGCGGACGACTGCGCGTGCGCGAGGGCAGCGCGCTCTCGGCCGACGACATCGTTCGCCAACTGTGGTCGCAGGTGTTCACCACGACCAGCCCAGGCGACACGGCGGGCGGCGCGGCGGGAAAAGCGGGGGCCCCGAGCGGGGCCGACGCGAGCTGACACCACCTCGGGCCAAGGAAGGTGAAGAGGTCGCCGCGCAAGTGGCGCATTCGGCGCGGCGCACGGTGTCGCGCCGCGAACTCGAACGTCACCAGCGCTTCGAGCAGGTGTCGCCCGAGGTGGGGATGCTCGACGAGGAGGCATTCGCCGCGGCGATGGGTGACGACCCAGACGCCGCACTGGCGCTGCTCGCCGATCTGGCCGGTGCCACAGATCGCGGGCTGCGCGAGCTGGCTCGGCACCTCGCCGGCAAGCTGTTCTTCGACTTGGCCCGCTCCCCCGGGCACAAGCGTGGGGTCGGCCGCATGCGGGCCATGCCCTACTCGCCCGATGCGGGCGACATCGACCTCGACGCGAGCCTCGACGCGTTGCTCTCCGGCCGTGCCGGCTCACCCGACGCTGCCGCGTTGCGGGTGCGATCCTGGGTGCGGCCCACTACCGCGCTCTGTCTGGTGGTGGACCGCAGCGGGTCGATGGGCGGCAAGGCACTGGCCAACGCGGCCCTCGCCGCGGCGGCGGTGGCGATGCGCGCGCCCACCGACTACAGCGTGCTCGCCTTCGGTCAGGACGTGCTGGTGGCCAAGGGACAGACCACAACTCGAGCCGCAGAGGGCGTGGTGCACGACCTGCTCGCGCTGCGTGGTTTCGGCACCACCGACCTCGCAGCGGCGCTCCGGGAAGCGGGCGGCCAGTTGGCCCGCAGCACCGCCGGTCGCAAGCTGGCCGTGCTGCTCAGCGACTGCCGCAGCACCGCCGGCGACGACCCTGCGGTTGCGGCACGCGCGTGCGACGAGCTGGTTGTGCTCGCCCCGGAGAGCGACGACAGCGAGGCCCGCCAGTTTGCCGCCAGCGTCGGGGCCCGCTTCTACGCAGTGGCCGGCCCGGCGCAGATCGCCGACGTGATCAGCCGGGCATTGCAGCGTACGGCGTGAAACGTGACGACCACTGGTCGATCAACACTGCACCTCGCGCGGCGGGATGATCTGCCCCTTCAGGTTCTCCTCCGGCTGCACCACTGTCGACGTCGGTCCGGCAACCGTGGAGGCGGTGCTGGTGCCGGTCGGATCGACTATCACCGGCTCCTCGGGGGCACCGTAGAGCGGTGCCTTGCCCTGGAAGATGGCGAGGATCGCCTTCATGTTCTCGCCCTTCAGCGCGGGCATCCGCACCGACGACCCACTGACGTTGGCGCTGGTGCTCTCCACCTGATAGGTGCGGATGCTGCTCGGTGCCACGTCGTGCATCAATCCAGCGAACATCAGCATGTCGTCGACGGTGAAGCCCGATTCGGTGACAATGTCGGTCTGCAGCGACTCGATGATGCCGCGCGCCACCTTCGGGTCGATCAACCCCTTGTCGAGCGCGCGCTGCAGGACGCGGCGCAAGAAGTCCTGCTGACGGGTGATACGACCGAAGTCGGACGCAAGGTCTTCATGGCTCTTGCCGTCCTCGTCGATCCACTTCAGGTGGCGCGAGCGCACGTAGGCGAGTGCCTCGTCACCGTTGAACGTGTGGCAGAAGGGAAGCGCCTCCCCCGGCTTTGGCGCCACTTCAAGTCCCACCGCACGGTCGCGGATGGGGTTGTCGAACGGGACGGCCACGCCGTCCACCGCGTCGACGATGCGCTTGAAGGCACAGAAATCGATCTGGATGTAGTGGTCGACGACAATGCCGAAGTTGTCGTACAGCGTCTGCGCGAGCAGCGAGTAGTCGTCCTTCACATAAGCCGTGTTGATGCGACCGTTGCCTTTGGTGGGAATGCGCACCCACAGGTCGCGCGGGAACGAGAGGATCGCCGCGCCGCGAGATACGGGATCGACACGGAACACCATGATTGCGTCGCTGCGACTGCCGATCGACTCTCGGGAGGAATCCGCGGCACCGGCCCATGGTGAGTCGGGGTCGACGCAGGGGTTGTTGTCCGAGCCGGCGATGAGGAAGTTCTGCGCCTGCGGATCGGCCGGCGGGAAGGTGCTCTCGACCACAACCAGCTCGGTGCTGCCGGTCACCGCGTCGGTGGTACGCGGCACGGTGGTGGCGGTGGTCGTCGACACCACGACCTTCGCCGTTTGCAGCCGACCATCGAGTTCGTGCTTGCCATAGACCAATCCGATCGCAGCGGCGAGACACACGACTGCCAGCACGACGTTGATCGCGAGGATCGTGCGCTGCGCTCGCGTGTGGCGGTTGCGGCGCGGCTGGGCCGAAGGCGCAGGGTCGGCAGGCTCGTTGGGTTCCATGTCGCTCAAGGCTACTGACCGCTCAGCAGCGGATGTCCTTGGAGGGCACGATGTCGCCCACCAGGTAGTCGTCGGGTCCGGTGATCACCGCCGTCGTGGTCGTCGCCGCACCATCAACCGGGCCGGTGCCGCCAGCCACCGTGCTGTCTGAGCCGTCATCGCCCACCGGCGCCATCGCCAGCGGCGCCGTGCCCTGGAACACCGCGAGGATAGAAGTGTTGCGCTCGTTCTTGGTCTGCACCAGCACCGAACTGCCGGCGATGGTCTTGCCGTACGACTGGATCTGGTACGTGCGGATCGATTCGGGGGCGACATCGCGCATCACCCCGGCGAACATCAACATGTCGTCGATGGTGAAACCCTGCTCGGTGACGATGTTGGTCTGCAGCTCCTCGATCAGCGCGCGGGCGACGCTCGGGTTGTAGAGACCCTTGTCGAGCGCCTTCTGCAATACGCGACGCAAGAAGTCCTGTTGGCGCGAGATGCGACCGAGGTCAGAGGCACGGTCCTGGGTCTTGGTGCCGTCAGCGGCGACAGCGGTGAGGTGCCGCGAGCGCACGTAGGCAAGACCCTCGTCGCCGGTGAAGGTGTGGCACCCAGCGGGCACGTCGAGCCCGACGTGGGAGTCGATCACCCGCGTGTCGAACGGCACCGCCACACCTCCTACGGCCTCGACGATCTTCTTGAATGCACAGAAGTCGACCTGTAGGTAGTGGTCGACGACGATGCCGAAGTTGTCGTACAGCGTCTGCGCGAGAAGGGTGTAGTCGTCCTTGACGTAGGCCGCGTTGATGCGGTTGTTGCTCTTGCCGGGGATCTTCACCCACAGATCGCGGGGGAACGACAGCACCGCTGCCGCGCGGGTGGCAGGGTCAACGCGGATGACCATGATCGTGTCGCTACGCGCACCGAACGACTCTCGGGCCGGGTCGGCCGCCCCCGACCACGGAGAGCCGGCGTCGACACAGGCGTTTGTGTCGCTGCCGGTGATGAGGAAGTTCTGCGCCTGCGGGTCGGCCGGCGGAAAGGTCTCGGCCGGCACGGTGGCCAGCGTGCTCTGCCCAGCGACAAGCGTTGATGGAGCGGTCGCCAGCGTCGTCTGCACTTCCGCTTTCGAGGTCTGCAACCGACTGTCGAGCTCCGTCTTGCCGTAGACGAGCGCCGTGGCCCCGGCGACGCAACCGAAGACGACGAAGACGTTCAGCGCGAGCACTGCGCGTTGGGCGTTGGTGTGACGTGGCCGCTGGGCGGCGGTGGGCCGCTCCTTTCGGACGGGGGGGGAGTAGTCCATGGCTCGCCAAGGTTACCTGCCACCCCCGCGCCGGTGGCGTCGGGGTCGGTCTCAGGCGATGACGACGACCTTGGTGCCCACCGGCGCCCAGGCCCACATGAACTCGGCGTCGGCGGTGCTCTCGCGCAGGCAGCCCGACGACAGCGGCTGGCCGAGTTGGTCGACGGTCTGCACCCACGGGTCGCCGGGCAGAGCGGTGTCGCGAGGGATCTCGTGGAAGCCGATGTTGTCGCCACCAGGGCCCTTGGTGAAGCGGATCATGTAGCGCATGCACACTGTGCGGTGGTCGGAACTGCAGGTGTAGGCCGAGCGGGAGGTGACGCTGTAGGTGCCCACGTTGGGCATGTCGAGGCGGGCCGACACGAGGAAGGTGCGGATGATGGTGGTGTCGTCGGCGAAGACCCACACCCGCTGCTGGCCGATGGAGAACACGGCTCGCCGCCCGCTGCCCGTGTCGGGTGGGGGCAGAGTGGTGTCGATCTGCTCGACGCTGCCCCTGTCGGCGACCTCGATGCTCGAGTCGGGATCACCTGCGACGGCAATGGAGCCGCGGGGCGCGACGACAGCGCCACCGGCGACGAGCATCATCGCCAACGCCGTAACCACCAGCCTGCGCATGGGTGCCACGCTAACGAACCTCAGTCGGCCTCGGCCAGGGTGACCGCACAGGTGAGCGCGGCGCCCTCGGTGCCCTCGGTGAGGATCAATTCGGCGACTGTGCCGGCATCGCACAGGTCGACCCGGACGGCCTCGACGGCCGCCAACTGTGCCGCCGGCGCTGTGACCGCCGCCTGCGCCACGGGCGCCTTCTGGCTGACCTTGGCCTCGGTCTTGGTGCGCCGGATGGTGGCCAGCACCTCGCCCACCGGATCGATCAGCGACGCGTCGCCGCCGCGGGCGGTGGCGATCGGCCAGGCCTGGGCATGCACCGATCCGGCCTGCCACCACGACCACACTTCCTCGGCGACGAAGGGGACGAACGGGGCGAACAGGCGGTGGATCGTCGACAGCGCCTCGCGCAAGGCGGCCTGTGCCGACACCGCACCGCCGAGGCCGTGACCGCCGTAGGCCCGCCCCTTCACCAGTTCGACGTAGTCGTCGCAGAACCACCCGAAGAACGCCTCGGTGGCTTCCAACGCGCGTGCGTAATCGAACCCGTCGAACGCGGCAGTCGCCTCGTCGATGGCAGCATCGAGCCTGGCCAACATCGCCAGGTCGATCGGCTCGCTGGGCACCGTGCCCGCCGGCGGCGCGTCGAAGCCGAGCACGAACTTGCTCGCGTTGAGCAGCTTGGTGGCCAACTTGCGACCGATCTTCATCTGCCCCTCGTCGAAAGCGGTGTCGACACCAGGACGGCCGCTGGCAGCCCAGTAGCGCACCGCATCGGTGCCGTACTGCTCGAGCAGATTCAGCGGGGTGACCGTGTTGCCCTTGCTCTTCGACATCTTCTTGCGGTC
>CAUJEE010000009.1 GCA_963169215.1 Actinomycetota bacterium
ACGCGAGAGGGCCATCGCCGAGAATGAGTTGCAGAACCAGATCGAGCTGGCCAAACGGGAGGAGCAGCTTGTCGAGCAACAGGGTGCCAACGAACGCAAGCGATCCACGGAACAGGTGGCTGCTGAACGAATCCAGGCCGAGGCCCGCGCCGCTACCGAGCGATTGCTTGCCGAGTCCAAAGCCGACGCGACTCGCGTGCTCGGTGCCGCCGAGGGCGAGGCCGAAGCTGCTCGGCTGAGCGCGTACAGCGACATCGAGACCGCGATCATCTTCGCTCTCGCGGTGAAGGAACTGGCCAGCAGCCTGCCGAACATCGGCACACTGAACCTCACCCCCGACGTACTGAGTCCGCTCATCACTGCGCTGACCGGTCGCGGTAGTACGCCGGAGGCATAGTGGGGCTTCCCCCGCGGGTCGTGGTGGTTTACCGCCGCACTGAGTACGAAGAACTCATCGCCCGACACAGCACGCGCCGCCAGATGGGCTTCTTCCTCGCCCAGCGCGAGCGCACACTCGACGAGGTGGAACATCGTCACGCTGCGCAGCGGGGGGCGGCGCAAGAGGTGTTGGCTGCGATTCCGCTCGATTGGCGACGCGGTGAGGTGGAGCGCGGTGACCTCAGCCGGTTCGTGTTCGGACCGGAGGACGTAATCGTCGCCGTCGGCCAGGACGGGCTGGTGGCCAATGTCGCCAAGTACCTGACGGGCCAGATCGTCGTGGGCATCAACCCCGAACCCGAGCGCAATCCCGGAGTGCTTGTCCGCCATGCGCCACAAGCAGTCGGCGCGTTGCTGCGCAAGGCAGTCGCTCCGAGTAGCGACACCGTCATCCAGTCCCGGACGATGGTGTCGGCTGCCCTCGACGACGGCCAGGGACTCACCGCGTTGAACGAGGTGTATGTCGGTCATCACTCGCACCAGTCGGCCCGCTATGTGCTGCAGACCCCCGAAGGATCCACCGAACGGCAGTCTTCGTCCGGATTGCTCGTGGGTACCGGTACCGGCGCGACCGGCTGGTGTCGTTCTGCCTGGGAGGAGCGCAACAGTTCAGTGACGCTGCCGGGTCCCGAAGCGGCCGCCCTGAGCTGGTTCGTGCGTGAGGCCTGGCCCTCGCCAGCAACCGGCACCAAGCACACTCAGGGACTCGTCCATGAGAGACAACAACTGCGTGTAACCGCCGAGTCTGACCTGGTGATCTTCGGCGATGGCATCGAAGGCGACGCCCTCTCCCTCACATGGGGTCAGACGGCACAAGTCACCGTTGCGGCAAGTCGTCTGAACCTGTTGGTCTGAGCCAGGTCAGGCGCCCGACATGGTTACGTCGGCGATCACCAGGCTCACCCCGGCGGCACTCATCGGCAGCCAATCGACGTCATTGCCCACCTCCACCACGTCGAGCAGCATGCGCTGCAGCGTGGAGGCGATGGTGAACTCGCGGATCGGTGCCCCGAGCGTGCCATTGGTGATGGTGAGACCCGCCGCGCCGACGGAGAAGTCACCGCTGATCGGGTTGACCCCCGAGTGCAGGCCCTGTGCCTCCTGGATCAACACGCCGTCGGCGACGTCGGCGACGAGCGCAGCCTGATCGCGGCTGCCCGGCTGCAACTGCAGGGCCATGCAACCCACACCTGGTGTGCCCTTGAACCCGCCGCGCACCGCATTGCCCGTACTGGCCGCGCCCAGGCGGCGCGCGCTGTAGCTGTTGTGCACGAACCGGCGCAGCACGCCGCCCTCGAGCAGCGCGTTGCGGCGCGCGGCGAGACCCTCGCCATCGAGGTCGGTGGCGGTGTATGCGAGCGGGTTGGTCGGATCGTCGACCAGCGTCACCAGCGGGTTGGCCACCTGATCGCCGAGTCGATCCTTGAACAGGCTGCGCCCCTTGGCCACGGCCTCGCCATTTAGCGTGCTGGCGATCACCTCGAGGAACATCGCGGTGACGAACGGATCGAGCACGACGGTGACACGCTTGCTGGCCGGCTTGGTGGCCCCGAGCAAGCGGGTGGCGCGATCGGCGGCATCGCGCGCAGCCTTGCCGGGGTCGAACTGCGCAGGCGAGCGCCCGACGGTGAAGCCGAAGCCGGTCTGTGTCTCGTCGCCGTCGTCGGCGAGCGTGCCCACCGACAGGTAACAGCCGTTCTCGCGACCGTGGCGGCGGATACCAGTGGTGGTGGCGACCGCCATCTCGACCGCGCCATCGGCGTAGTTCGACTCCTCTGCGCGCACGCGGGCGTCGGCCGCCAGCGTGAGCTGCTCCAACTCCTTGGCCAACTCGATTTTGCGCGCCGTCGGGAAGGTGGCCAGGGCATCGCTCCACAGCTCCTGTTCGACCACGGCAACACCGTCGGGTTCGGCCAGGCCGGCCCACTCGTCGGGGGTGCCGAACTCGACGTTGTCGCGGGCCTCGGCCAGCACCTCGGCGATCGCTGCCGGGTCGAGCGTGCCTGCGTAGGCGAACCCGGTGCGGCCGTCGCGGATCACGCGGATACCGATGCCCGCGCTCTCCGCGCTGACGAAGTGCTCGACCTCGCCCTCGTACACGCGCACGTCGGTCTCCCAGTCGCGGCTGACGAAGGCCTCCACCGCCTCACCGCTCTTGGCCTGGGCGACGACCCGATCGGCGATCTCCAGCAGCTGTTCCGACCCGCTCGCTGCGCTCACTGCACTCGCTGCGCTCATGACGCGGTACCCCCAATGGTGAGCGACTTGACGCGCAGTGTCGGCTGGCCATCGCCGACGGGCACGCCTTGGCCATCCTTGCCGCACGTGCCAGGGCTGCCCATCGCGAAGTCGTTGCCCAACAGGTCGATGTCGCGCAGCACCGCCGGGCCGTTGCCGATCAGGTTGCCCTCGCGCAGCTGCTCGGTGATCTGCCCGTTCTCGATGAGGTAGGCCTCGGTCATGCCGAAGACGAAGTCGCCGGTGGCGGTGTTGACGCTGCCACCACCGAGTTTGGCGACGTACACGCCGCTCTCCGTGGCCCGCACGATGTCGTCGGGCTCTTCGCTGCCGTTGAGCACGTATGTGTTGGTCATGCGCACCATCGGCAGGTGCTGGTAGCTCTGCCGACGGCCGTTGCCGCTGCGCGCGTGGCCCTCGTTGCGCGCCCGCAGGTAGTCCCACATGTAGTCGGTGAGCACGCCGTTCTCGATCAGCACGTTGTACTGGCTGGGGTGGCCTTCGTCGTCGTAGCCGATCGCGCCCCACTCGCCCGCCATCGTGCCGTCGTCGACCAGCGTCACCAGCGGCGACGCCACCAACTCGCCGATCTTGCCGCGGTACACGCTTCCGCCCTTGGCGATGATGTCGGCCTCCAGGCCGTGTCCGCAGGCCTCGTGAAACAGCACTCCGCCGCTGCCCTGCTTGATCACCACCGGCATCGCCCCGCTCGGCGCCGGGCGTGCCTTCAGTTTGGTGAGCGCGATCCGTGCCGCTTCGCGCCCCATCTCGTCGACGTCGAGTTCGCGGAACAACTCGAAGCCCTTGGCCAGGCCGTTCGATTGGTAGCCGGTCTGCATGCCCGAGTCGCCGTCGGCGACAGCAGTGACCCGGGCCAGAGTGCGCACTTGCTCGTCGCTCACCAACACGCCGTCGGTGTTGGCCACCATGATCCGCTTGCGGCTGTCGGCGTAGCTGGCGCTCACCTGCACGATCGCTGCGCCCGCGCCGCGAGCGGCATCGTCCATGCGCAGCAACAGGGCCACCTTGTCGGCCTTGGCGACGTCGTCGGGATACTGCTCTACCGGGCTCACCCGTCGCTCGGGACCGCGGGTGAGGGCGATGGTGCGGGTGCCCCCGTCGCCCTGCGCGGCGGCCGCGGCAGCGGCTTCGGCCGCAGCGACAAGGCCCGCTTCGCTCAGATCGGAGGTGTGCGCGAAGCCGGTGGTGTCGCCTTTCACCACCCGGATGCCTGCACCGCGGTCGCGGCCGCTGGTGACCTGTTCGACCTTGCCGTCGTCGAACGACAGTGCCGTCGATCGCTTGTCCTCGGCGTACACCTCGGCGAAGTCGGCACCCGTACGCACCGCTCGCGTCAACACTCGCTGCACCACGTCTTGGTCGATCACGGCGGGCAGCCTACCCAGCACCCCGCGGGGCGCGGCCGGGGCGGTTAGCGTGCCGGGCGTGACGATCGAGATCGGGCTCACCGGCGCGGCGACGTTGACGGTGGGCGCGGCCGACACCGCTGTTGCGCTCGGCTCGGGCAGCGTGCCGGTGCTGGCCACACCGCGTCTGGTCGCGCTGTGTGAGCAGGCCACATGCGCGGCAGTGGCCGGGTGCCTGGCCGCGGGCAGCACCACTGTCGGCACACGCGTGGTGCTCGACCACTCGCGGCCAACGGCCGTGGGGCGGGAGGTGACCGCGCAGGCTGTGTCGACCCGGGTGGAGGGACGGCGGCTCACGTTCGCGGTCTCGGCCGCCGATGAACGTGGGGAAGTGGCAGTGGGTGAGGTCACCCGGGCAGTTGTGGATGTCGAGCGCTTGCTGGAGGCGGCACGATGAAGACAGTTGGATCGAGTGTTGCGGTTGTCATCCTGACGGGTTTGGCAGGTGTGCTCGGCGTCGGTTGCGACACGGTGAAGGACGGCGCGCGAGCCATCTCCACCTCCACCACCGCGGCGGTGGCCACCGTGCCCGGCCAGACGCAGCCACCGGCGCCGATCGACACCGGCAATGCCAACTCGGTCACATGCGCCACCGAGCGGGAGATGTTCGAGTTGGCCGTCACCAGCTACGAGCTGCTCGAAGGCGCTCCCCCCGCCTCCGAGGCCGCGCTGGTGCCCGACTACCTGGTCAGCGAGTCGACGCTGTTCGACCTCTCCCCCACCGGCGAGATCATCCCCGCCCCCGGCTCCGGCTGCTGACCCCCGCCGGGCGCGCCCGTGTGTAAGTCGGCGTTGAGCCAGGGCCAGGCCCGGCCTCAACGCCGACTTGCCCCGACCCCAGCACAAGTTGGCGTTCAGGCCGGGCGCCGGCCCGACTCAATGCCGACTTGGGAAACGCGGCGGGAGTAGAGGCGGATGATGTCGGCGACCACGCCGCCGAGATCGGCGTCCAGGCGGGTGTTGGTCACCCGTTCCACTTCGCCGCCGACCAGCCTGACCTGCCGATCTCGCTCGTTGTCGATGTCGATCGTCGCCGACTGGTCGTGCCACGTGTGATGGTCGACCTCGACGTAGAAGCCGACGCGCGGATCGCCGAGGTCGGGGTGAATCACCCTCCCGTTGAGCAGCGTCACGGGAGGATGGCGGACGAAGCCCCGCAGACCGGCACGATGGAGCGCGGCGAGCAACCGCACCTCGTCGTGCGACTCGGCGGCAGCACCGATTGGCGACCGCGAGTCGAGCACCCTCAACGCCCGCCCACTTCCCGGGCGGCCGCGTGACGACAACGACTGCGCTGTTGCCGCGAGAGACTCGTAGGTTGCCAAACCCTCCTTGATGATCTGTTCGCCGACGGAGATCAGGGTCAGGTCGCTCACGTGCTTGGCGAGATCGAAGAAGGTGCGCTCAGGGTTGGTCAGCCGGATGCCGTCACACCTGGTGACGATGTGTTCGTCGGGCAGCACGCGCGTACGGTGCACCTTCACGCGCGGCCCGACCGGCTTGGTGGTGCGATCCGTCGTGGCGTGGATGAACTCACTGCCGCAGCGCCGCAGGCCTTCGAGACTCCCGGCGGTGAAGCACGACAACACCAGGGATGGATCGGCTGCGCACACTGCGGCGCAGCGCCCCTCGAAGTCGAGTGGTGTCGACGTGAGGTGGTAGACCCCCTCGAAGAGCACCTCGAGCACGCCTTGGTGAACGAGCCGTTGTCGTTGGTCAGGGCTCAGACCGAGTAGGGACAATGCGGCCGTGTCGGCAATGCCGTGATGGTCGCGGAACCAACTGGCCAGTGTTCCGTCGAATGGGGGCATCGTTCAGCCTCCGCGTTGGATGGATCCTTGGGGGAGGCTGCGGCCGACCATACCGATCCAAGTCGGCAGTCACACTCGGCAGCGCCCGACTTCACCGCCGACCCAAGGCAGCCCCCGCGAAGTCGGCGTTCGGACGGTGCTGCGGCTTGCGCCAGCGCCGAGTTGGCCCCACGTGCAAGTTGGCGGTGGGTCAGGTCGCGGCCCTGAGTCAACGCCGACTTGGGGCGGCGGCGTGCAACTTGGCGTTGGGCCAGGCCCTGGCCCGGGGTCAACGCCGACTTGGGCCCTGGCGCCGACCCGGAGCCGCCGGGGGAACCACGGTGGTGACCACCCAGCGGTGTTTGCCGATCATGCGATCGCGGGTGAAGCCGAGTGCTTCGTAGGTGGACAGCGCGCCGTTGAACAGGAATCCTGCGGGCACCGCGCCCGCCGGCTCGGGGTAACCCTCCACCGTGCCGCCGCCGAGCCCGGCGATCAGTGCGAGTGCCCCGGCGAGCGCCGAGGTCGCCACTCCCTGGCGGCGATGGCCCCTGACCACGAAGCAGCAGGCGATGCGCCACTGAGATGGTTGGGCAATCGCAGTGCGCTCGTACTCGGCCCGGCTCTTGATGCGCGGCAACTCCGCTGCCGGCCCGAACTGGCACCAGCCCACACAGTCGGCACCCTCGAACACGAGCGCTGCGTGAGCAGTACCGGCACACACCCGCTGGTACTTGCGCTCGCGATTCAGCTCTCGGTCACCCTTCACGAGGCCTTCGGGGTGGAAGCCCATGCACCAGCAGCCACTGGGAAAGGCATCGCAGCGCTCGACGAGCGCGGCGAAGTGGGGCCACGTCGACTCGTCGAGCGCGCGCACGTCATAGCGCGAGTCCGATAGCGAGGCGTGCGGCACAGGATTGATGCTATTGCGACTGGCGGCGACGCAAGTTGGCGATCAGCCACGGCCCCGGCCCGACTCAACGCCAACTTGGGCATGGGCACGGAACGGCACGGCACAGCACGGCACGCCGCGTGGCGGTCAGCCGAGGTTGCTGGTGCGGGGGTAGACGTCGTCGGGGTCGGTGAGCACGTTCACCATGTACGGCACACCGGCGGCGAAGGCGCGGTCGAGCGCGGGGCCGATCTGCGTCGGGTCGGCCACGGTTTCGCCCGCGCCGCCGAGGGCCGACACCACCTTGTCGTACTGCAGCCCGGGCTGCAGATCGCACGCCATGTCCCAGCCGTAGATCATCTGCATCGGGTGCTTCTCCAAACCCCACATGCCGTTGTTGCCCACCACCATCACCACCGGCAGTTGGTGGCGCACCAGCGAGTCGACGTCCATCAGGCTGAACCCAGCCGCGCCGTCGCCGAGCAGCAGCACGATCTGACTCGAGGGGCGCACGGTGCGCGCCGCGATGGCATACCCGGGGCCATTGCCGAGGCACCCGTACGGCCCGGTGTCGAGCCAGCAACCGGGCTGCTGCACCTCGACGAACTTGCCCGCGTAGCTGGCGAAGTCGCCGCCATCGCAGATCACCACCGCGTCGTCGGCCAAGCGGCGGCCGAGCTCGCCGTAGATGCGGCTCGGCCTGATCGGCGCCGAATCGGCGCTGAGCAGTTCGGCGTCGTCGACCCGGCCGATCTCCTCCGCCGCTCGTAGCTCTGCCACCCATGCCTCGTGGCCGACGCGGGCGCCGGGATGGTCGAGCAGGCCGCGCAGCACGCGATCGATGTCACCGGCCACGGTGGGCACCTCGATGTGGGTGGCGCGCTGGCTGTCGGCGTCGACGACGTGCACCACCTGCGCGTCGCCGAAGCGGCCGAAGCCGAGGCGGAAGTCGAGCGGTGTGCCCCACACCACCACCAGGTCGGCCCGCGCCTTGAGCAGCCCGCGGGTGCGCAGGAAGGCCAACTCGTGGCGGGCGGGCAGCATGCCGCGACCCAACCCGTTGAAGAAGCAGGGCACGTGCAGGTGCTCGGCGGCGGCGCGCAGCGACTCCCAGGCGCCGTCCCAGTAGGCATCACTGCCGACGATGAATGCCGGCCGCTCGGCGCGGGCGATGCGCACGGCCAGGTCGGCCACCTCGTCCGGGTCGGGGGTCGCGCCGCGGCCGATGCCCGCGTCGACCTCAGGCACCGCGCCCGCCGCCGGTCCGAACACGTCGAGCGGGAAGTCGAGGAACGTCGGCCCGCGGTGCGGTGTGAGCGACAGGCGCGCCGCGACGTGCACCATCTCGCCGGCCTTGGTGGCATCCTTCACCGTCGCGGCCGACTTGGTGATCGACGCCACTACGGGCACGTGGTCGAACTCTTGCAGCGAGCCTGAGCCCCAGCGCAGCTCGGGGGCACGACCACCGAGCACCACCACGGGGGCGCCGTTGAACCACGCAGACGTGATCGCCGAAACGCCGTTGGTGATGCCCGGCCCGGCGGTGAGCGCGGCCAGGCCGGGGCGGCGGGTGAGCTTGGCGTAGGCCTCGGCGGCGAAGGTGGCGGTCTGCTCGTGGCGGGTGTCGACCACCTTCATGCCCTGGTCGCGGGCCGCGTCGTACAACGGCCAGATGTGGCCACCGTTGAGGGTGAACATCGTGTCGGTGCCGAAGGCCATCATCGCCGCGACCGCCTGTTGGCCGGCGTGACCGTCAACCTGCTTGGCGACCTCTTGGGCCACCTGCTGGGCGTTGTCGTTCATCGCGCCAGTGTTCCAGACCTCCGGTGCTATCGGCGTGCCGGAGGCCGGTAGCGTGAGTTCCTCGCTATGGGCCTCGACGAGATCCGGCAACCTGCCGACCTGCGCCAACTCAGCTACCCGGAACTCGACGACCTCGCCGGCGAGATCCGAGACTTCATCGTGCGCGCCGTGGCCGAGAACGCCGGCCACCTGGGCAGCAACCTGGGCGTTGTCGAGCTCACCCTCGCTCTGCACCGCGTGTTCGAGTCGCCCACCGACGCGATCCTGTGGGACACCGGGCACCAGGCCTACGCGCACAAGATCGTCACCGGCCGCCAAGCGGGCTTCGAGCGTCTGCGCCAGCCGGGCGGACTGTCTGGATACCCGAACCGCGAAGAGAGCGCGCACGACGTCATCGAGAACAGCCATGCGTCGACCTCGCTCTCCTACGCCTACGGACTGGCTGTCGGTCGCGGTCTCGGCGCCAACGAACTGCGCCACATCGTCGCCGTCATCGGCGACGGCGGCATCACCGGCGGCATGGCCTACGAGGCGCTGAACAACATCGGCCACAGCAGGCAGCGGGTGATCATCGTCCTCAACGACAACGGCCGCAGTTATGCGCCGACGATCAGCAACCTCACCTCCGGCAGTTCGAACCCCACGTTGGTGAGCATCGACCATCCCAGCCTGCCCGATCGCATCACCGAACGCTTGGCCCACGGCCTCACCAGCATCCGCCTCAACCCGGTTTACGTGCGTCGCCAACGCAAGCTCGAGCGCTTCCTGCGCGACCTGCCGTACGTCGGCCCGCAGGCGGAAAAGGGCGTCGAGGCGTTGAAGGCCGCTGTGCGCGAGTTCTTGCAGCCGCCTTCGTTCTTCGAGGCGCTGGGGGTGCGCTACGTCGGTCCGGTCGACGGCCACGACATCGAAGAGCTCGAGCGCACCTTCCGCAACGCGGAGGTGCTGTCGGCAGAGGGGCCGATCGTGGTGCACGTGCTCACCCAGAAGGGCCGCGGCTACCCGCCCGCGGAAGACGACGACGAGAAGCACCTGCACGACGCGCCGGTGTTCGACCCAATTATCGGCCCACCACCGGCGGTGGTCACCGGCTACACCCAGGCCTTCGCCGAGGCGATCATCAAAGAGGCCGAGGCCGACCCGCGGGTGGTGGCGATCACCGCCGCGATGCCCGGCCCCACCGGCCTGCTGCCGTTCCAGGCCCGCTTCCCCGACCGCTTCTTCGACGTCGGCATCGCCGAGCAGCACGCAGTAGCGGGTGCGGCAGGGATGGCACTCGCCGGGCTGCGCCCGGTCGTGGCGATCTACTCGACATTCCTCAACCGCGCCTGGGATCAGGTGGTGTACGACGTCGCCCTGCACCGCCTGCCGGTGGTGTTCTGCCTCGACCGGGCCGGCATCACCGGCCCCGACGGTGCCAGCCACCACGGGGTGTACGACATGGCCCTGCTGGCCAAGGTGCCGGGCATGCGCGTGCTCGCCCCGTCGAGCGCGGAGGAGCTGCAGGTGATGCTGCACGACGCGATCGGCCTGGCCGACGACGGCCCGGTGGCCATCCGCTGGCCGCGCGGCACGGCGGTGCACGTCGCCGAGCACGAGGTGGGTAGCGGCCTGCACGCGCGCCGTGCTCGTGATGGCGACGGCCGGGTGTGCTTGCTGGCGGTGGGCAAGTTGCTCACCGAAGCACTGAAGGCCGCCGACCTGCTCGCCACGTCGGGCATCGCCGCCACTGTGTGGGACGTGCGCTCGTGTGCACCGCTCGACCCGGAGATGATTGCCGACGCCGCTCGCCACCAGGTGGTGATCACCGCCGAGGACGGAATCCGCGACGGCGGCATCGGCATGGCGATCGCCGACCTGGTGAGCTCGGCCAACCAACAAGCATGCGTGCGCGTGCTGGGCACGCCGGCGCGTTTCATCCCTCAGGGCGTCGCCGAAGGAATCCTGACGCAGATCGGTCTCGACGCCGAAGGCCTCGCTGCCGCGGCCCGCGAGGCTCTGTGAACATCCCTGGCTTCGATCCCGCTCGCGAGTTGCATTTCGCCCTGCAGTTGGCCGATGCGGCCGACACGCTCACCCTGCCCAAGTACCTCGATCGCAGCTTCGCCGTCGACTGGAAGGCCAACCACACGGAGGTGACCGAGGCCGATCGAGAGTGCGAGCAGATGATCGCCGACCGGGTGCTGGCCGACCGCCCAGCGCACGGGATGTTCGGCGAGGAGCACGGCCTGGTGGGCGACGCCGACAGCCCGTGGCGGTGGGTGATCGACCCGATCGATGGCACCAGCAACTTCGTGCGCGGCATCCCGGTGTGGGCCTCGCTGATCGCGCTCACCCACGCCGAGCACGGTCCGCTGGTGGGTGTGGTGTCGGCCCCCGCGATGGGTCGGCGCTGGTGGGCGGCGCGGGGCCTCGGTGCCCACGCTGACGGCCGCCGTTGCCAGGTGAGCACCGTCGCCGAGCTGGCAGCGGCGCAGGTGTGCGTCACCTTTGCCAAGGGTTGGGACGACCTCGGGCTCACCGACGAACTGGTGCGCCTGCAGCAGCGGGCCTACCGCGCCCGCGGCTTCGGCGACTTCTGGCAGCACATGCTGGTGGCCGAGGGTGCCGTCGATCTGGCCGTCGACGCGGTGGGTCTGGCGCCCTACGACATCGCCGCAGTGATGGTGGTGGTGGAGGAGGCCGGCGGCACCCTGACCGACCGCCACGGCGAGCGCACCTGGCTGCACGACACCGCCATCTCCTCCAACGGCCTGCTGCACGGCTGCGCAGCCCCGCTCGGTGGCGAAGCCTCGCCCACGGCGCGCTGACAAGCCACCCGTTACAGGCGGCGCACGATCACGTGGTGGGGCAGCCGGGTGTTGGCATCGACGAACCCGGCGCCCACCACCGTGAACCCGTGGTCGCAATAGAAGGCGAGCGCGCTGTCGCGGGCATTGGCCCACACCAGCCCCACCGCGGCCGCGTCCATCTGCGCGCACCCCGCCTCCAGCAGCACACCGCCAAAGCCGCGCCCCTGCACACTCCGCGCCGTCGCCATCCCGCGTAGCTGCACCGCCGGCGACCCCTCGGACAGTTCCACCACGCCGGCGGGTGGTGGCCGCGGCACCCAAGTCGAAACCGCCACCAACTGGCCCTCGACGCGCCACCCGAGGTGGCGCACGCCCGGCCAGTCGTCCTCGGCGAAGCTCACCTCGCGCGTCGGCGTGTCGTGGCGCAGCACGGCCAGGCGCAGCGGATGCGTGTCGGCTGCGGTCAGTTCCACCACCTCGCCCGCGGGCCGCGGCGCATCGTTCACGACGGCACCGTCACCGCCGCCCCGCCGGCCGCGGCCGAGGCGTAGATCGCGTCGACCACCCGGTGGGCGGCGACCGCGGTGTGCAGATCGGGGGCCGCCGGCTGTCGTTGCTGCACGGCGCGCACGAAGTCGCCGTCGGGGTTGATGCCCGCCCCGTCGCGCAGCGGGGCCACCGCCTCGACCAACTCGCCGCCCGACAACGATCCCTCCGTGCCGTCGCTGTCGATCCAGCTCACCGGCCCGAACCAGTCGTGACCCTCGATCACCACCTGCCGCCGAGCACAGAACACCTCCACCCGGCGCAGGCTCGGCCGGGCGAGGTTGTCGTGCCACACGCTGTTGAGCGTGCCCACCGCGCCGTCGGCGAAGCGCAGCACGGCGGTGGCGACATCCTCGATGCCGTCGTGGCCGTGGAAGTTGGCGGTGTACGCGCTCACCGTGCTCACTTCGCCCACCAGGAAGCGCAGCATGTCGACGTCGTGGATGCTGTGCTCGAGCAGCGTGCCCGCGCCGGCCTTGTCGCGAGCGGCACGCCAAGTGCTCGCGTACTGCCCCTGCACGGGGATGAACTGGTCGTCGCGGAACACGACGCTCATCACCCCTCCTGCGGCCGGGTCGTGCGCCAGATGCCGGGCCCACAAGTAAGCGGGCGAGTGGCGCAGCACCAGGCCCACCTGATGGGTCACCCCCGCGGCATCGGCGGTGGCAGCCATCGCCGCCGCCTGCACCGCATCGAAGGCAAGCGGCTTCTCGCAGAACACGTGCCGACCGGCCGCCACCGCCGCCTGCAACTGGCGGGCGTGCTCGCTGGTCCAGGTGCAGATGTACACCGCGTCACTGCCGTCGATCAGCTCCTGCTCGCTGTTCACCGGGTGGTGCCCACTCGCCGCGGCGAACGACTTGGCGCGCTCCCGATCGGGGTCGAACACACCGGCGCGCGCCACCTCTGCACCACTCGCGGTGAGCATCTGCGAGTGATAGGTGGCGATCAGCCCAGCGCCGAGGAACCCAATGCGGACGGGCGCTGTGGTCATCGCCTCAGCTTGCCAGCAGTACCGTGCGGTCGGCGATCGCAGCCGCCTCGTCGGCGTCGTGGGTCACCAGCACTGCGGTGGTGCCCGTGCCGCGCAGCACGGTGGCAAGGTCGCCGGCGAGGCGCTGGTGCAATTCGGCATCGAGGCCGGTGAGCGGTTCGTCGAGCAGCAGCACCCGCGGGCGCGGGGCCAGCGAGCGGGCCAGTGCCACCCGCTTGGCCTCCCCCCCACTGAGACTCGCCACCTGTCGCCGCTCGAAGCCGGCGAGGCCCACGAGCGCGAGCAGTTCGCCCACCCGCGCCGCCCGCTCGCCGCGCCGCGCCCGGCCACCACCGCCCTGCATGCGCAACCCGAAGCCGATGTTGGCGGCGACGTCGAGATGCGGGAACAACTGCTCGTCCTGGAACACCAGTCCCACCCCACGACGATGGGCGGGCATGTGCGTGACGTCGACGCCGTCGAGCCACACCGTGCCCTCGTCGGGTGCCAGCAAGCCGGCGATCACGCGCAGCAGCGTGCTCTTGCCCACGCCGGATGGGCCGAGCACCGCCACCACCTCACCCGCGGCGACGGCCAGCGACACGCGGTCGAGCACCGCCCGCCCGTCGAAGCGCACCGTCACCTCACGCGCCGCGAGCATCGCCCACACCCCCCGCCAGCGGCCGCTCGACGACGGCGACGATCAGCGCAGTGACGGCCATCAGCATCGTCGCCAGGGCAAAGGCCTGCGCCCGCGGCACCTCGCCGGCGCGGGCCAGTAGGCGGGCGATCGCGATCGGCAACGTCTCACGCCCGGCGCGGGTGAGGAACGTCGTCGCGCCGAACTCGCCGAGCGATACCGCCGCAGCCAGCCCGGCGGCACCTACGAACGGGCGGGCGATGCTGCGCACGTCGACCTCCCACCACGCCCGCCACGGCGCGGCCCCCAGTGTCGCCGCCGCGTCGCGCCGTGCGGACGGGATCGAGCGCAACGCGGGCAACAGCGCGCGTACCACGAACGGCGTTGCCACCAGCGCGTGCCCGACCGGGATCAGCCACCACTCGGCGCGCCAATCGACGGGAGGTGTGTCGAAGGTGATCAGCACCCCAAGGCCGACGGTGACCGCCGAGGTGGCCAGCGGAAGCATCAGGCCGACGTCGAGCAACCGCCCGTGGCGACGGGCGAGGGCGATGGCCAGCGCGGCGAGGGTGCCCACCGTCGCGCTGAGCAGCATCGCCAACACAGCGAAGCGCAGCGAGACGAACAACGAGGCCAGCGGATCGACCCCGAGGCTCACTCCCGGGCGGAACTCGCTGCGGCCCAGGGTGCGCCACGCCACCAGCGTCCACCGCCCGTCGAGGCGCAATGAACGCACCACCATCGTCATCAGCGGCACAGCCATCACCGCGGTGGTTACCGCCGCGACGCCGGCGACCACCACCCGCTGGCGCCGGCCGCGCGGGCGACGGGTGAACTCAGCCCCTGCCAGCGCCACCGCCGCTCGCCGCTGACGGCTGGAAGCCACCAGCACCACCACCGACAACACCGCCAGTTGCAGCACCGACAGCACTGCCGCACCATCGACGTCGCCGAGTTGTGTCGCGCGGCGGGCGACCTCGACCTCGATCGTGGTGGTGCCCACCCCGCCGAGCAGGCGCACCACGCCGTACGACGTGAAGGTGAACAAGAACACCACCGTCGCCGCGCTCCACAACGCTGGGCGCAGCAGAGGCAAGAGGACGTGGCGTAGCACCCGGCTCGGGCTAGCGCCGAGGGTGCGCGCGGCGGCGGTGATGTCGAACGGGATCGCGGCCCACAGCGGTGACACCAGTCGCACGACGACAGCGATGTTGAAGTACACGTGGGCCACCAGCACTGCCTGCGCGGTGTGGTGCCACGAAGATGGCAGCAAGGAGAGGAACGCGGCGCCCACCACCACCGTGGGAAGCATGAACGGCACCGTCACCAGCGCGAGCACCATCCGCCGGCCGGGGAAGCGGTAGCGGGCGAGCACATAGGCCGGTGCCAGCCCGGCAACCAGCGTGAGCAGCGTGCTGACGACGGCCTGCCACAGCGTGAACCACAGCACCTCGCCGATGCCCGCCGCGCGCAGCGTGCGCGTGAGCGAGCCCGGCTCCAGCACGCGGGCCAGGAGCGTCCCCACCGGCCACAGGAAGAACAGCGCGAGTCCGACGGCAGCGGGGGCGGCCAACAACGGCGCGGCCCACCCGGGCAGCAGGTTCAGTCGAGGACGATCCGCCGCCACTGCTCCAACCACTCCTCACGGCCGGCGGCGATCTGCTCGGGGTCGAGCGTGTACGGCGCATCGGGAACGACAGCGAAGCGAGTGAACACCTCCGGCAGGACCACCGCCGGGTCGATCGGGTACACGAACAGCGACAGCGGCAGCTCGCGCTGGAAGCGCTCGCTGGTCATGAATTCCACCAGCCGACGGGCGGCATCGGCGTGCTCGGTGCCGCGCAGCACTCCCGCGTACTCCACCTGACGGAAGCATGTTCCGGCGGCGACCCCGGTGGGTGCGTCGCCGCGCGGAGGGTCGGCGAACACCACCTCGGCCGGTGGGCTGGTGCCGTAGCTGACCACCAGCGGCTTGTCACCGCTGCCTCCTGCGGCGCCGCTGAAGCGCTCGAAGTAAGCCGTGTCCCAACTCCCGGCCACCTCCACCCCGTTGTCGCGCAACGCTTCCC
The DNA here is from genome assembly GCA_963169215.1 of Actinomycetota bacterium. Taxonomy (GTDB): domain Bacteria; phylum Actinomycetota; class Acidimicrobiia; order Acidimicrobiales; family Ilumatobacteraceae; genus UBA668. The sequence continues at coordinate 15,609 of CAUJEE010000009.1, forward strand.
AATATTGCGGCCAGGCCTTGCCCTTGGCCGCCACGGTGGCGATCAGGAACGCCAGCCCGGGCGATGATGCGGCCGGGTCCTGCACCACCAGCAGGTCGGCGTACTCGGGGGCGAGCAGGTCGTCCAGTGTCGCAGGCGGGGCGATATCGCGTTCGGCGAACCAGGCGATGTCGTAGTTGACGCACACGTCACCGAAGTCGACCGCCACCGGGTCGCCCTCGAAGATTCTCCCCTTCGTGGCCGCCGACAGCAACGTGTTGTCGACGCCCCACATCACATCACCCTCCGGGTTGCCGGCGGTGAGCGCGGCCTTGGTCACCATCGTGCCCGCATCGCCGGCGTCGACGATGCGCACGGTGATGCCGGTGTCGGCGCTGAACTCGTCCAGCGCCTCGTTGATGCCCGTGCCCCCGTCGGGGAACGACGAGTAACTCACCAGCGTGATCGTCGTGCCGCCTTTCGACTCGTCACCGCATCCGGCGGCTGATGGAACGAGTAGAGCCCCTGCCAACGCGCCCCACATCGCCCTGTTCACGGGATCACCACCGTGACGATGCCGTCGGCCACCCCGACCACGGTGTCGTCCTCGGCGACGTTGCTCACCCCACGGGTGTGGTGGCCAGCCAGACTGGCACCGGCCAACGGCCAGCGGGCACCGCTGAGGTACACGCCATGGCACGCCCCATGCAGAGCGAGCAGGGAGAACACCTGCCCGGCATTGATCGCCAAACGGGCCTCGTGCCCAGGGTGCACCACCACCACCTCGCTGGTGCCGAGCACCGCCCGCACCGAGGCCAGACGGGCCAGTGCCGGATGGCCGAGCGCGGCCACCGTGGCCAGCAGGTGATCGAGGCGGTCGTCGACCAGCCGGTCGAGCCCGCCGAGCACCAGCAGCCGATCGATGCCTTCTTCAGCGACGGCGGTGGCCAGCGCGATCTCGGTGTCGGTCTCGTCCTTGGCCACAGAGCGCTCGTCGATCGACAGACCGTTGGCGTAGGCCCACATCCGCCCGGCGGCGCTGATGCTGTCGAGATCGCCCACCAGTCGCTGCGGGTGGATGCCCGCCGCCACCGCGTGGTCGAGGCCGCTGTCGGCGGCAATCACCACCACCGACCCGGCCGCGTCGGCAGAGTCGGCAGCAAGCGCGGCCCAGGCCGCCAACGCCCTCTCCGACAACGGGCCACCGCCGATCACCACCACCGCGGTGCGTGTTGTCGGGTTCATCGCTCTCCCTCCGCTGGCATTACCCAGATCAGGTTCTCGGGTCGGCGGCTGGCGGCCACCCTCTCAGCCCGCCTTTCGCGAGCTCCCCGTGGTTGTCTGTCGCCGAGTGTAGCCACCCGGCGCGAGCTCACGCTCAGACGACCGTGATCGTGTCCTTGTCGCGGGGCAGTTCGATGAAGGTGCGCCCGGGAGTGAGCAGCATCACGGTGCCGTCGTCGGCGGTGAGGGTGAACACCTGGAACTCGTCGGCCCTGCTCCACGTGCCGTGGATCACCTGTCCACCGGTGAGCAGGTAGGCCTCGCCGCTACCAATGCTCTGCGCGTCGGGGCTGCCCAGGCCCGCCTTGTACTTCATCACCATGATCAGCACGTTGTTGGTGGTGACCACCGCGCCGCTGCGCTCCTTGTCGACCTTGCCGTTCTGCTCACGTTCGTACAGCCCGGTGGCCGGGTTCCACGCCCAGGCCACCCTGTACGAGTCGAGGGTCATGTCGACGCGCGAGGCCGGGGTGCCCTGCGGGGGGCTGTCGGGGGTGCGGTACTGGAACAGCTGGGGCGGGGTGAGCCCTCCGGGAGGAGCCACCGTCCACGCCTTGGCGATGTCGAAATACAGGTTGTACGGACTCGACACGAAGTCGACACGGAAACACGCCCCGTTGCAGTGGGTCATGTTCATGTTCACCAGCGTGCTGTCGTCGATCTCGTTGGTGACGAAGGCGTTGCCGCCTGCCCAGGCCAGGATCGGGTGGTTCAGCGGCGAGAGTAGGTTCACGTCCTGGCGCCGGCCCGAGCGGATCGGGCCGACGATGTCGGTGGGCGTGACGCTGTGGTACACGGCGGCGAAGCGAGTGATGTGGTCGTTGATGATTTCCTCGAACACGATGTCGGCTTCGTTCAGCCCGGTGTGCGGGTAGCGGTCGTAGTTGCCGATCTTGGCCACCATCGCCGGCCGGGCGGCGATCGCCGGGTCGGTGGCCGGCAGCCCGGTGAGCTGGTACGGCGGCAGCGGCGGCTCGGTGGTGGTGGTGGCCAGCGTGGTGGGGGTGGTGGTGGGCGCGAGGGTGGCGGGAACGGTGGAGAGCGGCTGGGTGCTGCTGCTGGCCGGGGCCGACTTGGCCGAGTCGCTGCTACACGCGGAGACGCCGAGTGCAGCTACCAGGCCGAGCGCGGCGAACAGACGCGGGAGACGGGTCGAAGACATGGCGACGATTCTGGCACCTGGGCGGTGCCGCGCGGTGGCGACCAGGGGTGCCACCGGCCACGTCGCCGGTCACGTTGCCGGTCACGCCGATATCTTGAACGACGTGAGTCCCCTCGCCACCGACACCGTCAACCAGATCATCACCGTCACCCCGGAGGCGATCGCCGCCCTGGCCGGGCTGCGCGACGCCGAACCCGACGCCGATCGTCTCGGTCTGCGCCTGGAAGTCATCAGCCAGCCGGGTGAGGAGTTCCGCTACGACCTCAGCTTCGACACCGTCACCCAGGCTGCGTTCACCGATGAGGTGCGCACGCACAACGCCGACGGCACTTCACTGAAGGTCATCATCCCGGCCAACAGCATCGACATGCTCACCGGTGCCACGCTCGACCACCACGAGCGCGGCGGGCTGGTGATCCGCAACCCCAACCGGCCGACTGCCCCGGCGGTCGATGGCCTGGTTGGCGACGACGAGCTCAGCGACCGGGTGCGGGCGCTGGTCGACTCGGAGGTCAACCCGGCGCTGGCCGCGCACGGTGGGTTCGTCACCTTCGTCGGCCACGACGGCGAGGGCACCGCCTACATGACCATGGGCGGGGGCTGCCACGGGTGCTCGATGAGCCGCATGACCATGCTCGACGGCGTGCAGACGATGATCGTCGAACAGGTGCCCGGAATCGAGCGGGTACGCGACCTCACCGACCACTCCTCGGGGGAAAACCCCTTCTACCACTGACAGACAGGCGAGCGGCAGACTCAGCCGTCGAACCAGATACTGCGCTCGACCGAGCCGGTCTGGAACCACCACCAACCACCACCCAGGTCGCGCAGCACGCGCAGACCGGGGGCACGGACTATCGCCCCGTCGGGACTGTGCACCAGTCCCTCACCGCTCTCGGAAGTGATGCCACCCTCCAGATAGAGGCGTAGCAACCCGTCGACCTCGCGCTCGTGGGCCTCGGGCCAGCAGAACCGGCCGACCGACGACTCGCTCACGTCGACCCCGGCGGCGACGGCATCGGTGAGCCGCTGCTCGCACATCGCCCAGCGCACCCGGAACGGCCCGCCGACGGTGTGGAACAGGCCGATCGCCACACACAGGATGAGCCACACGGGGAACCAGCGGATTGGCCGACCGCTGCGCTTGCCGTGCTCGGCGAAGCTCCACCCGACCCAGCAGCCGGCGGCGGTGATCGCCGCCGCGAGCGTGTTCCACTGGTCGTCTGGTTCGGCTGTCTGCCACGCGTTGATCGCCAGTGCCACCGGAAACAGGGCGAACAGGGCGAGCAGCAGGCGCGGTCGGCGCTCGATGTGCTCGGCGTCGTCGGTGACATCGGACTCGAAGCGGATGATCAGCCGCTGGGCAAGACGCGACGTCGGGGAATCGAGCCTCACCAGGGCCGTGACCACGACCAGCACGATCAACGTCGGGATCACCGCCAGTTGCAGCGCAAAGGCGATCCCCGACGAGGCTGTCGCACCGACGGCGACAGCGATCGTCCATCGGCCCGGCTCTTGGGGCGGAGTGCGGGTCTCGACCGGTGTGCCGGAAAGCGGCAAGTCGGTATCGGTCACAGGCCGAGCGTACACACCTGCCCGGTCGGGCCGGCGGCGAGCGTGTCAGGCGGCGAGCGCGCGAGTGAGATCGGCGAGCAGGTCGGCGGGGTCTTCCAGGCCGACGGAGATGCGCAGCAGGCCGGCGGTGACTCCCTGCTCGGCAGCCTCCTGCTCG
>CAUJEE010000010.1 GCA_963169215.1 Actinomycetota bacterium
CGGCCACCAGCCCGAGCCCGAGGGTGTAGGCACCACCCCGCGGGTCGATCATCGGGTCGCACAACGCGTCGGCGCTGCCGCCGGTGGCCACCACCAGCCCGCCGTCGGCGAGCACCTCCTTCAGCGCGTCGAACAGCGGCGTGTCCTTCAGCGCCGAGCGCAGGTGCAACGGTTGATCACCCACCAGATAGACGGCTCGCGCGGCGCGCACGCGGGTGGCCGGTGCCAACTCCATCGCCTCGCCGCGACGCAGCACCATCAACGCCTCCACGTCGACACCGAGGCGATCACCCCAATTGAGCGCGGCCGTCACCAATCTCTCCGGATGCTCGTACGCGTCGGCGGTGGGTAGCACCACCACTTCCTTCGCGCCCACCGCGGCCAGCAGGCGGGCGTCGAGTTCGTCATTGGCGGCGAACGGGCCACCACCTTGCAGTGCGATCGTTCCGCTCATGGCTGCGAGCGTACGCGCCCCGAGCGGGGCCGGCCGCTGTCGGTCGGCGCACCCGGCTTGGTCGGCGCGCTGTCAGCGCACTTTCAACTTGATCGTGTGGTGGCCGGTGGCGCCGTCGGGTGCCGGGCTGCTGCGCTCGTCGGTCTGGGTGTCGCCCAACTTGTCGGTGGCGCGCACGGCGATGGTGTGGTCGCCCACCGGCGCGTCCCAGTCGAGCACCCACTGGCGCCAGCAGTCGTCGCTCACGTCGGTGCCCAGCGTCGCCTCCGTCCATTCTCCGTCGCCGACGCGCACCTCCACCCGCTCGACGCCACGGTGCTGCGCCCAGGCGACGCCCGCGATCTTGTTCGGCCCGGCGGTGATCGTCGCCCCGCTGCGCGGGTAGCCGATGCGCGACTGGGTCTTGATCGGCGCCTGTTGCGACCAGCCGCGAGGCACCCAGTAGCCCTCGCGCTCCCAGCTGGTCAGCTCGATGCGGGCCAGCCACTTGGTGGCGCTGACGTAGCCGTACAGACCGGGCACCACCAGGCGCGCCGGATAGCCGTGGGGCAGCGGCAGCGTGCTGCCGTTCATGCCGACGGCCACCATCGCGTCGCGCCCGTCGAAGGCCGCGGCCACCGGGAACCCACACGTCCACCCGTCGAGGCTGGTGCTGAACGCCTGCTGCGCGTCGGCCTGCACACCCGCCTCGGCGAGCAGATCGGCGAGCAGCACACCGCGCCACACCGCGTTGCCGATGTAGCCGCCACCCACCTCGTTCGACACGCAGCACAGGGTGATCGTGCGCTCGACCTGCGCCATGGCCAGCAGGTCGGCGTCGGGGACCTCGAGCGGGCGGTCGACCATCCCGTCGACGGAAAAGCTCCACCCGTCGACGTCGATGCGGGGGAACGACAGAGCGGTGTCGATGCGGTAGAAGTCGTCGTTGGGGGTGATGAACGGGGTGTTCGGGTCGAGTTGCGCTCCGGCCGGTGCAGGAGGCGCAGGCATGTCGTCCTCGTCGAGCCCTGGCAGCGGGTTCGCCGCGTCGTCCTCCAGGCGCCGCACGCGGGCGTGCTCCATCGCCTGCGCGATACCACCCGCAGCACCGGCCGCGGCGACTGTGGCTCCGGCCGCGGCGAAGAAGCGCCGCCGGTCCCAGCCGAGCGGCACCCGCGAGGGACCGGGCAGCTCGATCGGGCGCGGCGCCACCAGGCGCACGATCACCATGCATCCCACCAGCGCCCCGAGCAGCGGTGGCACCGCCGCCGCACCACCGGCCGCGGTACCCGGCCGTCCGGCGGCGACGAACGCGCCGACCACCCCGAACAGCGCGATGCCGACCGGCCCCACCCAGCGCCGTCGCACCGCCAGCGCGCCGATGACCGCAGCCAGGCCGCCGACCACGATCCACATCCCCACCCGCAGGGCAAGCTTGTCGTCGGTGCCGAACATGTCGATCGCCCACTGCTTCAACCACGGTGGCGTGCGGTCGATGAACTCGCTGCCCACCGCGTCGAGCGGGGTGACCACCTCGGTGATCGCCGCCACCAGCGTGCCCACGGCCAACGCCAGGCCTGCCGCGGCCACCCCGGCCACCACCCCCGCCCACCGCGGCAGCGCCAGGGTGGGAGGTGCGGGCCGCTCGCTGGTGGTCGTCGGCCCAGTGTCGACGGCGGTGTCGGCGGCGGTGTCGGCCGGGGTATCGGCCGGCGTGTCGGCCGGGGTATCGCTCAGGCTGTCGGATGCGGGTGGGAGCGGGTTCGACATGCCCTAACCCTAGAGAACGCTTCGGAAAAGCGCACCGCGCCCCCGCCCTGCCCCAAGTCGGCGATCGGACAGGCCCACGCCCGGCACCAACGCCAACATCACACGGTCACCCACAAGTCGGCGATCGGACAGGCCCACGCCCGGCATCAACGCCAACATCACACGGTGGAGACGATGGGAATCGAACCCACGACCCCCTGCTTGCAAAGCAGGTGCTCTAGCCAACTGAGCTACGTCCCCGTGGACGCGGTCACGATACCGGCCGCGATCCGCTGTCGGCCGCGGTCAGCTGCCGAACGCCCGCCTTAACACCCGCCGTGCGCAACGCGCGCGGGTGACCGGAGTCAGTCGTCCTTCAGTGCCACCGCGTTGGGGGTGACGTTCATCTTCGGCACGTACTCGGCCACCTCCACCGTGCGGGCCAGGCCGGCGAACTTGGCCCGCAGTTCGGCGCGGCACGAGGGGCACGGGCCGTAGAACGCTTCACCGCCGATCGGTGAACCGCAGCGCGGGCAGACACTGGAGAGCAGATCCATCGTCGACGTCAGATGATGTTGAACGCGTCGAGTGTGGCCGCCGCGGCCTGGTCGCTGAGTTGCGTGTGCGCCCGCCAGTCGGAGCGCTTGGTGCCCCACGAGACGAACTCGTGGGCACTGGTGACCGCCACCGGGTGGCTGTTGTCGGTGCCCACGTGCACCTCCCACGGGCCGTCGCCGGGCGCGCGCACCAGGCGGTACGACACGTGCTGCAGGTCGGTGAACACCAGGTTGACCCCCACTCGGCACGGTTCGAGGGCCGCGGCACACATCTGCGGCAGGCCGGCCATCATCCACTCGATCGAGCACTCGAGCGCCAGTGGATCGTGGGGCAGATCGGCGGCACGGCGCACGGCGGCACCGATGTCGTGGCGTAGATGGCAGTAGTGGTCGAAGACGATCGCGTTGGCCACCGTGTGCAAGGGGTGGCTGCCCAGGTCGCCGAGCGGGGCCACCATCTCGGCCAGCGGCTCGTCCTGCATCGCGGCCAGGGCGGCGATGCCCTTGTCGCTCCACTCGCGGTACTCGGCGCACACCTGCGCGGGGGTCCAATCGCGGCGGGCCTGCACCGGCACCTCCGCGTCGGTCTCGGTCTGCCCGCTGGTGCCCAACTCGATCGAGGTGCGGTCGGCGATCATGTGAAACGTGGCCGCCATGTGCTGGGCGACGTCCTGCACACGCCATCCGGCGCACCCGCTGGCCCGCGCCCACTCGTCGGCGGTGAGCGAGTCGAACAACTCCAGTGCGTGCGCATGCTCGGCCCGCAAGGCATCCATCGCCGCCTGGCTCATGTTCGTGTCCTCCTCGGTCAAGGTGCTCTGCGGGTCACGGTAGCGTCCCCTCCCATGACCAACCGACTCATCCGCATGGGGCTGCAGATTCCCTCGTTCACCTACCCGGGGGTCGCACCCGAAGACCTGTTCGAGCGCATCTGCGAGTTGGCCGTCACCGGCGAGCAGCACGGCTTCGACAGCGTGTTCGTGATGGACCACTTCTACCAGTTGCCCGGCATCGGGGCGCCGAGCGAGAACATGTTCGAGGCCTACGGGCTGCTCAGTGCGCTCGCCGCGCGCACATCCACGGTGCGCCTCGGCTGCATGGTGGGCGGCATGACCTACCGCAATCCGGCTTACCTGGCCAAGCTGGTCACCGGTGTCGACGTGATCTCCAAGGGGCGGGCGATCTGGGCCATCGGCGCCGGCTGGTTCCAACTCGAGCACGACTCGTACGGCTTCGAGTTCGGCACCTTCGCCGACCGCTTCGAGAAGTTGGAGGAAGGCCTGCAGATCGTGAAGAGCATGTTCGTCAACGACACCACCGATTTCGACGGCAAGTGGTTCACGGTGAAGGGGGCGATGAACAACCCGCGCCCGATCCAGCCGGGCGGCCCATCGGTGCTGATCGGCGGCAGCGGCGAGCGCAAGACGCTGCGCATGGTGGCCCAGTACGCCGACGCGTGCAACGTGTTCGGCGACGCGGCGCGGGTGCGTCACCTGATGGGCGTGCTCGACGAGCACTGTGCTCGCCTCGGGCGCGACCCGGGCGAGATCTGCCGCACACGTCTCGCCACGCTCGTCGTCGGCCCGACGATGGAGGAGGCGCAGACCAAGCTCACCTCCCGCCTCGGCGGCGCGAAGGTGGAAGACCTGCCGGCCGACATGCAGGGGATGATCAAGAGCATGTTCATCGTCGGCGACCCCGACACCGTCGGCGAGAAGGTGCAGGAGTTGCTCGACGCCGGCCTCGACGGCTTGGTGTGCAACCTGGCCGTCGCCGGCAGCGCCGACGAGGTGGCGATCAGCGGCGACGCGCTGGCCCGCGTTCTCGGCTGAAACCCGCCGGTGGCGCAACACCGGACGCGTACTCTGGCGCGATGACGCAAACCGTCGAAGCAAGCGACAACGGCACCGTCCTGGCAACTGGCGGCGGCACCGTCCACGGAACCTGCCACCACGACTGCCCCGACAGTTGCGGCTGGCTGGTGACCGTGGAGCAGGGCGAGGCGGTGCGCATGCGCGGCAACCCCGCGCACCCCTTCAGCCGCGGTGAGCTGTGCCCGAAGGTGAACCGCTACCTCGACCGCGTGTACAGCCCCGAACGGGTGCTGCACCCGCTGCGGCGGGTGGGCGCCAAGGGCGAGGGCCGCTTCCAGCAGATCAGTTGGGACGACGCACTGGGCGAGATCGCCCAGCGGTGGCATGACGTGATCGCCACCGACGGACCGACGGCGATCCTCCCCTTCGTCAGCGCCGGCAACCAGGGCCTGCTCGCGTTGCACTTCGGCGGCCGCTTCTGGAACCGCATGGGCTCGGCGCGCACGATCGGCGCGCTGTGCGGCGCGGTGGCCGGAGCGGGGGCGGCCACCACCAATGGCACCGGGCAGGCGCTCGATACCAGCGAGATGGTGCCCAGCAAGCTGATCGAGCTGTGGGGCACCAACACCCGACTCACCAACCGCCAC
>CAUJEE010000011.1 GCA_963169215.1 Actinomycetota bacterium
CCAACGCGAAGAGCAAGGGCAAGGCCGGACCAGTGCTCGATATCACGGCGGCAGTGGCCCTCGGCGTGCTGCTGCTGTCGTTCTTCATCGGTCGGTGGAACCAAGATGCCACCTACCTGTGGCTGTTGCCGCTGGTGTCTATCGCCTCCGCGGCGCTGGTGGCGGTGGTGGTGCACCCGTGGGCCGTCGGCACCCGCCGCGTGCTCGGCGCTCGCCCACTGGTGGAGGTCGGCAAGCGGTCGTACGGCCTGTATCTGTGGAGTTGGCCGATCTCGCGGGTGTGCGAGGCGTTCGACGGGTCGTGGCCACGATTCGCGTTGGCGATGCTCATCACCATCCCGGTGAACGAGTTGTGCTACCGCTTCCTCGAGACCCCGATCCGCTCGGGGGCCATCGCCCGCTGGTGGGCCGCCCGCGAGGGCACCTCCTGGCGCGGAGTGCTGGCGGTCACCGCCGCGGCCACGATGTGGCTGGCCGGCTCGATGACCTACTTCTTCAGCCGGGCCGATGCGGTGTACGACGCAGCCAAGGACACCGGTGCCGACCTGCAGTTCGACCCGAACGCGATCGCCGACCCAGCCTCCACCACTACCGCTGCCCCAACCGCCAGCAGCGAGCCGTCGGTGTCGAGCGTGGTCACCACCACCACGCTGCCCACGTCCACCACGTTGCCGACGCTGCCGCGCAAGTTGGTGATCCTCGGCGACTCCACCGCGCACGCGTTGGCGATCAACCTGCCCGACGGCATCGAGACGACGTTCACCATCGGTGATGGCGCGATCTCCGGGTGCAGCGTGTACTCGGACGGCACCGCACTGTCGTCGATCGGCTACAAGCGCCAGTTCGGCGGGTGCGAGGGCTGGGCCGGCAGATGGGTGGCCGATGCCCAGGAGGTGAGTGCCGAGGTGGCGCTGGTGGTGCTCGGGGCATGGGATGTGTTCGACGTGCAACTCGGCGACACCACCGTTGCCTTCGCCAGCGAGCAGTCGGATCAGCGGTTCATCACCGGCATGCAGGAAGGCATCGACGCGTTGAGCGCGATCGGGGTGAAGGTGGCCCTGCTGGAGGTGCCCTGCATGCGCCCGCAGGAAGTACAAGGGCAGGGCACCCCACCGCTGCCCGAACGCGGCGACGACACGCGGGTAGCCCACGTGAACGACCTGATGCGCCAGGTGGCGGCGGCCAACCCGGCCACCACCACCTTTGTCACCGGCGCGCAGGAGTACTGCACCGACCCGACGATCGCCAGCAGCCTGGCGTATCGCTGGGACGGGGTGCACTCCTACAAGCCGGGGGCCAAGCTCACCATCGAGGCGATCGCCACCCAGTTGCTGGCTATCCCCTATCCGTGACCGTCACTCGCGGTGCTCGGCGATGCACACCGCACCGCCGCACAGGTCGATGAGTGTGTCGTCGAACAAGAAGGCGGCCTTCTGCCGGCGCACGTCGGCGTCGGCCCGCGGGTCTTCGTGCGAGTCGTCGCCTTCGCGCGGGGCGAGGTTCTCGATCGGGATCGGGGCCATGCCCGAGTCCCACATGATGATCGCCGAGCCGTCGCTCGGGTAGCTGACAGGATCGAGGCCCCACGCCTGCTCGACCTCCGGCCAACGCCCGTCGGCGGCGAACGGCTGGTGCACGTCGATGCCCATCGTGCGCGCCTCCACCAACGCCGACAGCGGGGTCACCTGCTGATCGCCGAAGGCGACGTGGAGCAGCACATCTTTCACCTCGGTGCCGGGATAGGGGTCGGCGGTGACGTGCTGCACATAGCCCGCACCCTCGCCGCGGTCCCACAGCATCTGCGCCATGCCGAGGATCAGCGTGCGGTCGAGGTCGTTCGGGTAGGCCGGGATGAACACCATCTCGTAGGTGTCGAAGTCGACCGAGCGGGGCAACAGCAGGCTGTAGTTCATCCCCGGCACGCCGAGCACCGCGCGCTCGATGTCGGGCGACACGGCGGTGAGCATCAGGCCCATGATGCCGCCCTGGCTGTTGCCGTCGTAGTCGAGGTGCGCGGTGTCGAAGATCGGCGAGCCATCAGCGCGCTGCAACTCGGGCACTGTGCTCAGCCCTTCGGGCCTGGTCATCAACCGACCGAGGAAGATCTGGTTGAGCACGCCCTGTTGCAGGCGATCGGCCATCGTCGCGAAGTTGGAGAAGTCGCCGAGCGTGGTGACCGCGTTGCCGATGTCGTCCTCGCTCATCCCCGCCCACTTGGTGGCGCAGAACACGATGTTGCTCTCGTTGGCGAAGGCGCGCACGTTGCCGGCGTTGATCTCGTCCTCGCTACCGAGCAGTCCGTGGCCGTACTGCACCAGGTGCGCGGGCTCGCTGCCGTTCATCGTGGCCACGCTGACGTTGCACTGGAACGGCGCCTGCAGCACACCGTTCTGCGCGGGCAGCGCGTCGGGGTCGGTGCTGTCGTAGTTGAAGCGGTTGCCGGGCGCACCGTCGCCGGTGAGGTAGTTGGGCACGTCGTAGGTGCCCTTGATGGTGAGCGCCAATTCCTCGCGGGGGTTGGGCGTCACCTCCGTCACACGGAACGCCGGCGCCGCGTCGCCGAGGCCGGCCAGTGCGTCGTCACGGATGTGCAGCATCCGCTCGCTGATGCTGCGCGTGCTGGCGACGGTGAAGTCCCACGCCAGTTGCAGGTCGGCGCGGTCGACTCCGGCGGCGGTGAGCGCGTCGAGCGCTGCTTCGATGTCGGCGCGGCGGGTCTCGACCGGATCGATGTCGGTGATCAGGCTGTCGCGGTACACCGCGAACACCGGGCTGGCCTCGATGGATGCGCCGCTGGTGTCGACCATGCCGCGCAGGCCGACGGCGAAGGTGTGCCCCTCGGGCAAGGAGATCGCCGGGCGAATGGTGAGCAGGCGATCGACGTCCTCGGCCGCGTGTGCATCGAGTTCGGCCCACAGCGCGATGCGCTCGCCGGTGTCGACGTCGACCAGCACCACCGAGGCGTCGTCGGCCAGCGATGCGCCGATGTCGGTCCACGACGGCAATTGCGACGCCTCGGCGTCGATGTCGGGCAGGTAGGCGAGGATCGGAGTGTTCGGGCTGAAGCCGTCGTTGCGGTTCCACTCCGCCGGGTCGACCACCGCGCCTTCGGCGTTCACCGGCATACCGTCGGCGGGCAGGCTGACGCGCCGGCCTGTGTCGGTGGCCGCGTCGTCCTCGGTGTAGGCGTTGCTCGGGTAGGGCAACAGGCAGCGAGTGGTGTCGAGCGGGTCGCAGCCGGCGGGCGCCTTGTCGACCTCGGCGCGCACGGCGGCGTTGGTGGCCTCGTCGGCCAATGTCGGCTCGGTGACCGGCGGCGTGGTGTCGGGGCTGTCGACGGTGGTGGTTGTGTCGGCGCTGTCTTTGTCGTCGCCCGAGTCGCTGCACGCGGCAGCGAACAGTGCCATCACCAACGCGGTTGCCAGAAGTGCTCGTTTCATCGGGCCACTGTCGCGCATCGGATGCCCCTCATCCGTTGTCGGAGCAGTGTCGATGGCGTGGACAAGTGGGTTACCCATGGGTATAGTTACCAGCCAGTAACTTCCGTGAGCCAACGAGCCAACGAGCCAAGGGGTGCATGAACATGGCCGATTTCGCCCTCAACGAAGACCAGCTGCAGATCCAGAAGTGGGTGCACGACTTCGCCGAGACCGTGATCCGTCCCGCCGGACACGAGTGGGACGAACGTGAGGAAATGCCGATGCCGATCGTGCAGCAAGCGGCCGAGATCGGGCTGTACGGCTGGGAGTTCGTCATGAACGCGATGGCCGACACCAGCGGGCTCACCCTGCCGGTGGCGATCGAGGAGTTGTTCTGGGGCGATGCCGGCATCGGCATGGCGATCATGGGTTCCACCCTCGCCGCCGCGGGTATCGCCGGCATCGGCACACCCGAGCAGGTGATGGAGTGGGTTCCACAGTGCTACGGCGACGCGAAGAAGGTGCAACTGGGCGCGTTCTGCGTGAGCGAACCCGACGCCGGTAGCGACGTGTCGTCGCTGCGCACTCGCGCCGTGTACGACGAGGCCAACGACGAGTGGGTGCTGAACGGCACCAAAGCGTGGATCACCAACGGTGGCATCGCCGACGTGCACGTGGTGGTGGCCGCGGTCGACCCCGTACTGAAGGGTCGCGGCCAGGCGAGCTTCATCGTGCCCCCCGGCACCAAGGGACTCAGCCAGGGGCAGAAGTACAAGAAGCACGGCATCCGCGCCTCACACACCGCCGAGGTGGTGCTCGACGACGTGCGCGTGCCGGGCAGCTGCCTGCTCGGCGGCAAGGCGAAGCTCGACGCCAAGCTGGCCCGTGCACGAGAGGGCGGCCACAGCGGCGAGAAGCAGCCGGCGATGGCCACCTTCGAGGCCACCCGCCCGTCGGTGGGTGCACAGGCGCTGGGCATCGCCCGCGCCGCCTACGAGTACGCGCTCGACTACGCCAAGGAGCGCAAGGCGTTCGGCAAGCCGATCGTCATGCACCAGGCAATCGCGTTCAAGCTGGCCAACATGGCGACCGAGATCGACGCCTCCCGTCTGTTGATCTGGCGCGCCGCGTGGTTGGCCCGCAACGGCGGCTTCAAGCATGGCGAGGGCTCGATGAGCAAGTACAAGGCCAGCGAGGTGGCCGTGCACGTGACCGAAGAGGCGATCCAGATCCTCGGCGGCTACGGCTACACCCGCGAGTACCCGGTCGAGCGCTGGCACCGCGACGCGAAGATCCACACCATCTTCGAAGGCACCAGCGAGATCCAACAGCTAGTCATCGCAAGAGCGATCAGCGGCATGCGCGTGGAGTGAGGCTCCGAGCGATGTAACACCCGCTCGTTACAATTCTCGGATGATGCGGCTGCACTTCCACGAGGAAGTCGATGGCAAGCGTCGGGAGTCACTCGAGTTCTTCGCTTCGATGCCGCTCCGGGTGGTGGTGACGGTCGTCTCGCGTACCCACGGGACAACCGGGTTCGCGGCTCGGGATTCGTGTCTCGCCGAGATCGTCAGCGTGCTGCAGGCGCGCTCAGTGACGCGGCTGACCATCGAGAGTCGCCAGGACGACCGCGACGATCAGCGCACGATCGCCCGTGCGCGAGCTGCTGAGCCGCCGTTGCTGTTCGATCACCGCGATGGCGCCACGGAGCCGATGCTCTGGATCGCGGATGCCGTGACGTGGGCGATCGACGCAGGCGGGCGCTGGCTCCAGCAGGCCGATCCGATCCTCGAATCCGTGGTCGAACTGCGCCCGTGAAGCGCAGAACCCGGCTCCCCAACCAACGGGCTGGCAACCGGGTCCACTTCCCACAGCGCTTGCCGTGGACTCGATCAGTATGCGCCGGCCGTCGGCCGATCGCAAGCCAGTAAGGCGCGGAACCGGGTTCGCTGCCATGCGGCTGGCAACCGGATCACCTTACCGCAGCGCCGACCACGGGCAGGGCCAAGCATGCACCGCAGGACCGCGACCACCCACGGCGGATGGGGGCGCGCTGACGCATCGCCACGGGCGCGCGATCCTGGTGCCTGACACGGTACATCTCGGGATCGCCGACATCATCGCCCGCGCCCGGCGCATGCGGGGTTCTCCTACGATCGGCGCATGGCACACATCGAGCGGGCGCACTTCATCCTCTATGTCGCCGACCAGCAACGCAGCACGCGCTTCTACACCGCTGCGCTGGCGACCATGCCTCACCTCGATGTGCCGGGCATGACCGAGATCGCGATCGGCCCATCGGCGGTGCTCGGGCTGATGCCCACAGCCGCCATCGGGCGCCTGCTGCCCGACCTGCCGGTCGCGACCGCCACCACAACGAGCGCCCGGGGCGAACCCGCCGCGCGGGCCGAGGTGTACCTCCTCGTCGACGACCCGGTCGCCGCCCACCAGCGAGCCCTGGAGGCCGGCGCCCGCGAGCTCAGCCCGGTGCAAGCGCGCGACTGGGGGCACACGGTGGGCTACAGCCTCGACCCCGACGGCCACGTCCTGGCCTTCGCGCGGTGACCGGGCGACCGCGGCCGCGACCTCATCCGCTGGCTGAAGCGTCGCGTCGGTCGAAGGCCACCACCGGCGTGTCGACCGAGCGTGAGGCGGCGTAAGCGTCGAGACCCTCGTCGCGTGCGGCCCACAGCCCCCACAGCCGATCGCGCTCGTCACCTTCCACCCGACGGGCGCGGACGGGACGCTCGGGCTCTCCCTTCAGGCGGATGATCGCATCGGGATGCGCCTCCAGATTCAGCCACCACGCGGGATGCCCGTCGTCCCAGCCGTTCATCGCCATCGCCACCGGCACTCCATCGTCGTCGACGTAGCCGAGGATCACCTCGCGTCGGTCACCCGACTTGCGGCCGGTGGTCGTGACGTGCATCGCACCCCACCCCCGCTTGTTGTTCGGGGTCCACAACACGCGCTGACCGAACAGGCGGTAGGCCAACCGATGCCCACGCCAGAACAGATGCTTGAACCATGCCGGCGGCAACTTCGCCGGCTCGGCTGTCTTGGTACCCACGGCACACTCCTCTCATCGCTCGACTCTCGTCACCACCTTGAACCCTGCGCGCCCGGTGCGCCAGAGGCCGGCGTCACGTCCGCATCGGGCCGGCGGGCGGCGGCGTGGCAGTGTTGATCCATGAGCGAGTGCGTGCTGGCGATCGACCTCGGCACCGGCGGGCCGAAGGTGGCGCTGGTCGACCCCACCGGCCACACCCTCGCCTGGCGTAGCCGGCCGGTGGCCACCAACCTGTTCGACACGCCCGACGGTCGCGGCGCGGAGCAGAGCCCGGAGGAGATGTGGTCGGCGATCGTCGCCGCCACCCACGACACCCTCGCCGCAGCGCGCGAGCACGGCCCGCTGCCGGCGATCGTCGCGGTAGCTGTGACCAGTCAGTACATGAGCACCGTGCCGGTCGGCGCCGACGGCCTGCCCACCGGCCCCTGCGTGCTGTGGATGGACACCCGCGGCGCGGCGCACAACCTCACCCGCCTCACCGACGATTCGTTCATGCTGTTCCTCGAACGGCACGGGATGATCCCCCTGCCGAGTGGCAACGACAACGTCGCCCACGCCCACGTGTTGCAGACCAACCACCCCGACGCCTACGCCGCCGCCACCGCGCTGGTGGAGCCGATGGACTACGTGATCGCCCGCCTCACCGGGCGGGTGGTGGCCACGCAGAGCACGGTGTTCGGCCAGTTGGTATGCGACAACCGCACCTGGAACCGCACCGAGTACGACCCCGAGCTGGTGGCTGCCACCGGCCTCGACCCGGCCAAGCTGGCCCCGTTGGTGGGTCTGCAGGGCGTGGTGGGCGAGGTGCGCGCCACAGCGGCCGACGAGTTGGGCATTGCCGCCGGCACACCGGTGTTCCCCGGCACGATCGACTCGATCACCTCCGCCGTCGGCTCGGGGGCGCTCGCCGCCGACGCGGCCGCGGTGATCATCGGCACCACCTCGGTGCTGGTGAGCCACATCCCCGAACACCGCGCCGACATCACCGCCGGCATCCTCGCCGTGCCCAGCCCGGTCGACGGCATGTACTACGTGATGGCTGAAAACGGTGTGGGCGGGCGGGCGCTCGAGTGGGCCCAGCGCCTGCTCGGCGCATCGAGCACGGAACAGGCGGTGGCGCTGGCCGCCGACGCTCCGCCGGGCAGCGCCGGCGTCGGCTTCATGCCCTGGCTGCTCGGCTCGATCGCCCCCAACCCCAACGACGACGTGCGCGGCGCCTACGTGGGCCTGTCGTTGCACCACGACCGCCACCATCTGCTGCGCGCCACCCTGGAAGGAGTGGCGCTCAATCTCGCCTGGCTGTTGCCCCACGTCGAGACCTTCACCGGCCACAGCTACCCCTTCGTGCGCTTCGGCGGAGGTGGGGCCACCAGCGCGCTGTGGGCACAGGTGCTGGCCGACGCACTCAACATCCCCGTGCACCGCCTGGCCGAACCGCGCGCCACCAACGCCCGCGGCGCGGCGTTCCTCGCCTTCGCCGGCCTGGGCACCATCGACCTGGCCGACGTTCCCGCGCTGTTGCACGTCGACCAGGTGCACGAACCCGCCCCCGCCGCCCGCGCGCCGATGGAAGCCGCACTGGCGCGCCTCACCGCGCTGCACCCCGCGCTCGCCCTGCACCCCTGAAGGAGACCCTGCCGTGGGCCTGTACCCCTACGCCGACACCTACCCCGTCACCAGAGCCTTTCCGCAGCACGGCCGACCGCGGGCCGACATCCTGCGCGAGATCGAGGAGATGGCCGCGGCCGAAGATGCGCCGTACCACGACGGCCGCATCAGCGGCTCGATCTACTCCGGCGACGAAGAGCACTACGCGTTCTTGAACGAGGTGTTCGGACACTTCAGCCACGCCAACGTGCTGCAACGCGACATGTACCCCAGCGCCACCCGTTTCGAGGGCGAGATCATCGCGATGACCGCCGACATGTTGCATGCCCCGGAGCCGATCGGGGTGGTCACCAGCGGCGGCACGGAGAGCCTGATGAACCCGCTGCTCGTTTATCGCGAGTGGGGCCGGGCGCGGGGTATCGAGCGGCCCAACGTGGTGCTGCCGGTTACCGCCCACCCCGCGTTCCACAAGGGCGCGCACTACTTCGACATCGAGCTGCGCCTGGCCCCGGTTACCGATCGGTTCGTGGTCGATGTCGCCGCGGTGCGCGACCTCGCCGATGCGAACACGGTGGCGTTGCTGGCCACCGCCGGCACCTACCCGCACGGCCTGGTCGACCCGATCGGCGAGTTGTCCGCCCTGGCCGTCGAACGCGGCATCAACCTGCACGTCGACGGCTGCCTCGGCGGGTTCATCCTCGCCTGGGGCGAAGACCTCGGCTACCCGGTGCCGGTGTTCGACTTCCGCCTGCCGGGGGTCACCTCGATCAGCGCCGACACGCACAAGTACGGCTTCGGCCTGAAGGGCTCGTCGGTACTGCTCTACCGCAGCGCCGAACTTCGTCGTCACCAGTACTTCGTCGTGCCCGATTGGCCGGGCGGGCTGTACACCTCGCCAGGCATGAGCGGTTCGCGCAGCGGGGGCATCATCGCGGCCGCGTGGGCGGCGATGATGTCGCTCGGGCGCGAGGGCTATATGGCGATCGCCGAACGCATCTTCGCCACCGCGGCCGCGCTACGGGCGGCGATCGACGGTGTGCCCGAACTGCGGGTGCTCGGCGATCCGTTGTTCAACGTCGCCTTCACCACCACCGACGACAGCGGGCTCGACATCTTCTTGGTGAACGACCTGCTCGTCACCCGCGGTTGGCGGCTGAACGGTCTGCAGCGACCCAACGCGCTGCACTTCTGTGTGACCCGCCCCAACACCCAAGCGGGCGTGGTCGAGCGCTTCGCCGCCGACCTGACCGACGCGGTGGCCCATGCCCGCGAGCAGCACGGCACACCCGCCACATCGGGCGCGTTCTACGCCGGCGGTGTCACCACCGAGCAGATCTCCGCCGGCATGGCCTGGTGGCTCGACGCCACCCAGGCGGTGCCGCCCGCGCCGCACGGCTCGGATGCGACCGCCGCGATGCACTAGACCCGCGGCATGGAAACTTCCGATCTCGCTCTCGACACCCTGTTCTCCGTGCGCGGCAAGGTGGTGCTGGTCACCGGCGGCTCGCGCGGCATCGGCGAGATGATCGCCGCCGGGTTCCTCGCCAACGGCGCCAAGGTGTACATCTCGTCGCGCAAGCAGGCCGCGTGCGACGCCACCGCCGAGCGCCTCGCCGAGCAGTACGGCGGCGAGTGCATCTCGATCCCCGCCGATCTGTCGAACGTGGAGGGGGTGCAGCACCTCGCCGCGTCGATCGCCGAACGCGAAACGCGGCTGCACGTGCTGGTGAACAATGCCGGGGCCTCGTGGGGGGCGCCGCTCGGCGAGTTCCCCGAGATCGGGTGGGACAAGGTGATGGACACCAACGTGAAGGGCGTGTTCTTCCTCACCCAGGCGCTGCTGGCGCAACTGGAGGCGGCGGGCAGCGCCGACGATCCGGCGCGGGTGATCAACATCGGCTCGATCGACGGGATCCGCACGTCGATCTGGGAGACCTACTCCTACGGGCCATCGAAGGCCGCGGTGCACTTCCTCACCCGGCACATGGCGTCGGTGATGGTGAAGCGCAACATCACCGTCAACGCCATCGCCCCCGGGCCGTATCCCTCGTGGATGCTGAGCACCGGGCTGGGCACCGGCGGCGACGTGGAGGGCACCGACTGGGACGCGCTCGGGCGCACCGTGCCCCGCGGCCGCATCGGCACCCCGGAGGACATCGCCGGGCTCACCATCTTCTTGTGCTCGCGCGCCGGCGCGTTCATCGCCGGGCAGACGATCGCCAGCGACGGGGGCATCGTCGCCGCCAGTTGAGCTCCCTACACTGCCGGGGTGCCCGTGAACGACGCGCCAGTTGACGATCTCGCCGCGCAGGTGGCGGCACTGCCGTGGTACCACTCGATCGAGTTGCCCGGTGGCATCGTCACTCCCGGAGTGGTGAACAACCAGCGGGTGCTGCCGCGCTACCACCTGCCCGCCTCGCTGGCCGGCAAGAGCGTGCTCGACATCGGTGCCTGGGACGGCTTCTGGTCGTTCGAGGCCGCCCGCCGCGGCGCGGCCGACGTGCTGGCCACCGACTCGTTCAGTTGGAGCGGGGCCAACTGGGGCAGCCGCGAGTCGTTCCTGCTCGCTCGCCGCGCGCTGGGGTTCGAGGGGGAGGTGCGCGATCTGTTCATCGACCCCACCGTGTTGTCGCCGGAAGCGATCGGCGGGCAGTTCGACGTGGTGCTCTTCCTGGGGGTGATGTACCACCTGGAAGACCCGATCGGCGTGCTGCGACGGGTGACCGAGTGCACCCGCGAACTGCTGGTGCTGGAGACCGAGTCGACGCTCAACTGGCTGCCGTTCGCCGCGGCGCGGGTGTTTCCCGGCGCCGAGCTGAACGGCGACCCGACCAACTGGTACCAGTACAACGAGCGCGCGCTCAGGGGGCTGCTGCGCGAGATGGGCTTCGGCGCCTGCACCACCGTCTTTCGCTATCCGTTGTGGCGCCGCTTCGCCCGCGCCACACGCGACCGCCTGCGCGGCAAGTCGTTCCGCGCCGCGTTCTACTCGTCGCGCATCGTCATCCACGCGCGGCGCAGCTGACCGCCCGCCGGTCGTTTGCCGGTCGGGGCCGGTCGCCGTACCCAGTGAGGGTGTGAGCGACCCGAGCGCGCAGCCCCTGGCCACTGCGTCGGCCCTGGCCGCCGCGTCGGCCCGCGCCGGTGAGCTGCGCCGCCTGGCCGCACAGGTGGAGGCGCTGCGGCTGCTCGATCTGCACCGCTGGGCCGGCGACGAAGTGTGGATCGGCCCGGTGGCCTGGCAGTGCCGCGAGCAGTTGCTGGCCCACCGACGACTGTTGCTGTTCGCCGCCGACGGCCTACGCGCCGCCGCGCGGCGGGTGGAGCAGGGCGCGCTCGGGCCATGATGCTGGCCTACGACCCGTTGCGGCTGGCTTCGCTGCTGGTGCAGATGCGCGGCGCGATCGAGAGCGCCCGGCGCATGCACAGCGGTGATCCCATGGCGGCCGACGCGCTACGTGCCGTGCGCCGCGCGGTCGGCGCGGTGGAGCACACCTGGGCACCGGTGGTGCGCTCGATCCTCGCCGGCGACCCACTCGCGGCTGGTGTCGAGGTGCTGCGCCTCGACGCCGACGGCGTTCGCGCTTTTGCGACGCGCTTGGCGGGGCTCGACCACGAACAGTTGCTCGACGACGCCGAGCGGATGGGCGAGCTGGCCGCCATGTTCCAGATGTTGGATGCGCACCCGGCGCTGGCCCGCGACCTGGCCGACGACCTCGACGGCTGGGTGGCGCTGTGCGACCAACTTGCCCACACCTACAACC
Organism: Actinomycetota bacterium; assembly: GCA_963169215.1. Classification (GTDB taxonomy): domain Bacteria; phylum Actinomycetota; class Acidimicrobiia; order Acidimicrobiales; family Ilumatobacteraceae; genus UBA668. The sequence continues at coordinate 11,862 of CAUJEE010000011.1, forward strand.
TGCTCCTCGACGACTCGCCCACGGCCGCCGTGGCGGCCGCGCGAGCACGATTGGTGGGCGCGCTGGCCGCGGTGGTCGGTGACGACTTGTGGCGGCTCGACCTGCTCACCCCTTACGCCGCCGCGCTGCTGGTGCCACACCTCGACTTGCGCGGGGTGCAGCTGGCCGAGGTGGCGCATGGCATCGTCGCCCGCTGGTGCGACGACATGCACTCCAGCCTGCAGGCGCCATTGCCCGCCGACGTCGTCCTGCCGCTGCTACTCACCGATCCCGTGGCCTGCACCGAGTACGTGCGCCTGGCAGGCGCCCAGCCGGCCACGCTGTTCCAGGCGAGCAGCGACGCGGAGGTGGTGCACCGCGTGGTGCTCACCGCCACCGATCCGGCGCGGGTGGATGCCGCGCAGGCAGGCGAACTGCTGGTGCCGCTGTTCGAGTGGTACGCAGATGGCAACCGCCCGCTCGAGTACACCGCGGTCGACGACCCGCAATGGCGGTTGCTGCTGGCCGATGCGCTCACGCCGTGGCTGTTGCACCTCTCGCCGCTCGACGGCACGTGGGCACTCGCCGTCGACGACAAGCGGCGCTACCTGCAGTTGCTGGTGGCCGACGACGCATCGCTGGCCCGCCTGGTGGCCGACACGGAAGCTGTGCGAGCCGGGTTGACCCGCAGCCTGTTACGCGATGGCGTTGTCGACCAGCGCGCCTTCGCGGCGTTGATCGGGATGGTCTCGGAGCTGACCATCCACCGCCGCTACGCCGACGAACAGGCGCGTGCCGAGGGGCACACGCTGCTGATGACGGCGATCACCACCGTGGCGACGCTGCCGCTGAGCACCGCCGGTGGCCTGGTGGTGGGCGCGGGCGCAGAGGTGGTCGGTGGGTTCGCTCCCTTCGACCCGGCGCGCGCCGCTCGCGACGAGGAGTATGTGCAGACCTACTCGCGGGTGCTGATCGGTGCCGCCTACCTGCACGCGCTGTACGGCCACTGGCAGCGTGAAGGCACCCTGCCCGCGGGAGTGCCCCCGCCGCCGATGCCCGACCCCGACGCCGAGTGGCCGATGGGCGACTTCCACCGCCGTCTGGAGGGCTGGTTGCACACCCTTCCCGGCGGCGCCGCAGGTGCCCGCGGTCAGCAGGTGGTGGCCGTGGTCGGGCCGTGGGTGAACGCAGTCGATGTCGGCGAGGAGGCCGGTCGCGGTTGAGTGTTGCAGGCTTGCGGCTGGGCTCAGGGGATCGGCACGATGGTGCGCAACACGGCTTGTTGCTCGGTGCTCACCTGCACCACCAGTTGCAGGTCCCACTGCCCGCGGCGGGGGAAGCTGACCGTGCCCTGGAAGTGGTTGGGCCCCTCCTCCACGATCTCACTGGTGCCGGTCGCCGCCGTCGAGCCTTCGCCGAGCGTCGCCTGGGCGGTGAGGGCGAGCACCGGGGCGAGCGAGCCACCCGGTGGTGTGAGGAAGATGTGCACTTCGTTGGCACCCACCGAGCCCGGGCTGAGCGAGATGATCACGATCAACCCCTCGGGCGTGGCCAGTTGCGCGGCGAAGGGCGCTGCCGCCTGTTCGTCGGTTGACCCTCCACATCCCACTAGCAGCACGCCCGCCAGCAGCAGGCGCGAGACGACGCGCTTCACGTGATGCCCGCCGGGTCGAGTCCGGCAACCTCGACGCGGCCGAGCAGCCAGGCGAGACGATCGCGGTCGTCGAGCGCGAGCGCCGCCGCGGGCAAGGCGGTGAGGCCCATCGGCCGGCGGCTGGCCCACAGCATCGTCGCCCGCTGTAGGTCGATGCGTACGTAGTCGCCCGGCCAGTCGCGGTGGGTGTAGGCGAGACCGAGGTCGGCATGGTGCACCGCTGTCTCGCGCCAGCGGCGCACGGGCAGTTCGCGCACAGGTGCCGTGCCGAGCCCGGTGACGCAATCGCCCTGCCACGCCGACGCGGGCAGCGCGGCCCACTCGTGCTCGAGCCGTGCGCAGGCCTCGGCCAGGTCGGCCACCATCACCGCCGCGGGTCGCGCCGCGCCTTGCTCGATCTCGCTCGCTCGCTGTTCGGCGCCGCCCGGATACTGCACGCCCTCTTCGCCCGCCCTCGCGGCCACGAGCATGCGGGTGTGGCTGTCGGCGTTGCGCGCCAGATGGGTGAGCACATGCCCCACCGTCCAGCCAGGCAACCGCGAGGGAGCGACCACCTGCGCGTCGGTGAGCCCACCCACCGCGCTCACCAATGCCGCATGCGCCGCCGTGGCTCCGGCAATGTCACGAGCAAGCGGCTCCACGACACCCCACGCTAACGGCCGCGGCGCAGTTGAGCCCAGCATGGCCACGACGTTCTCCGACCGCGAATGACCGTCGGTCGCGGTCCGGTGTCAGTCGCGGAAGTTGCCTGTGACGGCGAGGACGAGCGTCAAGCTGGTTCCGTCGGCGTACTCCACGGGAACGTGCAGTGTCATGTCGTGGGCGCCGTCCATGCCAGGGTGCATCGAGAGCTCGAAGGTCAGCTCGGTGGACTGGCCGGGCTGGAGCGTAGTCGGGCCTGTGTATGTGAGCGCGCCGGGACAGCAGCCTTCGTTGATCTGGATGTGGGGCGTGCCGAGAGTGACGGCCTGGATGCCTGTGTTCGCGAGCTTCCAGTTGGGCTGAACGGCAACGTTCAGCGGGACCCGTCCGAGGGCCCACAGGCTGGGAGTTGCGGTGACCCCGTCGACTTCGGCGACCCCGCTTCCGGCGCCCGGCGTGGCGATGATGGGCATGCCCATCGAGTTCGTCTCGCCAGTTCGCGTCGCCGCCGTGTCGGCTGATGATCCCCCACGGGTGATGGCGAGAACGGTGACGGCGGCGCCAATGAGGGTGGAGGTGCCGATGCCGAGGATCCAGCGGCTGCGGCGGGCGCGGCGGCGTTCGGCCCGGCGGGCGGTGGTGTTGGTCATGACGATCCTCCAGAGCTGAACAGCGATGGGGGTGGCCCGTATTGGGCGATGATCGAGGTGCGCACGTCGGCGATCGAAACGCCGGCGGCGAGCTGCTCGCGTGCGGTTGCGGTCTCGTTGCCACAGACCGCGCAGCCCGAGGCATGGGCATCCCATGCGCCGGTGGCGGTGATGTAGCAGTCGGCGAGGTTGCGGTGGCCGAGGCTGCGGTCGCAGCCGCAGTAGCAGGGGATCTGCGCGAAGTCGGTGAGGTGGTCGGCGGCGTAGTGATAGTCGGCGGCGATGGCCTCCGTGACGGCCGATAGGTCGACCGTCGCTACGGGCGCTGCCGCCATCGCATCAGGGGTGTCGGCACCGCCGGCACCGCGGATCAGCCCGACGATGCCGAGGCCGATCAGGGCGAGCACGGCGAGCTCGAAGGCGACGACCTTCGCCCAAGGTCGGGCGTTCATCGCGGTGCCACCGAGATGTGCTCTTCGTGCGCGACCCCATCGATCTGCCGGGGCGCCGAATGGGGCTGGCGCATCAGCAGCCACATCACGACGCCCATCACCAGCGGGCAGATCAGCAGGGCGAGGCTCACGCCGGCGAGCGCGACGCCGCCCCTACCGGCGAACAGGAACCACATTGCAAGGCCGACAGCTGCGGCGAAGCAGATGAGATGGTGACGGCGGTTCATGACTCTGTCCCTTCGTGATGCAGCTCGTGTCGCGTCTCAATCCGCTCGGTGTTGGTCGCCACCGAGCCGGCCATTGCGGCATGGGCCTTGTCGCACTCGGCAAGAACGTCGTCGGCGACAGTGCCCTTCATCATCCGGTGCATCATCGAGTGCATGGCCGACATGCCGGCCGAGCCCATCAGCGAATGCATCGCCGACATGTCGCCGGTCATCATCGAGCCCATGCCGGGCATCTGGCTCATCGACATCGAGGCCGTGGGCGGGGTGGGTTGGGTACTGCCGGTGGCAGCGGAGCTGCCGACGAAGGATATTCCGATCACCAGCCCTGCGGTCGCCACCGCGGCGCCGATGGCAGCGAGTGTTCGAGTTCGTGGATTCATGGTCTTCCTCCTTGGACGAGGACCATGGTGCGCCGCGGATGTGGAAGGCAGATGGAGAAGGAGTGCACACGACGCGGTTTCGGCGCCGGCCCGCAGCGTCTACTCGGCGGGTGCTGCCGGCAGAGTGACCGTGAGTCGCGCTCCCCCGGCCGACACATTGCCGGCGGTGACCGTGCCCTGATGCACCGCGACCAGCTCGGCGACGACCGCGAGGCCGATGCCGCTGCCGCTCGCCCGGATGCCGTTGGCACCGCGCCAGAACCTTTCGAACACGTGCGGCAGGTCCTGTTCGGGGATCCCGGGGCCGTTGTCGACGACCTCGAGCGACGCCGTGGCGCCGTTCGTGCGGGTGCTGATGGTGATCGCACCGCCGGCGGGGGTGAACTTCACTGCGTTGGCGATCAGATTGACCGCGATCTGGTGCAAGCGGTCGGCATCGCCTATCACCGCTGCGGGCGCGGCATCGACCGTCAGGGTGGTTCCGCGGTCGTCAGCCAATGGGCGCAGCAGGTCGGCGGCGGAAGCTGCGACGTCGGCGAGGTCGACCCGGTCGAGGCGATGACGCAGGCTCGCAGCTTCGGCCGCGGCGAGCGTCTCCAAGTCGCCGACGAGACGTCGCAGGCGGGTGACTTCGTCGTTGAGCGACACGAGGATGTCCGGGGTCGGTTGATCGACCCCGTCGAGGAGTGCCTCGGTCGATCCTTGCAGGATGGCTAGCGGCGTCCGCAGTTCATGCGCGACATCGGCAACCAGGTTGCGGCGCAGTCGATCCTCCCGGTCGAGGTGATCGGCCATCTCGTTGAACGCCTCGGCGAGCGTGCGCAACTCGCCCGGGCCATCCGTGTCGACCCGGGTGTCGCGTCGGCCGGCGGCGAGGTCGCCTGCAGCCGTGGTGAGCGCGGTGATCGGTCGCGTGACGCGCAGCGAGACATACAGCGCGACGACAAGGGCAACCCCTGCTGCGATCAGCACGCCGATGATCGCGGTACGAGCGAGTGCGTCGCGGACATGGCGCTCGGCTTCTATCGCCTCAGTGGGAAACCGCAGCATCACAGCCCCCACTACCTGGCCATCGACGATGACGGCTGCAGAGACTGGATCGCCGCGAGGTGTGTCAACGGCGGCCAAGCCGTGCATCTGCATCATCATCGATGCCAGCGCGTCGGTAGGGGCGGCGACCACTTGGCCGTCGGCGTCCACGACGGTCAGCGTTGCCTGACCTCTCGCGGCCACCGCCGCTGCGCCGGCCAGGTCTGCGTCCGCCCACCCGCCGGCGCGCTGATAGGCATCGCCGGCGGCGATCGCCGTCGCCGCCAGATCGTCCCCACGTTGGCGGTCGGTGAGCCCGGAGACCTCGTGGCGCGCGGACAACATCGTCAGCGCGGCAAACACTGCAATCGCAGCGAGGGCGACCGTCAAGAACGCCGATGCGAGGCGAACGCCGAGCGGGCCGAGCAGCGGGCGGCGCCGCATGGTCAGCTGCGATCCCGCGACAGGCCAAGTCGGTAGCCGGCGCCGAGCACCGTCTCCAACACCGTCGGGTCATGAGGGTCGGGCTCGATCTTGCGGCGCAGGTTCTTGATGTGCGAATCGACAGTGCGTTCGTAGCCGTCGAACTCGTACCCGCGGACCCGGTTGACCAACTCGCTGCGCGAGAACACCCGGCCCGGCGATGACGCCAAGACGGTCAGCAACGACCACTCAGTCGGCGTCAACTCGACGACGGCGCCGGAGACGGTGGCCTCGTGGCGGACCTCATCGATGACCAGCTGCCCGCCACCGAACGAGCTGACTGGTGTGTCGGCGGATGATGCTGCACTGCGACGGAGCACTGCTTGCACGCGCAGCACCAGTTCCCGCGGGGAGAACGGCTTGGTCAGGTAGTCGTCGGCACCGAGTTCGAGGCCGTGGATGCGTTCCGCTTCGCCCGACTTCGCGGTCAGCATCACCATCGGCAGACGACCGGCGAACTCCGCGGCAATGGTCTCACCGGCAACGTCGGGCAGGTTCAGATCGAGCACGAGCAGATCGATCCCACCGCGTTCGAGGATCGACATCGCTTCCGAGCCCGAACCCGTGGTGACCACGGCGAGGTCTTCGCGTTCGAGATAACGACGGACGAGGTCGCGGATCTTCATCTCGTCCTCGACTACCAGCACGGTCAAGGTCACGAATCGACTCTACGACGAGTCCGACATTCGCTCGCATGAAACCGGGGCGAAACCAAGTGTCCTACACCCGATCTCCACAGATTCTGCACACCGGATCGCCAGAGTTCCCGTGGAACCGGAGCCAGACGCGCACCCGGGCCGACAACAGAGGAGAGCATTCCCATGACGCACCGAGTTCACCGACTCCCACTGATCGCGACCACCACTGTTGCATTGGCCGTCGTCGTGGTCGCCTGCGCAGAGACCCAAGGGTCGAGTCCCGCCACAACGATCGACGCGGCTGCGACTGCATCCGCGACCAGAACTGTCGAAATTGCCATGCAGGACATCAAGTTCGACGTGACGACGCTCACTGTCGAGTTGGGCGAGACGATCGACTTCGAGTTCACCAACACCGGCAAGACGGTCCACGACGCATTCATCGGCGACAGCGACGCCCAGATGGAACACGGTGAAGAGATGGCCCACATGGGCGACATGGCGGGCCATTCGGTGGACGAGACCGCGGTCACAGTCCAGCCGGGCGCGTCGGGCCACTTGTCCTACACGTTCACCGAACGCGGCACCTACGAAGTCGGCTGCCACCAACCCGGCCACTACGAAGCCGGCATGAAGATCCAGGTTGTCGTCGAGTAGGGCATGGATTAGCACAATCCGGTTGACTTCATACCCCCCGGGGGTATAGTCCAATCATGACCGCAAGCTCAATGGGTGACCATCCGACGGGGCAGGGTGTCGCGCACCCCCATCACGAGCATCACTCCGCCCACGCCCCGCACCCTTCCCCGGCAGCGGCCGGCACCCACGCGGGGCACGCAGCACACGACAAACACGCGGGGCACGACCCGGAGACGTTCCGCCGCCGGTTCTGGCTCACACTGCTGATCTCGCTCCCGGTCATCGCGACCAGCGAGATGATCATGGACTGGTTCGACTACCGGCTGACCGGTGTCGCATGGGTCGGGCCTGTGCTTGGCACGTTCGTGTTCGTCTGGGGAGGCTGGCCCTTCCTCAGGGGCGCAGTCGACGAGGTACGCGATCGGGCTCCCGGGATGATGCTGCTGATCGCGATGGCGATCAGCGTTGCGTGGGTCTCGTCGATGGCGTCGAGCCTCGGCTGGTTCGAGCTCGAGTTCTGGTGGGAACTCGCTGCGCTGGTCACGATCATGCTGCTCGGCCACTGGCAGGAGATGAAGGCGATCGGCCAAGCACACGGCGCGCTCACTGCACTTGCAGCCCTGCTACCCGACGACGCTGAAGTGATCGAGGAGGGCCACACACGCACCGTCGGGGTCGAGGATCTCCGCGAAGGCCAACTGGTCCTCGTTCGTGCCGGTGGGCGGGTCCCGGCTGACGGGCCGATCGAGGAGGGTGAGGCAGAACTCGACGAGTCGATGATCACCGGCGAGTCGAAGGCGGTCGTCA
>CAUJEE010000012.1 GCA_963169215.1 Actinomycetota bacterium
AGTGCCGGGTGGTGGGTGTCACCCCAGCTGAGCGGGTTGCTCTTCGACGGATCGGTTCCCTCTTTGAGGACGATCTCGCTCTGGTCGCTGCCGAAGCCGTAGCCCTGCCAGGCGTCGGGGGCGAACACCGGGATCGCCTTCAGCAGGCGCATCGAGGGCACACCGACCACGTACATCTGGCCCGAGTGCCCACCGGAAGCGAACATGAAGTACGGGTCGAACGTGCCGGGGGCGACGAAGGTCTTCAGTGCACCCTCCACCGCGTCGGCATTGAGGTCGCGCTCACTCGCCAGGTCTTCGTAGTTACTGCCCGAGCTACCTCCGGCACCGATTCGCCCACCGACCGCGCCGACGGCAACGCCGCCGACCAGCATGCCGATCGCCGAGCGCCGCGAGACGCCTGTGCGTTCGGGCAATTGCAGCTCTTCTTCTCTGGCGCGGTCCTGCTCTGGATCACTCATCGCTTTGTCCTCCCTGAGGTCCCGTCTCTGTCCACAAGAGACTGAACGGATCGACTTGATCCGTTGGCGTCTACTCAAGCGTTGCGGGTGACGGATTCGTAGGGGCGATGGTCTGTGACCTGGGTCATATTTCCGCTGCCTGGCTAGCCTCACGCGGTGCCTTCTGCCTCGTTCGCGCCGTTCCGATCGAGGCCGTTCACGCTGATCTGGATCGGCGCGCTGGTGTCGAACATCGGCACCTGGATGGAGAGCGTCGCCCTCGGCTATCACGTCGCCGAAACCACCGGCAAGGCCGGCTGGTCGGCCGTCGTCGCCGGCGCGACGTTCGTGCCGCTCGGCATCGTCGGCCCTGTCGGGTCGGCGCTGGCCGACCGCTTCGACCGGCGGCGGATGCTGATCGGCGGCAGCCTCGTCTCGGCGCTGGTGGCCGCGGTGCTGGCCGTGCGGGTGGGCACCGACGCGGCCTCGCCGGGCGAGATCGCCTCGCTCGGCTTCGTCGCCGGCTGTGCCAGCGCGTTCACCTTTCCTGCGTTCCAGACCGCGTTGCCATACCTCGTGCCGCGCGAGCACCTGCTCGCCGCGGTCGGCGTGTCGAATGCGCAGTGGAACCTCGGCCGCGTGCTCGGCCCGGTGTTCGCCGCGCTGGCGATGTGGGCGGGCGGGGTCGGTGCTGCCCTGGCCGTCAATGCCGTGAGCTTCCTCGCCGTCGTCGCGGCTGCTGTATCTGTGCGCATCGCCCAACCTCCGCCGGTGAAGCGGCCGGTGCTGGGTGCGCTGGCCGATGGCCTCCGCTTCGCGCGCTCGTCGCCACCGATGCGCCACATGCTGGTGGTGATGGTGTTCACCACCCTGCTCGCCGCACCGTTCATCGCCTTCGTGCCGCAGATGGCCACTGTCGTGTTCGACGGTGACGCACAGGTCACCGCGTTGATGGTGACCGCGCAGGGCGTGGGGGCAGTGATCGCCGCGTTCACCCTCGGCTCGGCGACCGCCCGCTTCGGCCTGTCGCGGGTGATGGTCGGTGCGCTGGCGGTGCTGTGCCCCGCGCTGGTGCTCTACGGGATCGCGCCGGCGGTGGCACTGTCGGCCATCGCCCTCGCCGCGGTGGGGCTGCTCTACGGCTACGGCTTCACCAGCTTTGCCGGCACCGCCCAGCAGCATGCCCCGGAGGAGATGCGCGGGCGGGTGCTGGCGGTCAACGCGATGGTGCTCGGCCTGCTCTACCCGCTGGGTTCGTTGGTGCAGGGTGGCATTGCCGACAAGGTCGGCCTGCGGTGGGTAACTGCCGGGTCGGGCGTGCTGCTGGCAGCGGCCCTCGCCGGGCAGGCCTTCCTCGGCCGTCGACGCGCCGCCGCCCCTGCCCACCAGGCTCCTGTCGATCCGGCCGGTGCGGCCACGGCCACCGACGCGACCCCGGGTTAGGCTCCCGCCCATGGCTGCTTCTGCTGACGGCACTCCCGTCGACATCAAACCGCGCTCGCGCGACGTCACCGACGGCTTCCAGAAGGCTCCCGCGCGGGCGATGCTGCGCGCGGTGGGCATGACCGACGACGATTGGCAGAAGCCGCAGGTGGGCATCGCCTCCTCGTGGAACGAGGTCACCCCCTGCAACATGACCCTGCGCAAGCTGGCCGAGCACTGTAAGGACGGCGTGCGCGCGGCCGGTGGCTTCCCGCTCGAGTTCGGCACGATCACCGTCAGCGACGGCATCGCGATGGGCCACGAGGGCATGCGCGCATCGCTGGTGAGCCGCGAGGTGATCACCGACTCGGTCGAGTGCGTGATGCACGGTGAGCGACTCGACGGCTTCGTCGGCTTGGCCGGTTGCGACAAGAGCATTCCCGGCATGCTGATGGCCGCGGCCCGCCTCGACCTGCCGAGTGTGTTCGTCTACAACGGCAGCACGATGCCGGGTAGCCACAACGGCGAGAACACCGACATCACCACCGTCTTCGAAGCGGTCGGCGCGTGCGCCAGAGGGGCGATCACCGAGGAAGAGTTGGGCCAGATCGAGCGCACTGCCTGCCCCGGCGAAGGTGCCTGTGGTGGCATGTTCACTGCCAACACGATGTCGTCGATCGGCGAGGCGATCGGCATGTCGATACCGGGCGCGGCCTCTCCGCCGGCGATCGACGGCCGTCGCGAGGGCGATGCCCGCACCGCGGGGGAGGCGGTGGTGAACATGCTGCGCCTCGGCATCACGCCGCGCATGATCATGACCAAGAAGGCGTTCGAGAACGCGATCGCGGTCACCTCTGCGCTCGGCGGTAGCACCAATGCCGTGCTGCACCTGTTGGCCATCGCCAACGAGGCGGGTGTCGAACTGAGCCTCGACGACTTCAACCGCATTGCGGCCCGGGTTCCGCACATCGCCGACATGAAGCCCGGTGGGCGCTTCCACATGACCGACCTCGACCGCGTCGGCGGTGTTCCGGTGGTGCTCAAGCACCTGCTCGACGCCGGTCTGCTGCACGGCGACTGCCTCACCGTCACCGGCAAGACGATGGCCGAGAACCTGGCCGAGATCGACCCGCCCGCCCCCGACGGCGTGGTGGTGCATCCGCTCAGCGACCCGATCCATGCCGAGGGTGGCATCGTCGTGCTCACCGGCTCGCTGGCCCCCAAGGGCGGGGTGGTGAAGGTGGCCGGCCTCAGCGCCGCGCAGAAGCAGTTCCAGGGCACGGCCCGCGTGTTCGACGGTG
>CAUJEE010000013.1 GCA_963169215.1 Actinomycetota bacterium
CAGCGCCGGCCGACGGCCCAGCAGGGGCATCGCCTTGTCGGCGAACTCCGGGTTGGCCAGGCGCTCAGGCGACACCAGCACGAGGTCGACGGTGTCGGCATCGAGGGCAGCCGCCAACTGGGCCACGGTGGTGTTGGTCGAGCTGTTGATGGTGATCGTGCGCAGACCGAGCCGCTCTGCAGCCTCGATCTGATTGCGGATCAGCGCCAACAGCGGAGAGATGAGCAAGGTGGGCCCGAGCCCTTGGCGCCGCAGCAGGTGGGTGGCGACGAAGTAGACGGCGCTCTTTCCCCACCCCGTGCGTTGCACCAACAGCACCTTCTGGCGGTGGGCAGCAAGCGCCTCGATGGCCTCGCGCTGACCCGGCCGGAACTCGGCAACCGGATTGTTGGTGAGTGTACTGAGTGCCTCGAGCAGGTGGTCTGCCATGGCTTGGACGGTACCCGCGGGGTGTCGCGGAGTTGCCGGGGTCACCGGTGGAGTGAGACTGCGACGATCGCGATCACCCGCTCCGCACCGATGCTACGGAGCAGCGCCGACGCCGCTGCAAGCGTGGAGCCGGACTCGACCAGATCATCGACCAGCAACACGGCAGTGGGTGACCGACGGCCCCGCTTGAGGCGCAAGCGGACCATCGCCGCCGCCAGATGTCCAACCAGCGGTACCCCTTTCACCTTGGTGCCCACTGGTGAGCCAAACATCTCGACCAGCGGCAAGCGCAACTGCTGCGCTGCCGACTTGGCCAGCTCCCACGTCACCTGCGAGCTGGACGAGACGGGCACCACGACGAGGTCCGACGGCCATCTGCGGAAGCCGGCGACAGCGGCGACGGATGACGTGTAGCGCTCCAACAAGGTAGACATCGCCGGGCCCATGTGGTGGTACTTCGCAGCGGTGAACAGCTGAGCCACCTCTGTGAGGCCATCGGGTGGCCGCCTGTAGGCGTCGATCGCCCAGCATTCATCAACGCCCGTTGGGGATGGACTCACCATCAACGCAACCGGCGTCTCGGCGGCCTCACGGGCCATCGTCATATTTGGAGCGTAATCCGGCCATGGGGGATGCCTGACGACCCACCTCAGGCTCGTGCAATGTCGACGGCGACGCCTGTGTGGTCGGACACCACCACGCCGTCGATCGTGTTCGGCCACACGATTCTGCTGGTCTCGACCAGGCCTGGCCCGAGCGCCACGTGATCGATCAGCGGCCCCACCGCTGTGTCGCCCGCGGTCGTCACCCGATAGCCGCCGAGCGCGTCGATGAGGGCATCGAGCACGCGCACCGGTTGCCGACGGCGTGGGATGGCCTGATTGAAGTCGCCCACCACCACAGTGTGAGGCGGGGCTTCCCTCAGTACCTCGGCCAAGGTTGCGCAGAACTCCAGATGTTCGTCCCACCGCTTGCGATCGCGACGGCCAGTACTCACATGCGCCGCCGCCCACGGAATGCACACCGCAATCACGTGCACGTCCACGCCATCGACCGGGGTGCGCGCCATCACCAGCCGACCCTGTGTCGCACCGTGATCCACGGTGCGCGCATCGGCCCACGGCGTGCGCGACCACGCCACCACCTTCCTCTGCCCCTCCACGATCGGATAGCCCCAGTCATGCCCGGCATCGACCACGTGCGGGCACACGGCCCAGTCGGATCGGAAGCACTCCGTCGCCACCACCACATCCGCAGCGACGCCCTCAAGCTGCTGGCGAATCGCCGCGTGGCGCGCGCCACGAGGAGACGCCCACTGCAGGTTCCACGTCGCCACACGCACGCCCGAACTGTTGCAGAGTTGGGGCACCGTCGCGCCAAACGGCTGGTCGGCGAGCTGAGCGACCTGCAACACCACGAGTGCTTCTACTGCGGCGACCGCCTCACCGGCCGACGCGAGGTCGACCACTTCCTCGCCTGGTCGCGCTGGCCCAACGACGCGATCGAGAACCTGGTGCTGGCCGACCGCTGCAACGGCCACAAGAGCAACCACCTCGCCGCCACCGAACACCTCTTGCGCTGGCGCACCCGCCTGGCCGCGGCCGCCACCGACCTGCGCACCATCGCCGCCACCACCGACTGGCTGACCGACCCCGACCGCACCCACGCCCTCGTGCACACCACCTACACCCACATGGTGGCCGGCACCCCCCTATGGCTACGCGGCACCGAATTCGAACTCGCCAGCGGGCCGACGCTGGCGTAAGGACCTGGGCCGCGGTTCCCCGGTGGACCAGCCAGGCCCGCCGATATGTTGCCGCGATGCGCCACCACCTGGAGCTACGCGACGAGCCCGTCCTCCCCGGGCCAGGGCTGGGCGCCCAACTCAGATGAGCACTCCGACGGTAGGCGACGGCCAACCCATTCTTGGCGACGTCGTCGTTGTCATCGACGAGTCGAGCCCCGGCAATGGATTGGGTGGCATCGCCTACGTCGTCACGGCCGCTGCGCTCATCAGCCCAGGCGAGGCCGCGGCGGCACTGTCAGGCATCTTCGGGCCACATCGAGTTCGACCCTTCCACTGGACGAAAGCTGGGATCGAAGTCCGTTCGAAGATCATCGACCTGATCGTCGACAGAGGGATCGTGGCGATGGTCCACTGCTCGCATGTCGGGCGTAGAGGTCAGATGCGAGCACGCACCGGCATGATCGCCGACCTCAGCGGCTGGGCGGCAGCAGAGGGTGCTACTCATTTGATTATCGAGTCCGGCGATGCCGCGACGAATGGCCGTGACCGAGCGGCGCTGCTCGACCATCATCGCGAGGCGGGAGGAGTGCCGTTCGCCTACGACTGGCGGTCCAAGGCAGAACCCCTGCTGTGGATCGCCGATGCAATCGCCGGCGCCGTTGGTGAGCATGTATCCGGTAAGGACGATCATTGGTTCGCCCGCCTCGATGCTGCCGGCGTCATCACGCTCATGTTCCGCTGAGCCGAGAAATGCGTGAGCCCCGGCTCCTGTCCTAGACGACCCTAAAGGTCCTCGGCCTGGCACTCCGGGGCTCGCGACGTTCTCGTCGAACAGTACGACGTGACAGCCACATTATCGGCACCGGTGCTCAGGCGGTCAAGTGCGTCTGACCATCGCGCCGGGTCAACCTAGGCTGAGCGCATGACCGCTGTGCGCTACGACCTGTGGTACGACGCCACTGCGGTCGGTCGCGACCTCGTGGTCGAGACGTGGATCAGCCACGGACCGAAGTCGAACGACGCGGCATTCGATCCGCAACCCGGACAGTGGGTGCTCGTGGGCGACGACGACGAGCCTGCATGCCGTGCCCGGGTCATCCGACGCGACGGCGATCGCGTGTGGGTGCAGCTCGACCTCGGCCTGGTGACGCAAGCGCCGTCAGGCGTCGCGTCCGAGCGCCACTGACCCGATCGTCGCGCCCTGTCGTCACGTTGACGGCCTACGGGTAAGCCTTCGCCGAACCGTTACGCGGAAGAAGGAGAGAATGCGCGATGACGAGCTTCGACATCACCGCAGACCTCGCCGGGTCGCAAGTGCCGCCCAGCTGTCCAGCTGTCCTGGCGGATCAGAACCGCGTGCTCGACGAAAGGCGCGTGGGGCGTGCTTTGGTGGTGCGCGCCTGCACCAGCAAGGTGGCCATGCCGGCAACGACCAGCCCTGTGCAGTTCATGCCCAGTTGCGCGGCGGCCCCGCCGACATCGCCCCATGATCCGAACGCGGCTGCGGCCCCCTTGTTGCCGATCGCGGGAATCGTGGTGACCGACACGAGCACCCCGATCAGGGCTCCACTTCGTGCTTGCGTGAGCGAGAGCATTCCAACCACCCCTGCGAGCACCGCAACCACTGCGGCCATCGCATCCGGGTGGGCGATGAAGGCCGTCAGCTGTCGTTCACCGATGTCGTAGTCGTCGGGTGCAATCGACGTGAGGCGGAACAGCAGCGTCGCCACCAGCGCGACGAGCGCAGCGAACAACACACCCGCCGCAAGTGTTCGCAAGGCGGTGAAGGCGTGACCGCCGCGTCGACGGACGAGTGCCACGCTGAGCGCGGCGATGGGTCCGTAGTCGGGGCCGACGACCATCGCCCCGATCACCAGGATCGGCGAGTCGAGCAGGATCCCGATCGCCGCGATCGTGGCCGCGACCGCCATGAACACGAGGAACGACGCGGTGAGGGTGGCCTCGTCGCGCGTGCGCGCCTCGAGCTGCTCCCACACCAGCGCGTTGGCGCCCTCGCCGGGCGCGCTCGCCTCCGCGGCCTCGGCTTGGTTGGAGACGACCAGCTCGATCGCCTCCACCATGATTGCGCCGCGGCGATGGATGCCAAGGTCTTGCAGACGCTCGATCACCTCGTTGGCCGATTCACGCGCCACGTCGCACAGCACCACCTCGCCGTCGGGTTGCACGGCCGAACCGAGCCCACGCACGAGGTGCACGACCCCTGGCGTCGCCGCCAACTGTTCAACGACAACGTCGGTCAGGTCGGCAGGCACTATCAGGCGCAGGTGTAACACGCCACCATTCTCGCCCACCGGCGCCGGGCGAGAGTGCCTGAACGGGCGCGGGGGCGGGCGGGCCTTTCGGCGCGGGCGACAACTTTGGGTGCGCGATGCGGCAGGGAAAGTTGTCGCCGTACCATCTGCACATGCCCCAGCCGCGACCGCCCCGTAAGCCCCACCGTCGATCGGTGGCCGGATGAGCATCGCTGCCGCAGAGTGGGTCGCGCAGGCGGCGGTCGACGACGCCGTGTTCGCCCGCTGGCCGGCATACCAGGTGGTGCTGATCGCGGCCGACCGCGTCGACGCCGCCGCGCTCGCGCCTGTCGCC
>CAUJEE010000014.1 GCA_963169215.1 Actinomycetota bacterium
GATCGTGGATCGGAAGGCCTGCTTGCTCGTTGCCGTGGATGACACCCACCACCAGCACCCGCGCTCCATCGCTCGACCCCCTGCGCTTCACGACCAGTGAGCGGCCCTGCACGGAGGTGCCGAAGTGCATCGCCGTCTCGAAAGGCACCTGCTCGGCGGTGAGCCCGGCCGTTGTGGGCAGATCAGCAGGCGTCTCGGTGGTGACCGTGGACGAGTCGGTGACGGCCGGGCCGTCGGCCGTTCCTGGCGCGCTGCCGGATGGGCCGGCGGGGCTGGTGGGATCGGTGACCGAGGTGCCGGCCTCGGGCGATCCACCGTCGAGATGCGAGAGCGTCACCCATGCCAGCGGAACCACCAACGTCGAAGCGGCCACCGACCACCCGGCCACCCGCCATGCCGCTCGCCGGTGTCGGCGGTGCCGGCGGTGCAATGCCTCGACCCGCGCCGGGTGGCTTGGTGCACCCCCGCCCACCACTGGCACCTCGCCGGTGGTCATAGCGGGCACAGGGGTTGTGGCGTGGTGGGCGACGGCGAACTGTGCGGTGCGGCCCGAGCGCTGCGTGTCGATGCGCCAGGTGCGGCCCGTGGGGTCGGTGTAGGCCAGATCGCGCACTTGCCGTCGAGCGTCGTCGGCGGTGATCCTGCCGGTCTCGAAATCGCCGACGATCGCCGTGTACTGGCCGGCGAGCAGGTCGAGGCCGGCGGCCGCCGATGCGTCGCGGTGCTCGCTCACCATCAGCGCCGCCGAATGGCCGGCGCGGGTGATGTCGATCTGCCAGCGGCGTCCCTGGGCGTCGACGTACGACAGCTCCTTCACCCGTTGCCTGGTCTCTTCCGACGATGTCGCGCCACTTTCGAAGGCGCGTACCAGAGTTTCGTAGCGGTCGCGCAGCTGTGCAATGCCGGCGTCGTCGGCCATCGCGTCGTCGGCGGTGATTGCCACCACCGCCGTGCGGTCGGAGTTGTGCAGGTCGATCTGCCAGGTGCGGCCCGAGCCGTCGCGGTGGGCGAGGCTCAGCACTCGCAGGCGGGCTTCTTCGCGGGACAACTCGCCGGCAGAGCGGGCGCGGCGGATCTCCTGGTACTGCGTTTCCATCTGCTCGAGCGCGCGCTGGAGTTCTGCGGTCACCGATTTACCTCGTCCCGGGTGGATTCGACACTACCCCTGGGTGTCGGCCCGTTTGAGTCACCCGCGAGCGGGTCTGTGGCCGATCTCACACCTGCTTGCCCGCTGGTGGTGTCGGCGGAGTTCAAGAAGGGGGCCGCGATGGCCGAAACTGTATGGAATGGCCGGTCACCTCGCCCCCAGCGACAAGCGCGCCGAAATCGAGGGGCTGCGGGCCGTGGCCGTCGCGTTGGTAGTGCTCTACCACCTGCGCGTCGAGCCGTTCGGCGGAGGCTATGTGGGCGTCGACACGTTCTTCGTCCTGTCCGGGTTCCTCATCACCGGTCTGTTGGTGCGCGAGAAGACCAGCAGCGGGACCGTGCGGCTGGGCGAGTTCTGGGCACGACGACTACGGCGGATCATGCCGATGGCACTGTTGGTGGTGGTGGTGACCGTGCTGCTCGGCTACCAGTACCTCGAGCCGCAGCGCACCGACGAGTTGATGCCGGTGGCCCTCGGGGCGGTGGGCTTCTGCGCCAACATCGTGCTCTTCTATCGCACCACCGACTACCTCGGCGGGGTCACCTTGCCCTCGCCCCTGCAGCACTACTGGTCGCTGGGTGTGGAGGAGCAGTTCTACCTGGTGTGGCCGCTGGTGGTGTGGGTCGTAGCCCGCCTCGGCCGCAGGCACTGGAAGCGGTGGCTGGCACTGGTGTGCGCGGCCGCCCTCGTTGGCTCCCTGCTCGAATCGATTCGCGTCTCGGGCCGCGATCATGGAGCGGGCTACTTCCTGCCCCAGACGCGGGTGTGGGAGATCCTGCTCGGAGCGGCCCTGGCCCTCGGCGCGACCCGCCTCAACCGTCTGCCGCGAGTGCTCTCCGGGCTCGCCGGGTGGGGCGGCCTGGCCGCGATCGGCTACGCGGCTGTGACGTTCGACGAGCAGACCACCTTCCCCGGACACCTCGCGCTGGTGCCCGTGCTGGGCGCGGCGGCGGTGATCCTCGCGGCCGACTCGCCGTGGGGGCCGCACCGTGTGTTGCGGATCGCTCCGCTGCAGTACATCGGACTGTGGAGCTTCTCCATCTATCTGTTGCACTTCCCGCTGATCGTGCTGGCCGAGGCGCAGGTCGGCGAGTTGGCCGCGCTCAGCAAGGTTGCCGTCGCTGCGGCCTGCGTTGTGTTGGCGGCCATCACGTACCACGTCGTCGAGCGGCCGATCCGCTGGAACGGCTGGCTGTCGCTGCGCCCGCGGCGCACGATCGTCGCCGGCTTCGCCGCGCTCAGCCTGTTGCTGGCGGCGGGCACGACGGTGCAGGCGGTGCGCACCCCGGCGAGCGACGAGAACCCCGGGTTCGCCGTGCCCAGTGGGCTCGACGAGGCCGGTGGCTCGATACTGATGCCAGGCCCGGGCGACTCGGGGGGCGGGCGCGACCGGGATGCCGGCCCACCCGGTGGCGACACCTTCTCCACCGTGCCCGACACGACGGGCGGTACGAGCGGCGAGCCGGACGCGACCGGTACCACTGGCGCTGGCTCGACGACGACCACCACCATTCCCGCGACCACGCCGTTGAACGTGCTGTTGTTGGGCGACTCGACGCTGGCCGGTCTGCGCTGGTACGAGCAGGCCCACCTGTCGTTGGCCGGTTTCCAGTATGTGCTCGACGCTGAGGCATGCCGACGGCTGGCTTACAAGGGGTGCGAGGGCCGCGAGGGGCGTACCCCGATGAGCGCGGCCGGAGTGGTGAAGCGGTTGGCCGTGCACTACGACGTGATCGTGGTGCAGGCCGGGTATCACGGTGCTACTGCTGCCTTCGACGACGAGCTGCGCGACCTCGTTGCGGCGGTGAATGCCACCGGCTCGCGGCTGATGTTGCTGACGCTGAAGGAGTCGCTGCGCTTCCCCGTGCAGGGCAGCAACGGGCAGAGGTCGATCTACACCGGATTCAACGAGATCATCAGCCGCATGCAGGCGTCGGGCGAGTTGGGCAATGCCATCGTCGCCGACTGGAACCTGTTCTCCTACACCCACCCCGAGTGGTTCCGCCCCGATGGCATCCACACCACCATCACCGGCGCGTTGGGACTCGGTTGGTTCATCTCCACCTCCATCGCCGCGGCCTACGGCAACCCCTGCCCGTACGACGGCGAATATCCCTGCGTGGTGCCACCGGTGGCCGACCCGGCGTTCGACACACTGGCGATGTTCGGCGTGGCCTACACCGACATGCAGTGCTACGAGGACGGCCGCCAGCGCAAGCGCGTGTGCGAGGCCGACCGCCGCATGACCTGACCGCCGGTGCGGGCGCCGCTGGACGGGGTCGAGTTCGGTGGGGGTGTTCGGTGGGGGTGTTCGGCGGGGGTGTGGGGCTGGTGTGTTGGGCTGGTGTGTTGGGTGGGTGTGTGGGGCAGGAAAATGTCCCGCGCTTCTCCTTGTTTCGATTTCGAATCCACCGCGCGCCGTGTCTCGGCGGGCCGCGGACTACTCCGGCAACAGCCGGACGCGGTCGAGCGCGAACCAGCCTGTACATCGCTGAGCGCGGGCGAATTCGAAATCGAAACAAGGAGAAATGGCAGATGGGTAGCTGCTCCTGAGCGCCCCAGTGATCGCGGCCCCGGCAGCCTCGGCCCCAGGGCCCCGGCCCGCTCGAGCGCAACCGCTGTGGCCGTCCACCCGCGGCCGCCCGCCCGAAACGCTGCGCTCAGTTCACCTTCAACGCCGCGCTGAACACCTTCTTCGGCTTCAGCTCGGTGGCGATGCGATGGGCGATGGCGGTGAATGCCTTGGCCGCCTCGCTGTCGGGCTGGGCCACCACGATCGGGTTGCCGGTGTCGCCTCCCTCACGCAACGCAGGCACCAGCGGCAGCCGTCCGAGCAGCGGCACATCGAGGCTGTCGGCCAACTCCTGGCCACCGCCGCTGCCGAAGATCTCGTAGCGCTTGCCGTCGTCGCCGGTGAACCAACTCATGTTCTCGATGATGCCCTTCACCGGCAGATTCACCTTGGCCGCCATCGCCGCCGACAGCGCGGCCACCTTCTGCGCCGCGGGCTGCGGCGTGGTAATCACATACACCTCGGCCTGCGGCAGGTACTGGCTGAGGCTGAGGGCGATGTCGCCGGTGCCGGGCGGCATGTCGATGAGCAAGAAGTCGGGCTCGTCCCAGAACACGTCGGCGAGGAACTGCTCGAGTGCCTTGTGCAGCATCGGGCCGCGCCAGATGACGGCCTGGCCTTCGGGCACGAAGTAGCCGATGGAGATGCACGTGACGCCGTGGTTCGCCGGCGGGACGATCATCTCGTCGATCACCACCGGGTCGCGATCGGCGCCGAGCATGCGTGGGATCGAATAGCCGTAGATGTCGGCATCGACAACGCCCACCTTGTAGCCCATGCCGGCGAGGGCGACCGCGAGGTTGACGGTGACGCTGCTCTTGCCCACCCCGCCCTTGCCGCTGGCGATCAGCAGCGGGCGGGTGCGGTTGCCCGGCTGGTTGAACGGCACCGGCCGCCCCTCGGCATGACCGTGCCCGTGCCCCCCGCCCGACCCGCCGCCCGACCCGCCGCCCGACCCGCCGTGCAGCCGCTGGCGCAGCGCGGCACGCTCGTCGTCGGTCATCACCGTGAAGTCGAGCGCCACCGCCGACACGCCGTCGAGCGCAGTGACGGCGGCGGTGACCCGCGACTGGATCTCGTTGCGCAGCGGGCAGCCGGCGACGGTGAGGGCGATGCCCACGTTCACCAAGCCGTCGTCGCCGACGTTGATCTCGCGCACCATGTCGAGTTCGACGATGCTGCGGCGCAGTTCGGGGTCTTCGACGGGGCGCAGGGCGTCGATCACCTGGTCGCGGGTGGGCATGGCTGCTCCTGAAGTTGTGGAGGGCATCGCGGGCATGGACGGCGTCCAGCTCGGCGAGGGCGTGCAGGTAATTACCACTACGCGCATAGGTAGAATATCGGCGTGGCCGTCAACGCGACCCAATCCGCCCCCAATCTCGCCGGCACCACCAGCCCGGGCTTCACGTCAACCGTGTCGGCGATCACCGACGCGTTCGGCGACCCGACGCGCCGCGGCATCTATCTCTTCGCCCGCGAGACGGTCGGCGGAGTGACGGCCGCGCAGGTGGCCGAACGGTTCGGCGTGCACCCCAACGTCGCCCGCCACCACCTCGACAAGCTCGCCGCCGGGGGTTACCTGGAGGTCGCCGTCGAGCGCGCCGAGGGCGCCGGTGCGGGCCGCCCGAGCAAGCACTACCGCGTCGGTGCCGAGGCCCGCGAGTCGACGGTGGCTGCCGTGCCGGTGCACAGCGACGACCTGGTGCTGTCGTTGCTCGGTCGCGCGCTGGCGATGCTGCCCCGCGCCGCCGCCGAGCGGATGGCCGAGGAGGTGGGCCACGAGTACGGGCGGGCGATGGCGCAAGGCCTCACCGGCGCCGATCCGGCCGCGGAGATGGCTGCCGGCCAGCGCAGCTTGCGCTCGGCGATGCAGGCGGTGGCCGACGCGCTCACCGCCCACGGGTTCGCGGCGCACGCCGATCAGCACCACAGCCAGTTGCGCATCGTCAACAACCACTGCCCGTTCGGCGAGGTGGCGATCGACAACCCGGTGATCTGCGCCGTCGACCGGGGGATGGTGAAGGGCATGCTCGGTGCGCTCTACGGCGACGCCGACGTGGCCACGATGGCGTCGCGCCCCCAGGGCGACACGTTCTGCGCCACCAGCGTCTGACCCGGGCGGGCGTGGGTACGATTGCCTCGTACCCCGACGAAAGGAACGACGTGGACGTACGCATCGGCGTCACCGACACCCCTCGCGAGATCAACCTCGAACTGGCCGACGATCTCGATCGCGGAGCGATCAAGCAGCAGGTGGAAGCCGCCCTCGCCGGTGCCGTCGACGTGTTGTGGCTAACCGACAAGAAGGGTCGCGACTACGGCGTGTCCGCGGCCAAGATCGCCTTCGTCGAGATCGGCACCGCCGAGGGTGATCGCCGCATCGGTTTCGGCGGCTGAGGTCGGTGTGAGAGGGATCGTGCTGGCCGGGGGCACCGGCAGCCGTCTGTGGCCGATCACCCGCGGCGTGAGCAAGCAGTTGCTGCCTGTTTACGACAAGCCGATGATCTACTACCCGCTCACCACCTTGATGCTCGCCGGCATCCGCGAGGTGCTGATCATCACCACCCCGCACGAGCAGGCCGGTTTCCGCAGCCTGCTCGGTGATGGCAGCCAGTGGGGCATCGACCTGCAGTACGCGGTGCAGGAGGTGCCCAACGGGCTGGCGCAGGCCTTCGTGATCGGCGCCCACTTCGTGGCCGGCGGACCCTCGGCGCTGGTGCTCGGCGACAACATCTTCTTCGGCCACGGTCTGGTCGATGTGTTGCGCTCGGCCCGTGAGCGAGTGGTTGGCGGCCCGGGGGCGACGGTGTTCGGCTACCGGGTGAGCGACCCCGAGCGCTACGGCGTGGCCGAGGTCGACCCCGATGGGCGGGTGCTCACCATCGAGGAGAAGCCTGCCCGGCCGCGCAGCAACTACGCCGTCACCGGCCTCTACTTCTACGACGAGCAGGTGGTCGACATCGCCGCCGGCATGCAGCCGTCGGCACGCGGCGAGTACGAGATCACCGACGTCAACGCCGAGTACCTGCGCCGCGGTCAGTTGCACATGGAACTGCTCGGCCGCGGCTACGCCTGGCTCGACACCGGCACCTACGACTCGCTGCTCGAGGCCGGCCACTTCGTCGCCACGCTGGAGAAGCGCCAGGGCCTGCAGGTGGCGAGCCCCGACGAGGTGTCGTTCGCCGCCGGCTGGATCGATGCCGCGCAACTGCGCGCCAACGGCGAGTCGATGGCCAACAACCCCTACGGCCAGTACCTGCTGCGCCTGGCCGGCGACGGCCGAGGCGCCGGCGACGGCACCGCCGGCGGCGGGCGGTGACAGCCCCGACAACGACACCGCTGCTACAGCGGCAGTTGTTGTTCGTCACCGGCAAGGGTGGCACCGGCAAGTCCACTGTGGCCGCCGCGCTGGCCGAACTGGCCGCGGCGCGGGGCCTGCGCACGCTGGTGTGCGAGATGGATGCCAAGGGCGCGCTGGCCAACGCGTTCGAGGTGGGCGAGCTCGGCTTCGCACCGCGCGAACTGCGCCCGGGCCTGTTCGCGATGGTGATGAACACCGAAGACTCGCTACGCGAGTACCTGCGGCTGTTCGTGCGCATCCCGCTGATCGGCCGGTTGGGGCCGCTGGCGCACACCTTCGACTTCGTCGCCGACGCAGCGCCGGGAGTGAAGGAGATCCTCGCCGTCGGCAAGCTGTGTTACGAGGTACGTGAGCGGCACTACGACTTGGTGGTGGTCGATGCCGAGGCCAGCGGCCACATCGTCGCCCAGATCGATGCCCCGCGGGCGATCCGCGAACTGGTGCACGTGGGTATGGTGCGCGAGCAGACCGAATGGATGCTGGCGATCCTGGCCGACCCGGCCCGCACCGGCGTGGTGGTGGTGACCACCCCCGAGGAGATGCCGGTGACCGAGACGGTCGAGTTGGTGCGCTCGGTGCAGCAGTCGACACCGGTCGATGTGGCTGCGGTGGTGGCCAACCGCATGCTGCCGCGGTGGTTCGACGGGGCCGAGCAGGAGGTGTTCGACTTGGTCGCCTCGCCGGCCGCGGAGCCGGCGTTGGCCGAACTCGCCGGCGCGAAGGTGACCACCGTGCTGCAGGCGGCGCGGTTGGCGTCGGCGAGGCGCGTCGGGGCCGAGCAGCACCTCGCCCGCCTGCGCGAGCAGTTGCCCGCGGGGATGGCCGTGGTGGAGGTGCCGGAGATGTTCTCCCGCTCGGGCGGGCGGCGGGTCGTGTCGCTGGCGGGCGAAGCGCTCGGGCGGGTGCTCTGATGGCCGCGGCGGCAGGTGCCGGTCGCGGCTCGGGGCCGGGCTCGCGAGCCGGCTCGCAAGCCGGCTCGACGGGGCGCATGCTCGCCGAGCTGCTGGCCGCGAAGGAGATGGTGGTCGTCTGCGGCAGCGGCGGCACCGGCAAGACCACTGTCGCCGCCGCGCTGGGCGCGCAGGTGGCCGCCACCTTGGGCGGCAAGGTGCTGGTGCTCACCGTCGACCCTGCCCGTCGGCTGGCGACGGCGATGGGCCTCGAACAACTCGGGCACAGCCATGTGCGAGTGTCCGACGACGCGCTCGCGGCGCACCGCCCGGCCAAGCGCGGCCGGACCGCCGGCGCGACCAAACACGGCGCGGGCGGTGAGCTGTGGGTGGCGATGCTCGACACCAAGGCCGGGTGGGACGAGCTGATCGAGCGCCATGCACCCGATGCCGCGGTGCGCGACCGGGTGCTGGCCAACCCGCTGTACCGCAACATCACCGGCCGTTTCGTGAACAGCCACGACTACCTGGCGATGGAACAACTGCACGAACTGCACGCGTCGGGTCGCTACGACCTGGTGATCATCGACACCCCGCCTTCGCGCAACGCGCTCGACCTGCTCGATGCCCCGGCGCGGATGCGCGAGTTCTTCGGCAGTCGGCTGTTGCGCTGGCTCACCGTGCCCTATCGCTCGCGCCTGTTCACCTTCGCCTCCAAGCCCTTCTACCAAGTGGCCGATCGAGTGCTCGGGTCGCGGTTCTTGGAGGACATCGCCGAGTTCTTCGTGCTGTTCCAGACGATGGAGAAGGGCTTCGTCGCCCGCGCCCGCGAAGTTGAGCGGTTGCTGTCCGACGAGGGCACCGCCTTCGTGGTGGTGACCACCGCCGAGACCGCGCCGCTGCGCGAGGCTCGCTTTCTGGCCGACGCCCTGCACCGGCGGGGGATGCCGCTCGGTGCGGTGGTGCTCAACCGGGTGCTTCCCGGTGACATCCGCCAGCCTTCGGCGGGCAAGGCGGCAGGCAAGCTGGCCGACGCGGCCGCCGACCAACGCACGGTGGGCAAGCTGGCCAAGACCCTCGCCGTCGACGACCCGGAAGTGCTGGCGGCGGTGCTGGCGCGGGTGGCCGACGGCTTTCACGACAGCGCCGTGGTTGCCGCCCGCGAAGCCGAACGGCGTCGCGAACTGGAGGCGATGGCGCCGCTGGTGGCGGTGGTGCCTGCGCTCGCCGACGACGTGCACGACCTCGTCGGCCTCGCGCGCGTCGGTCGCGAACTGTTCCGCTGAGGTCGGCCACGGGGCGCGATCTCACCCGGCATCCGCAGGCGTGGCACACTCAAGTGCCATGGCCACCCTTGGCGAGCTCACCCGGCAACTCACCGACATCGACCGTGAAGGTATCGACCACCTGCAGCGGCTGATCGGCGAATGGGGCCTGCTCGCCGACCTTTCCTTCGCCGACCTGTTGCTGCACGTGCCCGACCGCGACGGCACGTGGTACGTCGTGGCTCATGTGCGCCCGGCGACGGGGCAGACGATCTACCACCAGGACTACGTCGGTTCGGTGGCCAATGGTGGCGAGGTGCCGCTGTTGCAGAAGGCCTTCGAGCACGGCGAGATCTGTGAGGGCGAGGTGCAGATGGAGAGCGTGCCCGACCCGGTGCGCTTCATGGCCATTCCGGTGCGTTGCGCGGGCCGCGTGCTGGCCGTGCTCACACGCGAGGCGAGCAGCCGCATCGCCCGCCAGCCGGGCGAACTCGAGCGCACCTACGTGGGCACCTTTCACCAGTTGGCGACGATGATCGCCGAGGGCACCTTCCCCTTCCACGGCCCGGTGGCCGACTCGAGCGCGGCACCGCGTGTGGGTGACGGGGTGATGGTGCTCGACGAGGAGGCGCGGGTGCGTTACGGCTCGCCTAACGCTGTGTCGCACCTGCATCGTGTCGGCATCGGCGCCAACGCGGTGGGCATGCGGCTGGCCGAGCTGGGCTTCAACGACAGCCCGGTGCGCCGCGCCTTCGAGAGCCGCCTGCCGGTGATCGAGGAGTTCGAGCAGACCCCCGACGTGACGTTTCTCGCTCGCTGCATGCCGCTGCTGTCCAACGCCGCCGACGGCACGACGACGGTGTCGGGCGCGCTGTTGCTGCTGCGCGACGTGAGCGAGGTGCGCAAGCGCGACAAGCTGCTGCTCTCCAAGGACGCCACCATCCGCGAGATCCATCACCGGGTGAAGAACAACCTGCAGACGATCTCGTCACTGCTGCGCCTGCAGGGCCGGCGCCTGGCCTCCGACGAAGCCAAGGCC
Source organism: Actinomycetota bacterium (assembly GCA_963169215.1). Lineage (GTDB taxonomy): Bacteria > Actinomycetota > Acidimicrobiia > Acidimicrobiales > Ilumatobacteraceae > UBA668. The sequence goes on from CAUJEE010000014.1 coordinate 10,275, forward strand.
GCCGTCGCCGAGAGTGTGCGCCGCATCCGCACCATCGCCCTCGTGCACGAGACGTTGTCGCGCGAGCCGGGCGACGACGTTGCCTTCCTCGAGATCGTGCGCCCCCTGCTGCGCCTGGCCGAGGAGGGCCTGCAGTCACCCGACCGTCCGGTGCGCTTCACGGTGCAGGGCGACGGTGGCCGCCTGCCGAGCACGATCGCCACCCCGCTGTCGGTGGTGCTCACCGAGCTGTTGCAGAACGCTGTCGACCATGGCTTCCCCGAGGGCAGCGCCGGCGGCGACGTGGTGGTGGTGCTCCACGACAGTTCCGAGGGCGCAACGGCCGACGGTGAGGATGCCGGCGAGTTGCACATCCGGGTGATCAACGACGGACGCGGCCTCGACCCCGGCTTCGATCTGAAGGGTGCCACCGGGCTCGGGCTGTCGATCGTGCGCACGCTGGTGACCACCGAACTCGACGGCACGATCGCGATGCGCGCCGGGCTGCCGGAAGACTTCCGCGAGGTCGGTCTCGGCGACCGCACCCCGGGCACGGGAACGGTGGTCGACCTGACGGTGCCCGTGTGAGGCGTTGCCGAGTGCGCTCAGACGGCTGTGCGGGTGCGCCCGGCGAGGCGTCGGCGCAGGCCGCGCCGCTCCTCTTCCGAGGTGCCGCCCCAGATACCCGCGTCCTGGTTGGTCTCGAGCGCGTAGTCGAGGCAGTCGACCTTCACCGGGCACTCGCCACACACCTGCTTGGCCCGGTCGATCTGCACCAGCGCGTAGCCGGTGGTGCCCACCGGGAAGAACAGATCGGGGTCGGTGTCGCGGCAGATCGCCTGCCGGCGCCAGTTGTAGTCGGCGTGGGCCAGGGCGAGGATCGAGGCCGGAATGCTCACAGTGTTCTCCGCTCGGGGGTGTCGTGGGGGTGAACGGGATGGTTCGTGAACGTGTTCACGTTCGGCCTCACCGTAGGGAACGGCCGTGAGCATTACAAGAGATGATTTGTTCAAGTCGATAGCTAGTGGAGATAGGGGATATCTGTGATCGATGCGGAGCACTCCGCGCCGCCGCCGACGGCGGTGATCGCCCACCGCGGCGCCAGCCGGGCCGCCCCGGAGAACACGGTGGAGGCCTTTCTGACTGCCGCCCGGATG
>CAUJEE010000015.1 GCA_963169215.1 Actinomycetota bacterium
GCCCAACCCAAGGCGGGCCGGGCGGGCTAGATGATCGGGGGCACCATCGCTTCGATCAGGCGTGGGCCGGACTCGCTGTACGAGCGCTCGAGCTCGCGGGTGAGGTCGTCGGCGGTGTCGACCCGCACCGCGGGCACACCCAACCCCTTGGCGAGCGACACGAAGTCGATGTCGGGCCGTTGCAGGTCGAGCATGTCGAGCGCCTTCGGGCCCACCGCATCGGCACCCACCCGCTGCAGCTCCATGTTGAGCACCGAGTACGAGCGGTTGTTGCAGATCACCGTGGTCACATCGAGCCCCTCGCGGCTCTGCGTCCACAACGACTGCAGCGTGTACAGCGAGCTGCCATCGGCCTCGACGTTCAGCACGCGGCGGTCGGGGCACGCCACCGCGGCGCCGATCGCCAGCGGCATGCCCTGGCCGATCGAGCCGCCGGTGAGGCACAGCCACGAGTGGCGCGGCGCGTCGGCGGTGGCACCGGCGAGGAACAGACCCGATGTTGCCGCCTCGTCGCTCACGATCGCGCCCTCCGGCAGCGTGGCGGCCACGGCCGCGGCGAGCGTCTGCGCGGTGAGCGCCCCGGTCGGCCGCTCGGGCCGCGCCCCGGCGGGCGCGTCTTCCGCGGGCGGCGCGCCGAGCGCATCGGCCAACTGCTCGAGCGCGCCGACAATGTCGAGGCCCTGCGCGGGCAACCCCAGCTCGTGCACCTCGCACGTGGCGGGCACCAGGTCGCTCTCCTTGCCCGGGTAGGCGAAGAACGACACCGGCGACGCGGCGTCGACCAACACCAGATGACGCAACGGCTGCAACTGCATCACCGCGAACTCGGCCAGGTAGGCGAGGCGGGTCGGCTCGGGCAGCCCCGCACCGCGGTCCTGCCGGGTGGGGAAGGTCTCGGCCAGCAACTGCGCGCCGGTGGCCGCGGCGATGCGCCCGGCAGCGCGCACACCGCGCTCGCCCAGCGCGACCCCGCCGAGGAACAGCGCTGTCGGCTCCCCCGCGCGCAGCACGCGGGCGATGCGCTCGATCACGTCGCCGTCGACCGCAGCACGCTGCTTGGGAACAGTGTGTTCGCCGTCGACACCACCGTCGGTCCACGACACGTCGGCGGGCAGGATCAGCGTGGCCACCTGCGGCGGCGGCCCCATCGCCGCGGCAATCGCCGCGGCCGCATCGCGACCGAGATCGACCGTCGCCATCGATCTGTGCACCCAGCCGGGCGACACGTTGCGCGCCACCGTCTCGATGTCGCTGGTGAGCGGGGCGTCGTACTGCAGGTGGGGCAGGGCATGGTCGCCGACGATCACCACCACCGGCACCCGCGCCTTGCGCGCGTTGTGCAGGTTGGCCAGCCCGTTGCCGAGGCCCGGGCCGAGGTGCAACAGCACCGCCGCCGGCGTGCCGCGCATACGCGCGTAGCCGTCGGCAGCGCCGGTGGCGACCCCCTCGAACAGGGCGAGCACGCCACGCATGTCGGGCACTCCGTCGAGCGCGGCGACGAAGTGCATCTCCGACGTGCCGGGGTTCATGAAACAGGTGTCGACGCCACCGGCGACGAGTGTGCGCACGAGCGAGTGGGCGCCGTTCACGACGAGACCTCCGGATCGAAGATGGTGCCTGGGTTGAGGATGCCCGCCGGGTCGAACGCGTGCTTGATGCGCCGCAGCAGCGCCAGCTTGGCCGGGTCTTCCAACTCGGTGAAGTACGGCTTCTTGGTGGTGCCGATGCCGTGCTCGCCCGACATCACCCCACCCAGTTCGAGTCCGGCGCGCAGCAGGTCGCGCACCACGGTCTTGCGCACCGCGGCATCGCCCTGAAACACGGCCAGGTGCACGTTGCCGTCGCCGGCATGACCGCACCCGGCGATCCACGACGCGGTGCGCTCGCCGATGGCCCGCACCGCTTCCATGTAGGCAGGCATCGCACCGCGGGGCACGCACACGTCGACGATGTCGTCGGCGCCGTTGCCCTTGGCCAGCCAGAATGCCTTCTCGCGCGCCTCTACCAACTGCGCCGCGGCGCCCGCGGGCAGCACGTACACATCGATCGCGCCCAGCCCGACGAGTAGTTCGCCGAGGTTGGCGACGTCGTCGTCGAGGCGTTCGTCGGTGGTCGATTCGAGCTGCACCAACAGGTAGGCGAGCGCCGACTGCTGCACCTCGTCGGGGACTCCCAACTCGATGTCGTAGTTCTGGCGGATGGCCGCCATGGTGAGCAGGTCGATGTATTCGAGGATCAGCGGGTTGAGCCCGGAGGCGAGCACCTGCGGAACGGCCGACGACACCTCGCCGAGCGTGGGGAACGGCACCAGCACAGTGGCCGCGCGGGGCAGGCGGGGCACCAGCTTGAGCGTCGCCTCGGTCACCAATGCGAGGGTGCCCTCCGAGCCGATCACCAGCTGGGTGAGGTCGTACCCCGACGACGACTTCACCGTGCGCCCGCCGGTGCGCATCACCTCGCCGGTGGGCAGCACGATCTCCAGGCCGAGCACGTGGTGGCGGGTGACGCCGTGCTTCACCGCCTGCATGCCCCCGGCGTTGGTGGCGACGTTGCCGCCCAACGACGCGCTGTACTCGCCCGGCCGCACGGGATAGGCCACGCCGAGCGGGGCCAGCTCAGCGTCGAGCTGCGCCAGGGTGACCCCCGGCTGCACCACCGCCACCCCACCGGCGGCATCGATCTCGAGCACCCGGTTCATCCGCTCGAACGACACCACCACGCCGCCAACGCTGGGGATGCAGGCGCCCGACAGCCCCGACCCGCTGCCGCGCGCGGTCACCGCGATGCCGTGTTCGGTGCAGCAGCGCATGATCGCGGCGACGTCGGCCGTGTCGCGCGGGCGCAGCACGGCCACCGGCACCACCGGCGCCGCGCCGAGCGCCTCGTCGTGGCCGTAGTCGTCGCTGGCCTCGGCCCCGGCCGACACCACCTCGGCCCCCACCACCGCCGACAGCAGTTCGATCACCCTGGTCGGGTCGGTCGGGCTGGTCGGGCTGCTATCGCTGGTCACGTCGCTCACCGGCCCGATGCTAGGTGGCTGCACCGCACCCGAGTTTGGTCGGGTGGCGCGGCCCCGATTCGAGCGCCTGCTGGCCGGACGGGTCAGCTCATCGTGCGCATGATGTCGGCCAGCTTGCGAACGGTGTTGCTGTTCCTGATCGTCATCTGCTGGTAGAGCTCGGTGCTGGGCAGCTTCGCCATCCCGCTCCTCGTCAGCTTGTCGCGATCGACTCGCCAGATTACCGCGCCGGGTGCGTAGACGATGTCGTCGATACCCGGTTTGATCGGCAGCTCGTCGACGACTGCGGGCCGATCGACGGCCTCCCAGAGGAACATGACATAGCACCGCATCGTCGAGTCGTCCTTCCACGCCGATGGGATCGACTCGGCCAACGACACCAACGGCGCCCGCTCGCGGAGCACGATCCGCGCGTCGAAACCGAACTCATCGGAGATGGCCGGCTCGATCAGGGTGCGAAGCTGCGCCGACGCGCGGGCGTCGTTGAACACCACGTTTCCGGACGCGATGAAGGTGCGCACATCGGCGCACCCGAGCGACTCGAACAGCGCCCTCAGCCGCGCCATCTCCACCCTGTTCTTGCCGCCCACGTTGATGCCCCTGAGCAAGGCGAGATGGATCATGCGGCTCACACGATATGCAGCCCGAGAGCGGCGGCTCGTCTTCGGATCGTTCGGTAGGGGCGAGGCCAGCCGGGGTTCGTTCAACGATCAACATGGCGTGGCCGCCCGCCCCGCTGGGAAGGTGGTGTGAATTCTCTTGCGACAGGTTTCCCTGCGGGTTCGCGCAGGGAAACCTGTCGCTGGCGAAACAGAGAACCCCGACCAGACAGCGGGGTGACGCGCCGCGCAGTGTCAGGCCAGCGCGGCCTCGCTCTTGCCGCTGGGTCAGGCAAGAGCGAGGTCGCGTCGGATGTAGCGCAGGTGGGCCCACTCCTCTTCGAGGATCACACGCACGCAGTCACCGACAGTCGGATGCCAGTCGTCGCCGCCCCACGGGTTGTCGCGTTCCTCGGCGAGCAACTCCGGCGTGGCGCCGGCCAAGAAGTCGGTCACCAGCTGCTGGCGCTCTGCCCGCACCGCGAGAATCTCCGCGAACGTCGGTGTGTCGGCGCGGAAGATCGACATGTCGAAGCCCATCTGCGCCGCACTGGTGAAGATCTGGCCGATCTCGTGGAACGGCTGCTCGATCCGCATGATCCCACCGCGCAGCCAGGCGTCGGTCGCGAGCACGAGGTGGCGCAGCGTCTGCGCCAACGACCACTCACCATCCACCTGGGCGTCCACCAGTTCCGCTGGCGTGCTGGCCACCGTCGTCGCCCACGCGGCCTGCGCTGCCACCCAACCGTCGCGCAGGCCCTCGGGCGTCTGCGCGTTCTGCAGTTCACGACCCGGGAACTGCCGGTTGAGCTCGGCCTCCACGAATGGCACCACATCGACACCGTTGACGATGAGGGTGCCGAAGAACAGGTCATGGCTGTCGATGTCCAGCCCGCCGACGTCGACGCTGCGCATCTTCACCCCGCTGAGGTCGCACGACTTCAGGACAGCACCCCTGAAGCTCGACCTCACGAACGTCGCGCCCTCGAACCCCTCGGTGCCGGAATAGACAGTCATGGCGACATTCTGGCCGAGATCAGCTTTCGGGTTGACGTGAACCAGTGGGTCGACCCCTCGTCCGCGAGCGCTGCCGACGGGCCTCGGCGCAGTGGACAAGCAGTACGAGTGATCACGACCGCTGGAGACCGAGGACGGCACGGAGGCCGGCGTCGATGTCACCCATTAGTACGGCGGGCAGCCTGCCAGCCTGCTGCCCAAGGAGCGACCGATCGATCAACTCGAGCCCGAGCGGCACAGCGACCGAGTCCTTCGGCAGGCCGCTGGACGCAGCCGAGAGCAGAACGTTGCCGGCGATGCCCGCTCGTCCGACATTCGAAGTGATCGGCACGACGTGGGTTTGCCAGACATCGACACCGAGCACCTCATCGGACGACACCACCACGCACGGGCGGCGCTTATCGAGGTCAATCCAGTAGACCCCACCCCTCATCACCATGGCGCCGAACGATCCATTAGCTCCAGCGCCGCCAACGACTCCTCCACCGTCGGCGGCGCTGCGGCAGCACGCTCGGCGTCGACCAGCATCTGCTGGGCGAAACTCAACGCAGAGCGGGAAGCGGCGTGCCGCCTCAGCTGATCGGCAACCCAGGTGGAGAAGGGGACGCCCAACTCAGCGATGATCGGCACGACATCGTCCGGCAGGCTGATTGTCTTGTGGGGCACAGTACGCATGCTACATACGTACCGCTGCGCTGCCGAGCGCTGCCCGCACGGCGGCAGCGAGCGTCACCGCCGACACCACGCATGATCGAGCCTCTGTCATCTCGAGCGTGCACCACGAACATTGAGCCATCACTGCCTCCGACCGTCGAAGCGATAACGGACGAGACCTCCCTGGGGAGGGAGGTCTCAATCAGGAAGCACCGGCTTCAATTTCCTTGGTGGCGGGGGTGGGATTTGAACCCACGACCTTCGGGTTATGAGTGCACCGACGCCCATGGGGCCTCGTGGGCGCTTGTCGGCGTTGTTCCTGATCAGGATGCACTTCGAGCCCGGCGAGCGAACCTCTCGTATGCGCTCGTGGGAGCCCGTTGATGCACGTCGTGTTGTACGCCTGTTGTACGGGGCGGCTCCTAGCTCAGGACCGCTAGGAGCATCGCGCCGACACTCAAAGCGATACCGACGATCGCGACAACAGTGGCGTTTCGAACTTGCCCTTGGAGTCGGTGACGTTGCCGCAACGACTCGGCCATGGCCTCGTCAGCCATCCGTCGCTGCTGGCCCAGTTGTTCTCGGAGTTCTGACAGCTTGCGGTCGGTGCGTGCCTGCTGATCGGCCAGATCGAGTTGGCGCTTCACCTCCAACATGACGTTCCGGAGTTCCCGCTCCGCCAGTTCGTTGAGTTCTCCGGCAGAGGCGCCCGACAACGCCGCCTGCAGACGCGCGTACACGAGGCGCGTATTGGCGATGCTCCCGAGCGCGTAGCCCGTCAGTTCTCGGATGAGATTGGAGAGCGCCTGCTGATTCTCGAACAGGTGCTTCTGGCTTTCGGCCAACGACACGAGCACCTCGGATGAAGCAACACCGGCATCCTGAAGCGCTTCGATCGCTTGCTTCTGCTGGAACATGCGAGCCGACTTCGATTTCGCCGCCTGGGCAGCGGTCGCGGCCTGGTCCGCTTCGTTGATCGACGCGTCCACCACCTCGGCCAGCCGGGCAACATCATTGATGCGACGTTCGGCCTCTCGCAGCGCTCCTGGATCGGGCGTCGGGTCCTCGATGTCGATCACCTCGACCTCGGCGTTCACTTCCCGGTCAACGGTCACGATTCGACCCCCCACTCCAAGTCCTCAAGAGCTTGCGCGAGCACGGCTGAGTCTGAGGCACGTAAGCCACTGACCTGCTGTTCGATCTTCTCGGTTGTCTCGCGTGTTCCAGTCCAAGTCTCGATGAAGGCCGGCCCGGCGAGCGCAATCGCTTCCTCAGCGGCCCGGACGGCGGTATTCGCCTCCCCCGCTGCGACCCACGTCTCACCTACCCGGTAAGAAGCGCGGGCGTTGAGCAGCCGGAGTTGCTGGTTCATGAGGGCGATGCGGTCGTTTCGAAGTGCCGAGCGCTTCATGCCCTGGCGAACGTCGACACCGATCGCAACCGAGGTTCGCACGACACCGACAAAGTTCACCCTCAGGAGGAACTGCGCCGAGAAGGTCACACTGTCGCCGCCCGAGGCAACCGCCGCCCGAATCCCGGCGTCGAGCAAGTCGACAGCGGTAAAGGTCGAAGACGCGACCGTCAACATTCGCGTGACCGTCCGATTGCCCCACGGGAGCGCCGGCCGCAGATCCACCGACAGGAGCTCTCTGAACGTCCTGGGTTCAGCTTCGCGGCACGCCTCGGACGCACGCCGTACGAAGTAGAAGGCGCGAACCAACGTCTCCGTGAGGAGGACCGGCAAGGCTTGACGCCCAGCCTCGTTCACGATCCCGAGTTCCGTTCGGAGGTCGAACGGCACACCGTCGCGGTCCCCCCGAAACGCCCCTTCGACCCACTTGAGGAACTCGGTGCGCTCGGTCTCACCCCGAATGCGTCCGAACGCCGCACCGGCCTCATGAAGAGTCGAAAGCAGCGGGCCGGGGAGCCCGGTTCCCGCCCCTGCGAAGGTGCTGGAGCCGGCGACATCACTCACGAGATGGGCGACCCATCGGATGGTCCCGAACAGGAACTTCTCGGACACGGTTGTCCCGATCAACTCTGGTGCGTCCTGCCCGACGTTGACCGGGCCGAGCGAGCCGTTCGTCACGCCCCATGCCTGTCCGGTGAACTGCATCACGATGGATGCGACCAGCCCCACGGGCGATGGGTGGTGAGTCAGATCGCGGAGATGGTGGATCGTCGGGCCGCCGAAGGGGTGGGTGGCTTTGTCACCAGCGAACGGAACCTCCTGTTCCAGCCACCGGATCGCGGTCGCCAGGTCGTTGCCCTCGTACCCGGTCAGCGTGCGCGCTGCTTTCAGCACGAACTCGTTCACCCGGTCAGCCCCCCACTCGTGGGCGCGCGTGAGACTGAACTCACCCACCCACAACGAATCGACGATTCCAGCGAGAACACCGCACCCAACGGCGACGGCGCAGTCCAGGCGATCCGAGTGGTTGGTGAGTCGGTCGACTCGGCCATCGACGACTCGAAGATGCTCGGCGAGTTCGGCGATCTCATGATCGACCCGTTCCCGACCCGCGACCGTCCAGGCGTCCTCGGCGAGAGGTTGAGCACTGGAACCGAGTACAAACTCGATCGTCAACCCCTCCAACTCGACTCGCTGGAATCCGCCTGAACCCGTCATGGCTTCATCCTCACAGCCAGTCAAGGACGGGACTCGAGTCATCGGGCCATGACGTGAGAAACCACCTCACAGCAACTTCTGCCTCAGCGGTCGTCAGCACCGCCTCCGAGGGCACGGCCGCAATATCGAGACCTGGAAACCGTCCGTACTCCTCAGGGGCGATCTCATCGAAGTTGGTCGGCACCTCGCCCAGAGGAACACGGGTCATCGATCCCAGCCGATCGGACCTTGTGACGTACCACGGCGGGGATTCCTTACTGCGCAATCCTGTGTCGGACCAACGGACAAACACGCGATCAAGCGCGGCTGCTCCGAGTACCTCGGCAGCGATCTCCCGACCCTCCACCGAGCGCGAGAGTCTCACTGCCGCTCGTTCGGTTGTGCCGCCGATGGACTTCAGAACCCGACCAAGGTCCGCCCATCGCGACAACTGGTGCTGTGTCTCAGGGGCAACGGAGAACGCGTATCGAACCGGGCCAACACGATCGGCGGACGCACCTCCAAGTGGTCGCTTCCCCGCCCACTTCAGTTCGGCGCCGGTGATCCGGTCGATCCGGAGCACGGGCCGGCGACGCCTACCGAACATGCGAACTCGCAGTGTCAACGGTGGAAATCAGCGTCGGCTCCGCAACGCCGCCTGTCAGCTGCGGCTGCGCCGACGACAAGCCAATCGCGCACGCAGTCACAGTACGCAGCGTACCCTCGCCCGTAGACCGCTCGAAGCGGTCGACCGCCGCTCGGCTGCCGAGGGCCTGTTGCTGAGCGCTCCCCTTCATCGGCAGACCATCGCTGTGAGCAGGTGCTCCGTGAGCTCTTCTTCGTAGACGGCGTGGCCGTGTTTCCCCATGGCGTCGGCAAGCTCCGGGTCCCATGGCGTGGCCGGCAGGACCCCGTCGAGCTGGGGCCGCTCCCGCTGCATACCGATCGCAGCCCGATAGGCGTTCGCCGTCATCAGCCATGGTGTCGTTCCTGCGCGGCTGCTGAGCCAGGCAGTGATGCTGAGGCCTGCGGCGTCGAAGTCGGCGTGCTGGT
>CAUJEE010000016.1 GCA_963169215.1 Actinomycetota bacterium
AACCCCAAGTCGGCGCTGAGTCGGCCTGTTGGCCCGCCTCACCGCCACCTTGGGCTGAGGGCCGGGCAAGTCGGCGGTTGCTCCGGCCGTCGGCCTGTCTCACCGCCAACTTGCGCTCGCGCCCCTCGCGTCTGCGCCGTCCAGCCCGTCTGTGTCATGTCCCTGCCTCGAGGCTTCGTGGTGGAGGCATGACACAGACGCTCCCGGGGGAGGCAGGGGAGAGGTGACGGCGTGGCAGGGGTGGGGAGAGTTAGCCGTCGAGGGGTTGGGTGAGGTCGTAGAAGGTGGTGCCGCCGACGGTGACGGTGGCGAAGTTCTCGGTCACCCAGGTGGTGATCTGCCCCGAGGCGCTGGGGTCGCTGCCCGCCGGTGCCGCGCCCGTCGCCGCGCCGGGACCGGTCGCTCCGCCTGGTGGCGTGGTGGCGCCCTGGCGAGCGGTGCCGCCCGCGCCGGGGCCGCCGCCGGGAAGGAAGTAGTGCACCAGGCCGTCGGCCACCATCTCCTGGAACTTCTCCAGCGTCGGCCATTGGTCGGTGCCGTTGAAGCCGCCGATGGCCATCACCGGGTCGTCGGTGGCCAGCTGGTAACCGGCAGCGCGGTTGGCACCAATCGTGGCCAGCGCCCAGGTGAAGCCCTCTTTGCCGTCCTCCAGGAACTGCACGACCTCGTCGCTGGGCGTGCCGGCGTCGAGCAGCGAACCGCCACCGCCCTGGCCACCCTGGTTCCCTTGCCCGCCTGGGATCTGCCCGCCGGGGATCTGCCCGCCTGGGAGTTGCCCGCCGGGGAGTTGCCCGCCTGGGATCTGCCCGCCTGGGAGTTGGCCGGGCGTGGGGATCTGGCCGCCGGGCTGCCCGCCGTCTTGCTGGCGGCTGGGGATCTGGCCGCCGGGGCGGGGGAGTTGGCCGCCGCCTTGCTGTCCGGCCTGCCCATCGGGTCGCGCGACGCCCGCGGGGCGACCGCCGGGACCGGGCCGCGACTGGCTGCTCGGCCCGGCGAGGGGGATGGCACCGGCCACCTCGTCGGCGCGGGCGACGGTCTCGATGCTGAAGGCCAGCGGCCCGAGCAACGCTGCCACCGCTGCCGCCGCGAGGGCGACGCCCATCGTGTGCCGCCCGGCGGCGAGCATCGCCACCACAGCCACGGCAGCCGCGAGGAGCACCGCCCACCGCAGCCACGGCTGCCAGTCGGGGGTGCGGTCGAGCAGCGTGTACGCCCACCACGCACTCACCGCCGTCAGCACCGCGCCGAACGCCCGCGCCCACCACAGGCCGCGCAGCGTCCATAGCATCGTGCCGCCGATGCCCACCAGCGCGCCGATCGCGGGAGCGAGGGCGATCGCGTAGTACTCGTGGATGATCCCCTCGCCGAGGCTGAAGGTGGCAGCGGTGACGAACAGCCACCCGCCCCACACGATCATCGCCGCCCGCAGTCGGTCGGTGCGGGCCGTGCGCCCGGCGAGTACGACCCCGAGCACGGCGAACGCCAGCGCGGCTGGGATCAGCCACGACGCCTGACCGCCCCACGCCTCGTTGAACATGCGGGTCCAGCCGGTGGGACCCCACGCGCCCGGGCGTGGTCCGCCGCCCACTACCGCGCCGGTCTCGTTACCGGTGAGGCGACCGAAGCCGTTGTAACCGAACACCAGATCGAGCACGCTGTTGTCGGTCGAACCGCCGATGTATGGGCGGCTGCCGGCCGGCCACAGTTCGACGATCGCCACCCACCACGCGATCGATGCCACCAACGCGGCGCCGGCGAGGGTCAGTTGCCACAACCGTCGCGCCAGCTTGGGTGGCCCGGCGACGAGGTAGGCGAGGGCGAAAGTGGGCAGCACGGTGAATGCCTGCAGCATCTTGGCGAGGAACGCGAAGCCGAGGAACACCCCGGCCCACACCAACCACTTGGTTGCGCCGCCCTCGATCGCGCGGGTCACGGCGTAGGCCGCGGCCACCATCAACAGCACCATCAGCGCGTCAGGGTTGTTGTAGCGGAACATCAACGCCGCCACCGGCGTGGTAGCCATCACCGCGCCGGCGATCAGGCCGGCGATGGCACCGAACCAACGTTTCACCGTCAGGTACAGCAGCCCCACGGCAGCGACACCTTCGAGTGCTTGTGGCACGAGGATGCTCCACGAGTTCACACCGAAGATGCGGGCGCTGATCTCCATCACCCACAGCGAGGCCGGCGGCTTGTCGACGGTGATGAAGTTGGCCGAATCGGACGACCCGAAGAAGAACGCCTTCCAACTCTTGGTGCCGGCCTGCACCGCGGCCGAGTAGTAGTCGTTGGCCCAACCGAGCGAGCCGAGGCTCCACATGTAGAGCACGCCGGTGAGGGTCAGGAGAACCACGACAGCGGGCCGTACCCACCGCGGATCGGGTGGCGCCGCGTCGAGCGCCGCGTCGGTTGACGCCCGTGGCGTAGTGGCACCCGATACGTCGGTCTGGTCGTGGTCGTGCACAGCGGTGTGATCCAACATCGTCATGCGTCCAATGTCGACGGGCCGGCTGTGAACCGGCTCCGGCTTTGCTGGGAGTTGGCTGAGAGCCGGGCCGGTCTGCCCCGGTCTGCCCCGGCCGGCCCGGCCTGCCGGTGCAGGCGGATGTGCGGCCGCGTCAGCCGCCGTTGGTGGCCTCGACGTAGTCGCGACACGGTTGGCCGCGCAGCGCGCCGCACGCCGGCGGTGCCGGCGCCCCTACGTTGACCGGCACCACCGACAAGACCACGCGCGACGGGCGGTCGGCGTCGAAGGCGACGGTCACCGTTTCACCGGCGGAGATCGTGCGGAACTGCCACACGGCGCGGTTGCCGCCGGGTGCGTCGATCGTCAGCCGGATGCGGCTGCCCGCCCGGAACGGGTGGGCGAAGGGGAACAACTCGACGCGCACTGGCACGAACTCGCCCACGGGCAGCTCGGCGGCATCAGCCTCGAGGTGGGTGTGTACCGGACGCAACTCGCTGCTGGCCGCCTCGTCGAGCGCCCGCTGGCTGGCGCGCAGCCAGCCGCTCTGCACGTAGATCTCGGTGCCGTCGGCGCGCACCTCGGTGATCGTCACTTCCAGGTCGGTGTCGGTCGCCGAGGAAGAGATCCACAGATCGACCGAGCCGGGGCCGACGACGACGGTGTCGTCGGCCAGCGGGGCGGTGACGAAGCCGAGGCCCTTGCCGTCCGGCAGCGGCTGCCACTCGTACTCGACGTCTGCCTGCCACACGTCGTTGCCGCTGCCTTCGTAGAAGGTCTGGGAGATCGCAGCCGGGTCGGCGACGTAGCTGGCCTCGCCAGGAGTGCTGGCCGTGTCGGCGGCGGTGAGTGCGCCGTCGCCGTCGAGCGACCACACCTGGGCCTCGGCTTCGGGCACCGGCCACGAGGTGAACTCGGCGACGAAGTTGGGCTCGGGTGTACCGGGGGTGAAAGCGGCGTTGCCACCCTGCTCGAACAACACGCGCACCTGCGCTTCGCCCTCGAACGCGGCGAGCGCTTCGTCGTAGCTCATGCCGGCGAAGCGGTCGTCGAGCGGAGCGAACTTGACGACCCCCCAGATCGCTCCCCCGAGTACCGGTGCAATCAGGTTCGCGGCGGCGAGTTCGGGCACGCGCTTGCCCACATAGAGCTGCAAGAACTCGAAGTAGCGCTCGGCGATCGGGGGCGAGAGGGCCTCGGTGTGCAGACCGTTGGCCAGCGTGACGTACACATGCGGGGCGTTGGTGAACTCGGGCAGCATCGCCGGGAAGTGCCCACCCGTCTGCTCGTCCTGCCATGCGCCGGCGATGAACACCGGCACCTCGATGCGATCGACGAAGGTGACCGGAGCGAGCGCGTCGCCGAGCGTGGTGGTGTAGAACGGGTTGTCGTCGATCTCGGCCACCAGATCGGGGTTCTGCAGGCGCAGCACCTGGTTGTCGGCGCACCTCCCGTCGCCGTCGTCGGCCATCTCCTCGGCCCACTCCTGACCGTAGGGAGCCGCTTCGTCAACTCGCTGCTGGGTCCACTCGACGGCGAAGCCGGTGTTGAGGATGCCTCCGGGATACAACGTGCTGCGATAGCTGTCGTCGATCACCGAGAGCGGAGTGATGCTGTTGAGACTCGGGGGCTGGGTGGCGGCGACGAACAGCTGGCTGATGCCCGGGTAGCTGATGCCCACCATGCCCACCTCGTTGTCAAGCACCCACGGTTGGGCGGCGACGGCCTCGATCACGTCGTAGCCGTCGAGCGACTGCACGGTCTCGAAGAAGCGGTACGACCCGCCGCTGCAGCCCGTGCCGCGCATGTTGACCCCGACGTAGGCGAATCCCTGCAGGTTGTAGAGCTGGGCAAAGGTGGTGTCACCGGGGTTGCTCGGCGAGTAGCCGCTGTACTCGACCACTGTCGGGTAGGGACCCTCGTCGGCCGGACCGGGCAACACCACGTTGGCGCTGAGCGTGGTGCCGTCGCGAGTGACGATGTAGCCGAAGCCTCCTGCCGGCAGCAGCGTCTGCTGCTCGGTGTACAACTCGGCGGGTGGCACGTCGTCGGGGCCGGCAACGGCGAACGGCTCGCTCGTCGCCTCGTCGGTGGTCAGAGTCCAGCCCGCGACGTTCTTGACCTCGCGGAACAGAATCGCGCCCTGCTCGTCGGCGGGGGCGCTGTAGGCAACGGTGCCGTCGGGGGCGATCAGCCGCACCTCGGTGCCCGGGTCGAGGCCGGTCGCCGCCACCTGGTTGGTGCCCGGCTGCACCATGAAGTCGCCGATCGGCAAGGTGGTGGTCGGCTCGGTCGTGGCCGGCGCAGCAGTGGTGGCGGGTGACGCGTCGTCGTCGTCGCTGCAGGCCGCGGCAACCAGGCCGAGTACGACGACGGAGGAGATCGCCAATGAGCGGTGGAGGTTCATGGTGCGAGTCTCACACGTCCGTGGGCCACAATGGGCACCGTGGGCGACCTGAACGCGATGCTCGAGGACCTCGAACTGCTGGTGAACACCGAGTCGCCGTCGCACGACGCCGCGCGGCTGGCCGACTCGGCGCGGGCTATCGCCGCGATCATCGAGCGGCGGCTGGGCACTCCGGCGAAGTTGATCGAGAGCGATGCCGGGCCGCACGTGCACTGGTCGGGCGGGGGCACCCCACGGGTGCTACTGCTCGGGCATCACGACACCGTCTTCCCCGCTGGCAGCTGCGCCGCACGCCCCTTCGCCGTGGCTGATGGCCGCGCCACTGGCCCGGGGGTGTTCGACATGAAGGCCGGAATCGTGCTCGCGATCCATGCGGTGGCCGCGCTCGCGGCGGGCGGCGACGCCGACGCCGCGAGCGGGGTGGAGATCCTGATCACCAGCGACGAGGAGGTCGGCAGCCGCTGCGGGCGGCCCGTGTTGGAGGAGCGGGCTCGTGCCTGTGGAGCGGTGCTGGTGCTCGAGCCGAGCGCCGACGGCGGTGCGCTGAAGACGGCGCGCAAGGGCGTCGGCCGCTTCGATCTACTGGTTCACGGCCGCGCCGCACACGCGGGGCTCGAGCCGGAGAAGGGGGTCAACGCGCTCGTCGCCGCGGCCGCGCTGATTGCCCGCCTGCCAGCGCTGGCCGACCCGGCCAAGGGAACCACGGTCACCCCGACGCTGGCCTCGGCGGGTAGCGCCGAGAACGTGGTGCCCGCAGAGGCGCAGGTGGTGGTCGATGTGCGGGTGGCTGTCGACGGCGAACGTGAGCGCCTCGATGCCGCTTTCGCCGACCTTGCCGGGCACGCGGTGGAGGCAGTGCCGGGGGCGCTGGTGGAGGTGCGCGGCGGCATCGACCGACCGCCGATGGCCGAGTCTGCGTCCGTGCGGTTGTTCCCGCTGGCCGTCGCCGCGGCGCGCGAGTGTGGCCTGGAGGAGGTGCGCGGTGTGGCCGTAGGTGGTGGCAGCGACGGCAACTTCACCGCCGCGTTGGGGATTCCCACACTTGACGGCCTTGGTGCGATCGGCGGCGGAGCACACACCCCCGACGAGTACGTGCTCGTCGACGCGCTGGTGCCCCGCGCCCGCCTGCTCACCGAGCTGCTGCACCGCATCTGACCCCACTGCACGCAAGTTGGCGTTGAGCCCGGGCGTGGGCCTGTCTCACCGCCGACTTGGACCTGCCGTCACCGAAGTTGGCGTTGAGCCGGGGCGTGGGCGTGTCTCACCGCCGACTTGAATGGGACTGGGCGGGGGGATCAGGCGGTGGGGTTGTCGAGGGCGGTGAGGCCTCCGGGGGTGAGCGTGCCCGCGTGGCGGTAGATGTCGAGCTTGGTGCGGCTGTCGTCGATGTCGAGGTTGCGCATCGTCAACTGGCCGATGCGGTCGAGCGGGCCGAAGGCCTGATCCTCCACCTTCTCCATGCTCAGCCGGTCGGGGTGATAGGTGAGGTTGGGGCTCTGCGTGTCGAGGATGGTGTAGTCGTCGCCGCGGCGCAGGCGCAGGGTGACCTCGCCGGTGATGGCCGCGCCCACCCAACGCATCATCGGCTCGCGCAGCATCAGGCTCTGCGGGTCGAACCAGCGCCCCTCGTACAGCAGGCGACCGAGGCGGCGACCCATCTTGCGGTAGTTATCTATCGAGCCCTCGTTGTGGATGCCGGTGACCAGCCGCTCGTAGGCGATGTGCAACAGCGCGAGACCTGGCGCCTCGTAGATGCCTCGGCTCTTGGCCTCGATGATGCGATTCTCGATCTGATCGCACATCCCCAACCCATGGCGTCCGCCGATGAGGTTGGCTTCCTCAACCAGCGCGACCTGCGTGGCGAACTCGCTGCCGTTGATCGCCACCGGCCAGCCCTCGTGGAAGCGCACGCTCACCGTCTCGGCCGCGACGGCCACGTCGTCGCGGTAGTGGGCGACGCCCATGATCGGCTCGACGATGTCCATGCTGGTGCCCAGCTCCTCCAACAGCTTGGCCTCGTGGGTGGCGCCCCAGATGTTGGCGTCGGTGCTGTAGGCCTTCTCCTTGCTGGCCCGGTAGGGCAGCTTGCGGGTGGTGAGGAACTCGCTCATCTCCGCGCGTCCACCCAGCTCGTGCACGAAGGCGTGGTCGAGCCACGGCTTGTAGATGCGCAGCGCGGGGTTCACCAACAGCCCGTAGCGATAGAAGCGCTCGATGTCGTTGCCCTTGTAGGTGCTGCCGTCGCCCCAGATGTCGACCCCGTCGGCGTGCATCGCCCGCACCAGGAGCGTGCCGGTGACGGCGCGGCCGAGCGGCGTGGTGTTGAAGAAGGTCTTGCCCGCAGTAGTGATGTGGAACGCGCCGCACTGCAGCGCCACCAGGCCTTCGTGCACCAGCTCGGCGCGACAGTCGATCAGCCGCGCGTGCTCGGCGCCGTATTCTTTGGCACGCCCGGGCACCCCGGCCAGGTCGGGTTCGTCCATCTGCCCCAGGTCGGCGGTGTAGCAGTATGGGTGGGCACCCTTCTCGCGCATCCATGCCACCGCGGCAGAAGTGTCGAGACCGCCGCTGAACGCGATGCCGACCCGCTCGCCGACGGGGAGGGAGGTGAGCACCTTCGACATGATGTCGCGAGGCTATCCACCCACCACGTCGTCGGCTGAGGCGACAGTGGGGGCGAGGTCGCCGGCTGAGTCGACGGTGGGAGTGCCATCGGCAATGTTGCTGCCTGCGCCGCCGTCAGCAGGGTCGACCGCATGCAGCATGCCCGCGAACGTGGCCGCCGAGACGCACAACCCGGCGCCGGCGAGGGCCAGTTCGATCAGCGCGTAGCGATCGACACGGCCGAGATCGCCAACCGCGATGAGAGCAGTGACCACGGCACCGGTGAGCCCGTACCACGGCAGGTAGCGGGTGGAGCGGACGGCGAGGATCCCCAGCGTGATCGGGGCGATGAACGGCACCAGGTTGTACTGCACCGATGGGCTGCTCTCCGGCCCGAGCCACCACGTCGAAAGCCCGGTGGTGCGCGAGCTGAACCACACCGCAGCAAAGCCGCCCGCGACCAGTAGCCACCCGGCCCAGAACGCGGTGGTCCACGGGCCGGTGACTGTGCCCGGCCGCATCACTCGCCGGCGATGCTGCATCGGGATGCGCAGCGCGTGGGGTCGCTCGGGTGTCGGTTCCATGCGCCGACGAGGGTAGCCGTCGCCGTCGGCGGCGCGGCAGCAACGCCGGGTCTGGCGCGCGTGCAGCGCGCGGAATACTGCCCGCCAGTAGCCTTGCCCCCCGTGACCGGTGGCAGTTCGGAGAAGCTCAGCATCTTCTTCCCGATGTGGAACGAAGAGGCCTACATCGAGCGGGCTGTCGGCTACGCCAAGGCAGAGTGTGAGCGGCTGATCGCCGACGGCGAGATCGGCGACTACGAACTGATCGTGGTCGACGACTGCAGCACCGACCGCACTCCGCAGATGGCCGACGAGTTGGCCGCCGCCGACCCGCGGGTGGTGGTGGTGCACCACCCGGTGAACCGCAAGCTGGGCGGGGCGATGAAGACCGGCTTCGCCACGGCCACCGGCGACCTGGTGTTGTACAGCGATGCCGACCTGCCCTTCGACATGGCCGAGATGCGCCGCGCGGTGAGGCTGCTGCGCCTCTACGAGGCCGATGTGGTGAGCGCCTATCGCCACGATCGCACCGGCGAGGGGGCGATACGGACGATCTACACGTTCTTTTACAACTTCTTGATCCGGCGGCTGTTCGGCGTGCGCATGCGCGACATCAATTTCGCCTTCAAGCTGTGCCGACGCAGCATCTTCGACCATGTGCGGCTGGTCAGCGAGGGGTCGTTCATCGACGCTGAGTTGATCATCCGCGCCAAGAAATTGGGCTTCGACGTGATCCAGTTCGGGGTCGACTACTTCCCCCGCACGCGGGGTGAGAGCACCCTCGCGTCGTCGGCGGTGATCCGCAAGATCGTGCGCGAGATGTTCGCGCTGCGCCGCGAACTGCGGGCGCTCAAGCCGGTGACCGACCCGAAGGCCTGACACCTGTCGGTCTTGCCAATCAGGCCCGCCGATCGGGCGGGCGTCACACCCGCGGAAGAGGGGCTGAACCCCAGCCGGCCTATCCGGGCGGTAGATTCTTGCGGACAGTTTCCGCCACCGGGAGCAGGTACGTGAACCCCCGCAAGCAACCAGCACAGCCGCCTCGCCGGCAACACGGTACGCCCAACCGCCCGATGGGCTCACGGCCATCCGGTTCGCGCCCCCCTGGCGCACGGCCGCCGCAGCCCGGCGTCCGCCGCGCCGCCGCGGCCCCCCACTCGCGGGCCACCGGCCTCGGGCGTTGGACGCCGGCGATGGCCGCCGCGTCGGTTATCACGGTGCTCGTCTTCGTCGTCTTCTCCGGCGGCGACAACGACAACGAGGGCGCAGGTGCGGCGGAAAACCCGGGGGCGGTGGACGCCTCGCTCACCGTACCGGCAACCACTTTGCCGCAGGTGGTGGTGGGTCCCGACACCGGCGTGGAGAAGACCAACCTCACCCGCGACCTGAAGAAGGGCAACTACGGCGACGACGTGGTGGCGCTGCAGACCCGCCTGTCGCAGCTCGGCTTCGACACCAACGGCATCGACGGCCAGTTCGGCAGCGGCACGCGCATGGCCGTGTGGGCCTTCGAGGGGCTGGTGTATGGCCGCCATTACTCCGAGCAGACCGGCGTGGTCACCAACGAGATGTGGCAGAAGATGCAGGACCCGATCACCTTCCAGGCCCAACGCGCCGAGGTGCGCGACGGTGCCACCCACATGGAGATCTACCTGCCGATCCAGGCCGCGATCGTGTTCACCGACGGTCGGGTGCGGCTGATCACGCACATCTCCTCCGGCGACGACCAGCAGTGGTGCGAGGTGATCACCCAGGACACCGACGACAAGGGCCAACCGCTACCGGCGCCGGTGCTGCTCGACGTGTGCGGCATTTCGAAGACCCCCGGCGGCGTGTTCCGCTTCTACCGCCGCTACGAGGGTAAGCGCCTCGGCCCGCTCGGTGGGATGATGAACCCGGTCTATTTCAACTACGGCATCGCCGTGCACGGCGCCGACAACGTGCCGCAAGGGCCTGCTTCGCATGGCTGCATCCGCATCCCGCAATGGATCGCGGTGTACTTCCCGACGTTGGTGAACAGCGACGGGCGCAACGGCGACTACGTCTACGTGTGGGGAATGGACGGCAAGCAGCCCGAGGAGAACACCGACGAAGAGATGCTGCCGGTGTTCAACTTCAAGAACCCCAACAGCACGCTCACCACCACGACGACGACGATTGCGACCTCGACAACGGTGAAGGACACCACTACCACCAAGGCGCCGACCACCACCGCCACGCCGCCGCCCACGGAACCGCCGCCTACCTCCGGCGGGGGTTGATCGCGAGCACCCGCTGGGTGGTGTTCCGGGCAAGTAGGGGCGCTGGCTGTCCGCCGGCCCCGATCGCTCAGACCCGCGCCTGGCATTCCTCCACGCCGCCGAGCACCCCGGCGCGGAACGCGTCGGTGGCCTCGAAGGCGCTGCCGTTCACATCGGTGTCGGTGGTCGGGTCGCTGCGGATGATGGCCGTGATCAGCGCTTCGTCGAGATCGCCGGCTGACAGCACCAGCGTCTGCTCGGCGTTGGTGGGCAGCGTCCATGCGGCCCACACGCCGGTGAGGCCGCCGTTGAGCAGGGCGCGGGTTTCGCCGGTGCTGTTACTGCCGCGTGCCACCTGCACCGCTTCGCTGTAGGCGTTGGAGAACAGATAGCCGACCGCCATGTCGCCGAACCCTTCCGGTCCGGCGAGCAGGACGGCGTAGCCCTCGTCCCAGTAGATCGTGTTGTCTTCGGCGCAGTAGAGCACCCCGTTGGGCCACTGTTCGGCGCTGATACCCGAGCAGGTCGGGTAGGGCCCGTCGGGGGCGAACTCGCGCCACGTCGGCGGGGTGAAGGCGACCTCGTTGGCCTCCAGCAATGCCACCCAGAACTCGTCGAGGCCCAAGGGAATGAGGGTGACGATGTCGATCGGGCCGAACTCGGGGTCGATCGGGCCGGGGTCGCGCAATGGCAGGTTGCCTGCATTGGGATCGTCGAGCTGGAATGGCAGGTTGATCAACTGCTCGAGGCGACCCTCGGTGAAGAACGACTTGCAGCGCATCGCCCCACCGAGGAATCCGTCCTGGAACGCACCCACCCGGTCGAAACCCGTGCCGTGAGCGTTCTCGTTCGACAGCGGGCTGCTGCCGTCGGTGGGAATCGGATCGGCGATCGACAGCATCGCCACCAGACCGGCGCGGATGCCGCGGTCGTCGAAGACGATCACGTCGCTGGCCCCGGCCGCGACGTGGGCCACCCACGCGCCGGCGAAGCAGTCGGCCTGCTGTTCCATCAGCACCACCGGTTGGTCGAATTCGTCGGCGCGGGCCTGCACCGCATGGCCGAACTCGTGGGCGAGGGCGACGGCCACCGCTTCACGGCCGAGCGACTCGACCAGCGACGGCAGGCTGTCGTCGTCGTCGTAGGCGATGTAGTCGCCGAGTGGGCAGTAGTAGGCCGTTCCGGCCTGGATGTCCTCGTACGAGGCGTTGCCCCCTTCACGCGTGCATGCCGGGATCGGGGCCTCCCTGCCCGGGTAGCCGGCGTAGATGCCACCTTGGAGCGGGACGAACTCCTCGCCGTACACCTCGGGGTAGGCGCTGGCCCAGTAGGTCTGGATGTCGCTGAAGGCAGCGGTGAGATAGCCGTCGTACTCGGGGTGCACCGGGCCGCGCTCACCGAAGTCGACGATGCCCTCGATCAACGGGTACTCGCGCGGAACGCTCGACCCGTTGGGGTCGTCGGGGTCGCCACCGAACACCCCGCGCGAGTCGCGCGTCGACCGGGTGGCGGTGACGCCCGGGTCGACGGCCGCGCAGCCGCAGGCCAGCACGACGAGGGCGGGAATGATCCACGAACGGCGGTGCACGGGGCGAGCATAGGTGCCCGATGGGCCGGGGTGAACGGCAGAATGGCCACCATGCCGTCCGCGTCGCCGTCCGCAGCAGAGTCCACCAACCAGTTGTCCGCCGACGCCCACCGCGAACGTGTCGCCCGGGCACGGGCGAGCATGGAGCGCCACGACGTCGACGTGCTGTTGGTGTCGGTGGGCCGCGATCTGCCCTACCTGGTCGGTTACGAGGCAATGCCGCTCGAGCGGCTGACAATGCTGTTGGTACCCCGCGAAGGGGAGGCGACGCTGGTGGTACCCCGCCTGGAGGCGCCGCGGGTGGTGCCGCAGCCCGACGTGTTCACCGTCGTTCCGTGGGGGGAGACCGACGATCCGGTGGCGATGGTTGCCGGCCTGTTGCCGCAGCCGGCGGTGGCAGCGGTGGGCGACACGATGTGGGCCAGGTTCCTCGTCGAACTGCTCGGCCACTGGGACACGGCCCGCACGCGCTATGTCCGGGCAACGGAGGTGATGAACGATCTGCGGATGGTGAAGGACGCGGCCGAGATCGCGGCACTGCGCGCGGCCGGCGCGGCGGTCGACCGCATTGCCGTCCGCCTGCAGCGCGGCGAGATCGCGCTCGTCGGGCGCACCGAGGCACAAGTGAGCGCCGAGCTGTCGCGCCAGATCCGCGAAGAGGGTCACGAACGGGTCAACTTCGCCATCGTCGCCGCCGGCGAGAACGCCGCCTCGCCACACCACCACCCCGGTGAGCGAGTGATCCGCGACGGCGAGATCGTGCTGTGCGATTTCGGCGGCACGATGGCTGGCTATTGCAGCGACATCACCCGCTGCGTGCACCTCGGCCCGCCACCGGCGGAGGTGGTCGAGGCTTACGCCGTGCTGCAGCAGGCCCAGGCCGCAGGGGTCGCCGCAGGCTTGGTCGGCGCGGCGTGTGAGGCGGTGGATCGCGCCGCCCGGCAGGTGATCGCCGCTGCCGGCTATGGCGAGTACTTCATCCATCGCACAGGTCACGGCATCGGCATGGAGGAGCACGAAGACCCCTACATGGTGGAGGGCAATCAGACTCCGATCGCGGCCGGCCACGCGTTCAGCGTCGAGCCTGGCATTTACCTGCCCGGTCGCTGGGGGATGCGGCTGGAGGACATCGTCGTCGCCACCCCCGCCGGCCCGGAATCGATGAACTCCGCCGACCACTCGCTGGTGGTGCTCTGACGGGCGCGATCAGGCTGTAGCGAACGCGGTGGGGTCGGCCGAGTCGAGATAGCTGCTGAGCGCGACCCGCACATCGCCGTCGTCGAGCAGCGCAACGATGCCGTTGGAGAGTACGCAGTACTTCGCCGTGCCGCCGGGAAGCTGCAGTTGCACGCACGTGACGGGCATGCCGGCCAGAGTCTCGTCGGTGGCCGTGGCCGGAGCGAGCGCGGCCTGCGCGTCGCGGCGCAAGCGCTTGGCGGTGTCGCCCGCGTAGAAGTCGGTGGTGAGCAACGTGTCGCCGATCCGCGCCGCGTCCCACCCGTCGCTGCACGGCTGGGCGACGTCGGTGCTGCACGTGTAGCTGCCAGCCGGGGTCTGCACGTAGCGCACGTCGCCGATCGAGATGCTGCGGTTGGCGCCATCGAGGGCCACGACCGCGCCGCGGGTCGTGTTGCCGTACTTGGTGAGAGCGTCGTAGGCCGCGGTAGCCGGCCCAGGGGTGACCGTGTCGAGGCGGGTGAGCAGCGGGTCGATCGCCGGGTCGCCGGTGAGCGTCCCGGCGGTGAGCGGCGAGGATTCCTCGAAGTGCGGCCGTTTGCCGGTGAAGCAGCCGACGATCACAACACCTGCGAGGACGACGAGTGCCGCTGAGAACGGCCGACGGGAGGGCATCGCCGGTTGACACTAGGGCGTGGAGTCGGCCGACGGGGCACCGGGGTGTGTCCGCCCGACGGCGGCCGTCCGTAGCCTGCTGGTCGTGATCCGCCTCGACGCCGCCACCGTGCTGCTGCAGTGGGCGGTCGGCGGGCTGGCGTTCTTGTGGTTCACCACCAGGCGGCGCGAGGTGGGCCTCGGCTATGGCTGGCTGCTGCGCGGCAGCTACATGCTCCTCGCCCTTGCCGCCGCGGCGGTGGGGCTGCGGTTCGACACCGTCGCGGTGCGTGAGGCGTCGTCGCTGGCAGTAGCCGCGGCAGCGCTGGTGGCGTTGGCGATCTCCTTCGCCCGTCGTCGGGCAGGGGTGGGTGGGGCGCGCGAGGAGCACGATCGGCGCACCGCGCGCGTGGCGGCAATGACCGGCATCGAGCGCGAGGTTCGCCCGCTCCGCGACGGGCGCGAGTTCGACCCGCGGCTCGATCTGCTTGCGCCCGCAGCCGGTGTGGTCGGTCTGGTGGCAGCCGCGCTTGCTGCCGGGGGGAACCCAGCTGTGTCGTTGTTGCGGGTATTCGCCGGCGCGGCCTTCCTCGGCGCGATCACCGACGCGATGCTGCTCGGTCACTGGTATTTGGTGCAGCCGGGGCTGCCCCGCCGCCTGCTCAACGAGTTGGTGCGCGCGGTTGGCTGGGTGTGGCCGTTCGAGGTGGTGTCGCTACTGCTGCCCACTGGCATGGTGTCGGTGTGGACGGGCGCGGTCGACGACGGATGGGGTGGGCAACTCGGATGGTTCTGGGCGGCGTGCGCGGTCGGCACGCTCGTGTTGGTGTGGGTGACTCGCGCCGCGCTGCGCGAGCGCTCCTACTCGGCGGTGATGGCCGCCACCGGCCTGTTGTACCTCGGCATCCTCACCGCCTTTGGCACCGACCTGGTGGCCCGCGCCGTGCTGAGCGCATAGCAAGCACACCGAACATGGGTGGTGAACCACCCACAACTGGGGCAGACTGTGGGCATGCCCAGGCCGCTGTGGAGCGGGACCATCAGTTTCGGTCTCGTGGCCATCCCGATCAAGCTGTACAACGGAGTGAGCAAGAAGTCGGTCGCGTTCAACCAACTCGACGACCGCACGATGAGTCGTATCCGGCTGAAGAAGGTGTCGGGCGACACCGGCGAGGACGTGCCCGAGGAGCACATCGTCAAGGGCTACGAGATCAGCAAGGGCCGTTACGTGGTGGTCGACCCGGACGAACTCGAACCGTTCATCCCTGCGGCGACGCGCAGCATCGACCTACAGGAGTTCGTCGATCTGGCGCAGATCGATCCGGTGTACTTCGACTCGCAGTACATCGTCGCGCCCGACAAGACACCCAAGCCCTACCTGCTGCTGGCGCGGGCGATGGAGGCGGCCGGCAAGGTGGCGCTCGGTCGCTTCGTGATGCGCGGCAAGCAGTACCTGGCCGCGCTACGCGCCGTCGACGGCACGTTGCTGCTGAACACGATGGTGTTCGCCGACGAAGTGGTGCCGATGGGCGCGATCGACGAGTTGTCACTGCTCGCCGATGTGCAGGTGAGTGACAAGGAAGTGCTGATGGCCGAGGCGCTGGTCGACTCGCTGGCCGCCGACTTCGAACCGGCCAAGTACCGCGACGAGTACCGCGAGCAGGTGCTCGATCTGATCGAGCGCAAGGCCGCCGGCGAGCAGTTCGAGGCGCCGGCGGCAGCGTCGGCCACCCCTGCGGTGGTCGACCTGATGGCCGCGCTGGAGGCCAGCGTGAAGGCCGCCAAGCAGGCCCGTGCCCGCCACCCGGCCGGCGGCCCGGAGATGGCGCCGGTGGTGCCGGTGGCAGCGCCCGAGGCGACCGGCCGCAAGCGGGTGCGCAAGTCGGCGTGAGCGCGGCGAGCGGTCGAGCGCAGGTCACTGTCGGCCACCGCGAGCTGAGTCTGGGCAATCTCGACAAGGTGCTCTACCCGAGCACCGCCACGACCAAGGCGGAGGTGGTGGAGTACTACGCACGCATTGCGCCGGTGATGGTGCCGCACTTGGCCGGGCGGTGCATCACCTTCAAGCGCTTCCCGGATGGCGTCGAGCACGACGGGTTCTTCGAGAAGCGTTGCCCCAAGCACCGCCCTCCCTGGGTCGCCACCGCCGCCGGACCAGGCGACCGTGGTGGCGCGATCGACTACTGCCGCATCGATGAGCCGGCTGCCCTGGTGTGGGCGGCCAATCTCGCCGCGCTCGAGCTCCACGTGCCGATGGCGGCGGCGGTCGATCTCGACACGCCGCGGGCAGTGGTGTTCGATCTCGATCCAGGCGCGCCGGCGGCGATCGAGGAGTGCTGCCAGATCGCCCTGCTGATCCGCGATCTGCTCGCCGCGGTGGGGCTGGTGGCATTCCCCAAGACGAGTGGATCGAAGGGACTGCAGCTGTATCTGCCGCTGAACACGCCCTGCAGCCACCAACGCGCCGCCGACTTCGCGCTCGCGGTGGGGCAGGTGCTCGAGCGGCAACACCGCGAGCTGGTGACCACCACCATGGCGCGGGCGGTGCGGCCGGGCAAGATCTTCGTCGACTGGAGTCAGAACGCGCGGTTCAAGACAACCATCGGGGTCTATTCGCTGCGCGCCCGCCCGGAGCCGACGTGCAGCACGCCCGTGCGGTGGGACGAGGTCGAGGACTGCGCCGCGCGTCGGGCGGGGCTGCGTTTCGAGTGGCGCGACGTGCTGGCGCGAGTGGACACCCACGGGGATCTGTTCGCCGAGGTGTTGACCATGCAACAGGTGCTCCCTGGCTGAACGATGATCCGTCGCGATGTCGGCGGGTGGAACCGACGGCGGCGGCAACTGTTGCGTAGAGTCGAACCCGTCATGGACAGCCGCTCTTTCCTCGGGCTCCAGCAGAGCCACAACCCGTACCGCTGGTCGATGGAGATGAAGCCGCATGTGCTCACCATCGGCGGCTTCCTGTTCGGCGGCTGCGGACTCGGGGCGGCGATATCGGCGCTCGAGGGAACCACCGGGCGTCCGGTGGTGTGGGCCACGGCGCAGTATCTGTCGTTCGCCCGGCCGGGTGAGTTCCTCGACATCGACGTAACGGTTGCCGTCGGCGGGCGCCACACATCGCAGGGGCGCGTCGTGTGCCATGTGGGCAACCGCGAGATCCTCACCGTCAACGCCGCGCTCGGCGCTCGCGACTTCGACCCAGCCGGCCAGTGGGAACGGATGCCCGACGTGCCGCCGCCCGACGATTGCCCGCGCCGCGAGCACTTCGTCGGTGAGGGCGACTCGATCTCGTCGCGGATGGAGCAGCGGCTGGTGAAAGGGCGTTCGATCGCCGAGTTGCCGGGCGCGCCGGGTGACGGCCAGGCGCTGATGTGGGCCCGCATCCCGGAGGTGATCGAGGGGGTCGACGCCACCACGCTGGCGGTGCTCGGCGACTTCGTGCCGATGGGGGTCGGCCAGGCGCTCGGCATCCTTGGCGGCGGCAACAGCCTCGACAACACCCTGCGCGTCGCCCGACTGGTGCCTACCGAGTGGGTGCTGCTCGACATCCGCGTGCACTCGGTGCACCATGGCTTCGGTCACGGGCTGGTGCACATGTTTGCCGAGGACGGCACGCTGCTGGCCACCGCCAGCCAGAGCTGCATCGTGCGCTACTGGCGAGGCGACCCGCGAACCGAACAGACCGCGACCGAAGCGACCGAGACCGAAGCGACCGAGAACGGAGCCAGCCGATGACGATTCCTGTCCGTCCGGGGATGACGGTTCCCCTGCCCGGCCCGCTGCACAGCCACCGCGACAAGCTTGTCGAGCTGGCCGATCTCGGCTACACCGACATCTGGTCGGCCGAGAGCGACGGTGGCGACGGCTTCACCCCGTTGGCGCTGGCCGCGGCTTGGGAGCCACGGCTGCGGCTGGGCACGGCGATCATCCCTGCCTACACCCGCACCCCGGCGTGCTTCGCGCAGGCGGTGGCATCCATGGCAGATGCCGCGCCGGGACGGTTCGCGATCGGCATCGGCTCGAGCAGCAACGTGATCATCGAGAAGTGGAACGGTGTGCCGTTCGTCGACCCGTACAAGCGGGTTCGCGACGTTGTTCGCTTTCTTCGTGACGCCCTCAGTGGCGAGAAGGTGAGCAAGACCTACGACTCGTTCACCGTCGAAGGGTTCCGCCTCGGCGTGCACCCGGAGGTCGTGCCGCCGATCCTGGTGGCCGGCCTGCGCGAGGGGATGCTGCGCCTCGCCGGGCGCGAGGCCGACGGGGCGATCATCAACTGGTGCAGCCCGGACGACGTGCCCAAGCTCACCGCGGTGGTGCAGGGTGCCGCCGGCGGCGCGCAGCGCGAGATCGTCGCCCGCATCTTCGTCTGCCCGAGCGAGAACGCCGATGCTGTGCGTGCCGGGGCGCGCTTCGCGATCGCGGCCTACATGAACGTGCCCGTGTATGCCGAGTACCAACGGTGGCTGGGTCGCGGGCCGCTGCTGCAGGGCATGTGGGATGCCTGGCAGGCTGGCGACCGCAAGGCTGCCTTGGCGGCGATTCCCGACGAGCTGATCGACCAGCTGGTTGTGCACGGCTCGCCTGAGTCGTGCCGGGCGCGGATCGCGAGCTACTTCGCCAACGGGGTGACCACCAGTTCGCTGGCGATCCTCGGGCTCGACCCCGAGTTGCGGTTCTGGGACGCGGTGCGCGCGCTGGCGCCGGCCGCCGGCTGATCGCACGGCCTCTACGCCTCAGGCCGCGTGGCGGTTGCTGCTGGCGGTGTTGCGGTCGGCGGTGTTGCGGTCGGCGGCCCGGGCGGCGAGCTGGGCACGCAGGGCGGCGATGTGCGCCAGACCCCGTTCGCGGGTGCGCTGGTCGAGTCGGAACTGTATCGGCAGCTCGGGCGGCGACAACAGGACCAACTGTTCGTGGGCCGCGGGGGTCGGGTCGACCGAGGGAGTTGCGGTGCGGTTTGCCATGCCACTCAGGGTACGCAGGGGGTGTATCAAGGTATCCGGCCAAGGTTTTCCGGCCAGGTTGCCGCGGAGCAGGACTCAGGCGGTGATCGCCACCGACAGCGCCACGCTGAGGGCGATCACCGCTGCGGGGGTGGCGTAGGTGGCCCACTTGGGGTAGGGACGCCAGGTCGGAGCGAGCATCACCCAGCCGCACACCGCCCCGCCGATGGCCCCGCCGAGATGGCCGCCGATGGAGATGCCGCTGATGGTGAAGGTGAGCACCAGGTTGAGCGCCAGGGTGGTGCCGATGCCGGTGCTGAACACGTTCACCCCGCGCCGGTGCAGCCCGATCGCCGCGCCGGCCATCAGCCCGAACACTGCCCCCGACGCACCGCCGGTGATGCCGTCGGAGTCGATCAAGAGCACACCCAACGACCCGGCCAGCAGGCTCGCGACGTAGAGCAGCACGAACCGTGTCGCACCCATCGCTCGTTCCAGCAACTGGCCGAGCTGGGCCAGCAGCAGCATGTTCATCAGGATGTGGAACAAGCCGAAGTGGATGAACCCGGCGGTGACCAGGCGGTACCACTGGTGGGGGCCGATCACCTCGCTGGGGTCGAACGGGTTGAGCGCCCCGTACTGCAATAGCCCCTTGTTGAGGCCGAGATCGATGTGTGCCTCGGTGACACGCGCGGCGAAGGTGTTCGAGTCGCGCATGCCCATCCACAAGAAGATCAGGCCGTTGATGCCGATGATCGCATAGGTGACCGGGGTGAGCACCCGTGCGCTGGCGAACTGCACGCGGGTGCGAACATCGGGGCGCGAGGCGCGGGCACAGTCGAGGCAGTGCGAGCCAACCGCCGCCTGTACCAAGCACTCGCTGCACGCCGGCTTCCCGCACCTTGTGCAGCTGCGACCGGCCTCGCGGTCGGGGTGGCGGTAACAGTGGGGGAGTTGCTCGGTGCTCGACACGGGGAGCAGGCTACCCAAGGGCGGTCAGCGGGCTACGTCGACCGGCAGCCGCGCTGCTCCGCAGATCGCGACATGCCGGCGGGTGTGCCCGTCAGAGGCGGGTGAAGATTCCCGACACGTCGGCGCGGGCGATCTCCACCGCCTCGATCGCGTCGATCAGGTCGAGGCCGGCTGCGCCGTCGCCGAAGCCGGTGATCTCGGCCAGGTAGTGGACGGTGACGAGGTACAGGTGCTGCTGACCGGCGGGCGGGCAGGGCCCCGTGTAGCCGATGTCGCCGAGGCTGTTGGCGGCTTCGTAGGCGCCGATCGGCACGGTGTCCTCGGCGATCGCGATCGATGTCGGCGCCAGCCCGGCGATCGCCCAGTGCACGAATCCGGGCACGTCGAGGTCGGTGAGGGTGATCGCGATCTCGACCGTTCCCTCCGGCGCCGCCGACCACGACAGGGCAGGAGCGACGTTGACCCCATCGCATGAGTAACGGGCGTCGATGTCGGCGCCGTCGCGCCAGGGGGCGGTGATCTCGTAGTCGACGGCCGGGGGCAGGGCGGTGTCGAACGCGTCTCCGGTGGCGTCGGGGTCGGTGGCGTCGACCTCGGCCGTGGACGAGATCGACAGGTTCTGCTCCGGTCGCGGGGCGGGCAGGTCGCGGCCGTCGTCGCGGCACGCGCCGGCGACCAGCAGCGAGAGGCAGGCACAGGTGAGCAGGACGATCCGTCGCACGGCGTGCAGCCTAGGCAGCGGACAGCGTCTGTGGCATGCACGGCCGACCCACCCCCGCGCGGCGCCGGTATCGTGTCCGTCGTGGCCGACCCGCTGTGCCTGCTCACGATTCATGCGCACCCCGACGACGAGGCCTCCAAGGGGGCGCCGACGCTGGCCTTGTACCACGCCTGCGGTGTGCGCACCGTATTGGTGTGCTGCACCGGCGGCGAGGAAGGCGAGTTGCAGAACCCCCACCTGCGCGAGCCCGGCCAGCCGTTCCACGGGCTGACCTCTGAGCAGGAGAGGGCTCTGCTGACCGAACTGCGGCCGCACGAGTTGCAGCGTTCGGCGGAGATCATCGGCTTCGACGAGGTGGTGATGCTCGGATACCGCGACTCGGGCATGGTCGACAGCCCGGCCAATGACCACCCTGATTGCTTCCACCGCGCGCCGCTCGACGAAGCGGTCGGTCGCCTGGTGGCGGTCATCCGCCGTGTGCGACCGCAGGTGATCATCACCTACGGCGACGATCAGCGCGGCTACCCCCACCCCGACCATGTGAAGGTGCACGAGATCTCGATGCCCGCCTTCGAACGTGCCGGCGACGCGTCGTGGTACCCGGATGCGGGCGTCCCCTGGCAGCCGCTGAAGCTCTATTACACGGTGTGGTCGCGGGCGCGGCTGATGGCCGTGCACGAGGGAATGATCCGCCATCGTGGCGAGTCGCCGTTCGAGCAGGACTGGCTCGATCGTGCCGGCCACGACGACCGCATCACCACCCGCCTGGAGGTGGGCGACTACCTGTGGGCCCGCAGCGGCGCGCTGCGCGCACATGCCACCCAGGTCGACCCGACCGAACCGTGGTGGTTCGGCCTGTCCGACCAGCAATTGGCCGAGGTGTATCCCTGGGAGGACTGGATCCTCGCCCGCTCGCTGGTAGGCACGCCGGATGCGGGAGAGATCGAACTCGACCTGTTCGCCGGTGTCGCCGAACATGCCGACGGGGGTACGCGGTGAGCGTGCAGTACCGGGTGTCGTTCGCCAAGAACGACGAGGCGGTCGACGGGCCTGGCGACGCACAAGTGGTGGTCACCGTCGCTGCGGCCGACGCCCTTGCCGACCCGACCGTCGCGTTCATGCAGGGACGGCTGAAGAGCACTGGCAGCACCGGGGTGCTGCTGGCCGCGCTGCGCGACGGGTCGGCGGCGGCGACGATCAGCCGGCTCGCATCGCGTCCCTGAGCGGGCGATAGCCGATCAGCACGGCTCCGCTCTCGGCGAGCAGGCTGCGCAACGTGTCGTCGGTGGTCACCAGCTGGTGGTCGTCGGCCCACAGCGACGCGAGCGGGGTGATCGCCTGCACCTCGGCGGTGTCGATCGCCGGCTGCACGTGGATCTCGGTGACCCCCGGCCGCAGGTTGCGCACCGCCTCGTACACCCGCTCGCGGCTGCCCGCCCGCCAATCGTGGTCGAAGTGGTCGGGGAAGACCACCCCCTCCTCGGCGGCCAAGCGGCGGAAGGGGAACCCAGCCTGTTCGGCGGTGATCGTCGACGGCAGGCGGATCGGGAGCGAGAACTCGACGGCCAGCTCGAGGTAGACGTCGAAGAACTCGGGACGCAGGGTGATCGCCGACATGTGCGGCGCGAGGTGGGTGACGTCGATGCCCCAGGCCAGCGCACGCTCGATCTGTGCCCTGCATTCGCGGCGCACCTCTGTCGGGTCGGCGTGTTGCCACAGGTCGTCGACCTCGCGGGGGAAGCCGCCTTCACCCGAGACCAGGCTGGGGGCATGGGTGATCGGGCCGAAGCGGTAGGCAGCGTGTTCGCAGTTGAGCGTGAGATGCACCCCGATGTCGTCGTCGGCGCGCATCCGCAGCGCAGCGTCGCGCGACCATGGAGCGGGCACCATCAGGCTGGCGCAGGTGGCCACACCGTCGTGCAGCGCGGAAAGCACACCCTGGTTGGCTGCATGGCAGCTACCAAGATCGTCGCAGGAGATGATCACCAGCCGCGTCGTGGGGGAGTGTCCGAGGCGCTCGGCGAGTGACCGGCTGTCGCTCATGGGCGGAACGCTACTGGCTGCAGCCACTCCACAGCCCGGCGTCGGCGGCTTCCGCGGCTCGGGCGGCGGCGACGAACTTGCCGGCGTGGGTGACATTCGGGGCGATGGTGAGCACGCTGGCGTACCCCTCGCGCACGATGGTGAGATTCACGAAGGTGCCATCGGCCAGGTAGACGTAGGCCAGCAGGCGGCCATAGCGATCGCGTGCTTCGACGTCGCGCTCGAGGTGCACCGGTGTGCCCGGTGGCAACAGCCCGGCGGTGAACGCGCTCGCCTCCGGCCCGAAACACTCCACTGGACTGTCCTCCTTCTTGGTCTCGGGGGTGTCGATGCCGATCAGGCGCACCTTCTCCTCCACCCCGTCGACGCGGGCGACGATGGTGTCGCCGTCGACGACACGCACCACCGTTGCATTCGGCGTGTATTCACCACCGGTGGTGGCCGACCTGGCCGCCGGCGCAGCGCTGCACCCTCCGAGGAGGATCACCGCCAACAGCCACTTGCCCATGTCTGCCGTTCTATCGTCCGATCCAACGTCCCTGTCACTCGGCCCGTCGATCGCGCCGGCGTGGCGGCTCGTCTCGGCAACGCGCGACGCTTGCGCGGCTACAGGCGCTCGATGATCGTGCCGGTGCCGAGGCCGCCGCCGCAGCACATGCTCACCAGACCGTACCGACCGCCGGTGCGCTCGAGTTCGTACAGCGCCTTGGTGAGCAAGAAGCCTCCGGTGGCGCCGAGCGGGTGGCCGAGGGCGATTGCACCGCCGTTGGGGTTGGTGCGCTGCGGGTCGGCGCCGACTGCCTTCTGCCAGGCGAGCACCACCGAGGCAAACGCCTCGTTCACCTCGAACACGTCGATGTCGTCGATCGACAGGCCGGTGCGCGACAGCAGCCGTTGCGTCGCGTCGATCGGACCGGTGAGCATCATCACCGGATCGACGCCCACCAGACAGGTGTCGACCACCCGGGCCCGCGGTCGCAGCCCGAGCGCAGCTGCCCGTTCCTCGGTCATCATCAGCACGGCACTCGCCCCGTCGCTGATCTGGCTGGAGCTGCCGGCGGTGTGCACGCCATCTTCGCGGGCCACCGGCTTGAGCGTGGCCAGTTTCTCCAGCGACGTCTCGCGCATGCCCTCGTCGCGCGCTACCCGATGGGTCGAGTCGAGCAGGTTGCCCTCCTCGTCGCGGTCGGGGGCCTGCACCTCCACGTACTGGCCGGCGAAGCGGTCCTCCTCCCAGGCCCTGATCGCCCGCTGCTGGCTGGCAAGGGCGAGGGCGTCGGTGTCGACGCGCCCGATGCCCCACCTCTCGGCGATGCGCTCGGCGGCCTCGAACTGCGACGCGAACTCATACTGTTCGAAGTACGACTTGGGGATCGGCACGCCGAGGCCGAGCTTCTTGGAGCTGTTGGCGCCGATCGGCACACGGCTCATCAGCTCCACTCCGCAGGCGAGGGCGACGTCGACGACTCCGCCTTTCACCAGTGTGGCGGCGAGGTTGGTCGCTTGTTGACTGCTGCCGCACTGGGTGTCGACGGTGGTGGCCGCGGTACTCATCGGCAGGCCAGCGCTTAGCCATGCGGTGCGAGTGACGTTGAACGACTGCTCGCCGACCTGACTGACACAGCCGCCCACGACCTGCTCGACCGCGGCCGGGTCGATGCCCGTGCGTTCGACCACTGCCTTCTGCACGATGCCGAGCAGGTCGGCGGGATGGAGGGTGGACAGGCCGCCGTTGCGCTTGCCGATCGGGCTGCGCAGGGCGTCGACGATCACGACGTTGGTCATCGGCTCAGCGTACGGCGGAGCGCTCCGCCTGGTTCAATCCGCCAGCTTCTCCGTGAACCAGTCGAGGATGATCTCCGCCCGCATCCGCCGGTGCACCGGCGAGCCGCTGCGCGACAGTTCGTGGTTCTCGCCGGGAAAGCGGTAGAACGCGACCTCCTTGCCGAGCAGCCGGAGAGCGACGAACAGTTCTTCGGCCTGGCTGATCGGGCAGCGCAGGTCTTCCTCGCTGTGGATGATCAGCATCGGGGTGGCGATGTCGCGCACGTCGTGGATCGGCGACAGCCGGGCGTAGGCATCGGGGTCGTCGATGTGGCGCGGACCATGCTCGATGCGGAACAGGGTGGAGATGTCGCTGGTGTATTCCTCGGTGAGCAGGTTGTTCACCGCCCGCTCGCTGCAGATGCCGCGGAAGCGGTGGGAGTAGCGCGTTGCGAGCACGGTGGCCATGTAGCCGCCGTAGCTGCCCCCGAGCATGCCCACCCGCTGCGCGTCGCAGAACGGGTAGCGAGCCAGTGCCGTGTCGAGGAAGGTCATCACGTCGTCGGTGTCGAGCGCCCCCCACCCCGAGCCGGGTACCACCGGGTGCTTCGGCCCCATGATCGCTTGCCCCCACGACTGCTCGCGCCCCGAGCCGCCGCGCGGGTTGCACATCAGAACCACGAACCCGGCCGCGGACTGCATCTGCGCCTCGTCGAACATCGTCTCGCTGTACTGCGTGTGCGGCCCGCCGTGCACGTTGAGCAGTACCGGGTAGGTGCGCGCCGCGTCGAAGTCGGCCGGGCGCATGATCCAGCCATCGATCTCGGCGCTGCCGTCGGCGCACGGCACAACGAAACGCTCCCAACCCAGCGGTGCAGCCGAAGCGCGGTAGGTCGCGGCGAAGGAAGTGAGCCGGCGCGGGCTGTCGCCCGCCAGCACGAACACATCGGCCACCTCGTCGACCGCGCCTGCGGTGTAGGCCACCACGCCGCCCGCGGCATCGAGCGCCTTCACCGTGATCGGCCCGGACGTGAGCCGCTGCGGCGCGGCCCCGTCGGTGGTGACGCGGTAGATGTGTGTCTCGCCGCGGTCCTCGGCGATGGAGAGCACGGTGCGGTCG
This sequence comes from Actinomycetota bacterium, assembly GCA_963169215.1. Lineage (GTDB taxonomy): Bacteria > Actinomycetota > Acidimicrobiia > Acidimicrobiales > Ilumatobacteraceae > UBA668. The sequence goes on from CAUJEE010000016.1 coordinate 25,257, forward strand.
TCGACCCACACCGGTGGTTGCGTGCCGAAGGAACCTTCGAACGTGCGGTCGAGCGCGCTGGTGAGCCAACGATGATCGCCGCCGTCGACGGCGACGATGCCGACCCGGGCATTCTGCGGGTAGACCTCCGAATCGTCGACGCCGACGAACGCGATCGACCGCCCGTCGGGCGAGCACCGCCCGTCGTGGTACATGCCCTTGTGGCCGGTGACGGAGCGGATGCTCGCGTCGAGACCGACGATGTAAAGATCGCCGGCGAAGTCGAGATCCCATGTGTCGTGGCGGGCCGCGCCGGTGACGATGCCGCTCGAGTCGGCCAGCCAGCCGACACCGTCGTGCTGGAACTCGCCTGGCGTCAGGTTGCGCGGTGGGGCGGTGCCGTCGACGGGCACGACGTACACGTGTGATGGCCGGTCGTAGACCCAACCCTCGCCGTTGAGGCGGGTGAAGAAGCGGTCGATCTTGCGGGGCGCCTGCCAACTGGTGTCGCCCTCATCGGCCCCCTTGGCCTCGTAGCGTGCGTGCCTCGTTCGGCTGGTGAACCCGATCCAACGGCCGTCGGGGCTGAAGGCCACATCCCCCACGCCGTCCTTCATCGTTGCCACTGTGCGGGTCTCGCCGGGAACGCCGAAGGGCAGCACGTGCAGCGTGGCGTCGCCCTTGGTGGGGCTACGCCGGGAGGTGAAGGCGAGCAGTGTGCTGTCGGGGCTCCACGCGGGGTGGGCGTCGTGGTCGCCGGCGGTGACGGCGCGAGGAGCGGTCGATCCGTCGGTGGCCGCCACCCACACGGTGGAGAAGTACTTGTTCTGTTGGAAGTCGACACGGGTGACGACGAAGGCGACGTGCTTGCCGTCAGGGGAGACGGTGGGCTGCGATGCCTGGGTGATGTTGCCGATGATCCGTTCGGCGATGGTGGCGTGAGCGCTCGGCGCAGGTGACGACATGGGTGGTGACGGTAGCCGCTGCTGTGGCACCATCGGACGGTGGAACCGTACGACCTGCTCGCGGCCCTCGCCCGCGACGGCGAGGCATTCGCCGATGTGTGCGCCGATGCCGATCTCACGCTGCCCGTGCCCCCGTGCCCCGGCTGGTCGCTGGCCGACCTGGTGTGGCACCTGGCCGAGGTGCACCACTTCTGGCGCACGATTGTCGACGAACAGCGCGATACGTGGGAGGGCTACGAGCAGCCGGCGCGTCCGCCCGACAGCGCGCTCGTCGACTTCTACCGCGATGGATTGGAGGCGACGGTGACGGTGCTTGCCGCCGCCCAGCCGCAGCAGTCCAACTGGACCTGGTCGCACCAGCGCGATGCCGGTTTCGTGATGCGGCGCATGGCGCACGAGACCGCGGTGCACCTGGTCGATGCCACCGCGGCGCTCGGCCGCCAGCACACCGTTGCCGCCGATCTCGCCAGCGACGGCATCGACGAGTTCTTGTTCCACTTCCTGCGCCCCGGCGCCACTGTCACCGAGACACTCGGCGGATCTGTGCACATTCACTGCACCGACGTGGCCGGCGAGTGGACGGTGCGGCCCGCCGCCGCCGGCGCCGGGTCGGGCGACCGGTCAGGCGACGAGTCTGGCGACGTCGATGACGCCTCCGGTGGCGAGATGGTGGTGACCCGCGAGCATTCCAAGGGCGACGCCGCGCTGCGTGGTGCCGCGACCGGTCTGCTGTTGGTGCTGTGGCGGCGACTGCCGCTCGCCGCGGTCGACGTGATCGGCGACCGCGCCCTGGTGGAGCGGTTCGTGGCCAGCACCAGCCTCGATTGAACCCTGTCTGCGCCGCGGTCTTTCCCGCAACGTGCTTTTCGCCACGGTCTTGGCAGCCGCCGGCGCCTCGGACTAGTTGGGCCGAGGGAGGTTCATTTGCCCGAGGCGGGCGGTGAGCAGGTCGCCGAGCTTGTCGAGGTCGATCAGTTCGCCGTGATCGCTGCGGTCCGCAGGAACCGTGGCCGCCGGCTCGGCCGGTTCGCCCGCGCCCGGGGCTGCTTCGCTGGCGGCGGGCGGCTGCGCGGCGGATGGCGTCGACGTGGTCAACGGGGTGAGTGGGGTCAGTGCGCTCAGCAGCGGCAGCGTCGGAGCAGCTGCTGGCGCCGCGGGGGTGGCCGCGCCGACGTCTTGGGTGACGGGGAGACTCGGCGTCGCGGGGGCGGCCATCGCAGCCTCGGTCTGCGCGGCACGATCGGCCAATCCCGCCAGATCGGCACGGATCTGGCTCATTTCTGCCACCAGCCGGTCGAGGCGGCCGCTGTCACCGGCTGTTGCGACTGCCTGCGGACGAGCCGCAGCCAGCTGATCCTCGGCTGCGTCGAGTCGGGTCGCGAGTTGCTGAAACTCTTCGCGTAACGCTGCCAGTCGCTGGTCGACGGCCGCGAGCACGAGATGCACCAGTCGTGCGATCTTGTCGTCGGTGCCCTGTTCGGCCATCGCGGTCAACTCCTCTCCGTCAACGCGATTTGTCCTTGTTGCCCCTCCGCCAACCACGCGCCAGCGGTTCGTCGGCCGCCGGGGGAGGTGCCGGTGCCGCCGGTGGGGTTGTGGTGATGCTGTCGACCATCTCCCAGATCTCCACTGCTGCCATGCTATTGGGTTGAGAGGCCGAGCCGCTCGTCGCACGCGCCGCTTGGTCGCTCATCAGCTCGTCGACACCGATCGGAGCTGCCGCCAGCTTGGGCAGATTGTCCCCTGCCGCCGGTGCGACGGGCGCGAAAATGTTGATCTCGGCGTCGGTCGGTCGGTCGGTCGCAGGCACCGACTGTGCGGCGGCGGATGTCATCGGCAGATAGGTGACTGCGCCCAACGGTGGAAGTTCGTCGGCAGCCGGCAGCCCACTCAGATCCGAAGAGTCCGTGGCGGGCAAGGCGGCCAGCCGTGCCACCAGCGGCAAGTCGGCCACTTCTGCCGAGGGTGCCGGCGACCGATCCGGCCAACTCTCCGCGGGTGTCATCTCATCCGTGGCGTCGCTGATGAAGCCGGCACCGGTGTCGGTGCTGGCGTCGATCCCATCAGTGTCGGTGCTGGCAGTGTCGGTGCTGGCGTTGGTCTCTTCCAGCCCCTCCTCTGCACCGTCGAGGGCCGCGCCCCACCGCAGAGTGTCGAGTTCCGGCGGCGTTCCACCAGTGTCGTCGCCGCCGGTGTCGGAGGCTTCGTCGAAGGTGCTCTCGGCCGGCTCGGGCTCGGCCGCGGCAGGGTCGGCCTCGGCTGCTGGGGTTGGCTCCGGGTCTGCTCCAGCCCCGATCGGCGCCGGCTCGTCCGATTTCGGCTCGTCCGGCATCGGCTCGTCCGGCGAGCCCTCTTCGCTCACTGCCAAGACGGCTGTAGTGGTCGGCTCCGCGGGTGATCCGTCGGCGATCGCTGCCGATTGCGGCGGGGCTGCGGCCGTCGCGGTCGGAACCGACGGCGCTGCCATCGAAGGGGTCGGTAGCGGATTTGCCCCCGCCGAACGCAGCCAGTGGTGGATCCCGGAGGGGTGGTGACGCAGAGGGAACACCTCCGCCTCTCCGGCAGCGAGAGCGGCCACCGACTCGAGCAGCGTCTCGGTGGCTGCCTCGATGGTGAGTTCGATCGCATCGCGGTCGATCAACGGCTGGCGCTGGAAGAGGCGGGCGAGCGAGGGGCTGCCGCCGACTTCGACGGTGCCTTGGTCGAGTTGCGCCGCAGTGATCGATCCGGCGGCGAGCAAGCGCTCCCCGACCGACTGATCGCCCTCGCGCTCGGCGTAGTAGATGCGTCCGTCGACCGCGTAGAGGTGCACGCGCGGCGTCGGCCCGAGCACGGCCTCGCCGGTGAAGCGCTCGCTGCCGACAAGGGAGACGAAACCCCAGATGGGATCGGCACCGCTGTAGGACTTGAGCTGGCTGCGCAACATCGAGCCGTTCCTCCATGATGGTTGTGGACGTGATGGTTGTGGGCGTGATGGTTGTGGGAGTCGGTTCACCCTGTCGGTGTGGTGTTTCGACAGATACGCCCGTGACCTTGAGGTTTTGTGGAAAGGAACTCTCAAGTTCGCCACGCGCCGAACCGATGATGACACGTCGAAATATCCCGTATGGTACGGGACTCGACCGGGGTCGACCCCGAAAGACTTCAGGGAGGGAGCAGTGGCCAAGCGACGCAGAATGCCTCGGTGGATGACATGGGTGTTGCCCAACCGGGGCACGATCACGCAGCGGATCAGCGGACTGGTGGCGCTGCCGATCGTCGCGCTCGTGTTGCTGGCGGTGTCGCACACCGACTCGATGCGCAAGGCCAGTGTTCGTGGCGACAGCTACAAGAGTCTGAAGCTGGCGCAAGACCTGGTGGCCGACACCAACCCGCCGTCGGGCAGCTTGCTGGAGGCCTGGTCGAGGATCAACCACATCGGTGTGCTCGTGGCGACGGACGATGCGTGGACCGGGGCGGGCAGGGCCGCGATCGACGTCCAATTGGCGGGGGTCGACGAGGCCGAGGACAACTTCACCGCCTCGATGGCCTACTGGGCCGAGCAGGACATTCCGCAAGAGGTCCAGATCCGCTTGTTGGAGATCGGTGGCTTCGCGGGCGAGCAGTTGTTCGCCGAGGTCGAAACGAAGCTGAAGCCGGCGATCGAGGCGCAGGACAGCGAGCAGGTGCTGGAAGTGATCCGCAGCTTGGAGTGGCGCTACGAAGCGCAGGACGCCGGTGTGCGTGAGGCCATCGGCTGGGCCATTCCCGAGGTGGAGAGCCGCGAGGAATCGACCAACAACTACGTGCTCCAGTCGATCTTCGCCGGCAACATCATCAGTGGTGTGATCGTGCTGATCACGATCATCTACGTCACCGTCATCCGTCGTTCGATCACGCGCCCGATCAACGCGCTGGTGGCTCGCGCCCGTGCCGT
>CAUJEE010000017.1 GCA_963169215.1 Actinomycetota bacterium
CCTGCCCGGTCGACTGCATCCAACCCCACCCCGACTGGCGCGAGCAGGTCACACCACCGTCGTGGTGGCGCCACGTCGAGGGCCACGACATACTGCTGCCCATGACAGAACTGATCCCCGGCGCCGATCCGTGGTCGCACCACGGCACTTCCGCCCACGGCGCACTCGTGCTTCACGGTTTCACCGGTAACCCGGGCAGCATGCGCGGCGTGGCCGAGGCGCTGGCCGCGGTCGGCTACCACGTCGAAATGCCGTTGCTGCCCGGCCACGGCACAGTGATCGACGACATGCTGCCCACCCGTTGGGCCGACTGGGCCGGTGCCGCCGAGGTGGCCTACCAGACGCTCGCCGAGCGGACGCAGAAGATGATCGTCGTCGGGCTCAGCATGGGCGGTGCGCTCACCCTGCGCGTCGGTGTCGACCACCCGCAGGTGGCCGGCCTGGTGTGCATCAACCCGGCCACCGTGCCCCAACCGGAAGAAGTGCTCGATGGCCTGCGCGGCATGCTCGCCGCCGGCACGGAGGTGATGCCTGGCATCGGCAGCGACATCGCCGATCCCGACGCGCACGAATCGGCCTACCCGGGCACCCCGCTGGCGCCGTTGCTGTCGTTCCTGGTCGACGGTCTGGGGCCGCTGGTGGGCGAGTACCCCAAGATACGAATCCCACTGCTGCTACTCAACTCGCCGCAGGATCACGTCGTCGACCCGGCGCAGTCCGACCAGCTGGCCGAGCTCTATGGCGGCCCGGTGCGCCGGGTGCCGCTCGCCCGTAGCTACCACGTGGCCACCCAGGACTACGACAAGCAGTTGGTGTTCGACAGCACTGTCGCCTTCGCCGGTGAGGTGCTCGCTTGATCTCCGCCCCGGGCACCATCCCCAGCCCCTCCTCGGGGTCGATCGACCTGTTCTTCTTGTCGATCCACGCCTACGGTCTGATGATCGCCGCCGGTGTGGTCGCGGCCATCTGGCTCGCCGGTCGGCGGCTGGAGGCTGCCGGCGTCGGCACCCGCGACGACATGGTGTCGATCGGCACCTGGGCCGTGCTCGCCGGCGTTGCCGGGGCTCGCGTGTACTACATCGTCACCGATGCATCCGACCCGTGGCGCGAGCCGGGCAAGTGGCTGCAGGTGTGGAACGGCGGGCTGGGCATCCCCGGCGGCCTGGCGGCCGGCATCCTCGTCGCCATGTGGCGGGCGCGCCGCCGTGGCGTGTCGCCGGCGGGGTTGTTCACCGCCGCCGCGCCGGCGGTGCCGCTGGCGCAGGCCATCGGCCGCCTCGGCAACTGGTTCAACCAGGAGCTGTTCGGTCGCCCCACCGATCTGCCCTGGGCGCTGGAGATCGACGATGCCCATCTGCCCGTCGGCTATGCCTCCGGCACCACCTTCCACCCCACCTTCTTGTACGAAGCGCTGTGGAATCTCGCGCTGTGCGGTTTGTTGTTGGTGATCGACAAGCGCGTCCGCTTGCGGCCCGGTCGCCTGCTCGCGGTCTACGTGGTGGGCTACGCGGTGGGTCGCTTCTGGGTCGAGGGGTTGCGCATCGACCCGGCCAACTCGGGTGGTGGCTGGCGGCTCAACCAGTGGACCGCGCTCGCCGCTGCCGTCGGGGCCGTCGCCTATCTGCTGATCGATCACCTGCGTCACCGCGGCGATGTCGCCTCACAGATCGCTGCCGACCCGATCGCTACCGACCCGATCGCTGCCGACCCGGAGGCCGGCGTGGAAGGCGAGTACGTTTCCGGGGATGAGTGACGACGTCGTCCTGTACGAGGTGCGCGATCCTGGCATCGCGCTGATCACCCTCAACCGCCCACAGCGGCTCAACGCCTGGACCCGTGAGTTGGGTGACCGCTACTTCAGTCGGCTGCAGCAGGCCACCGCCGACCCGGACGTGCGCGTGGTGGTGGTCACCGGCGCGGGCAAGGGCTTCTGCGCCGGGGCCGACATGTCGGAACTGGAGGGTCTCGGGCGCGCGGCTAGCGGCGACGACGGCGAGGGTGGTGGCGTCGGTGAGGCTGTTGGTGTGCACCGCCAGTACGAGACGGTGCTGGTGCCCAAGCCGGTGATCGCCGCGATCAACGGTGCCGCGGCAGGCATGGGCCTGGCCCAGGCGCTGATGTGCGACATCCGCTTCGCCGCTGCCGGGGCCAAGCTCACCACCTCCTTCGGCCAGCGCGGGTTGATCGCCGAGGGGGGGCTGTCGTGGCTGCTGCCGCGGCTGGTGGGCACAGCCCACGCCCTCGATCTGCTCTTCTCCGGGCGGATCGTGCTCGCCGAGGAGGCGGCCCGGATCGGTTTGGTGAACGCGGTGGTCGACCCCGAGCGCCTGCTCGACCACACCCTCGACTACGCGGCCACGCTGGCCCGCACGGTGTCGCCGACCTCGATGGCGGTGATCAAACGCCAGGTGTACGCCGACTGGAACAAGGATCTGGCCACTGCCCACGACGACGCGGTGGTGCTGATGGTCGACTCACTGCGCCGCCCCGACTTCCGCGAAGGCGTGGCCAGCTACCTCGAGAAGCGTCCACCCAACTTCGCCCCGGTCGACCCACAAGCCTGACCCGCCGCGTCTGTCGTTACGGGTGCTGTGTCCGAAGGGGACGTCCCCGCTGCGGGTCACCTATTCGGTGCCTTACCTAGACTTGAGGAGGGCTCACGACTGCCTGGTGCGGGGCCGGACGGCGGAAGCTTCAACTCGGCTACGTCCTTGTTGGACGATCCATACCCTCCGCGCTTCTCAAGCTCTGGAGTCAACGACTTGTCAGACATACGCAACTCCTCACGAGTCAATGAACTCCAAGTACTCTACTTCGTCCCAGCGGATCAGAAGGCCGCCTCGTAGCACGTCAAGGTTGCCGTCGTTCCGGTAGAGAAACGCGCCGGAGTCGGGGTCGACGCTGACGGCAGCCGCCAGGTAGAGATCCTGCGGCTCCGGGTAACCAGCAGCGTATGAGCGCCGCCCATTTGCTTCCGCGAACGCTCCGCCGAGCCAGATGCCCGACTTCAGGCGGAGCCGGATCCAGCCATCCAGGTTGTGCTCCTGGAACAGGAAGTCCCACGCTCTCGGCGCCGGATCAGGCCCGACGAGGAACTTCGACCAGGACCTTCCCTTCTTGGTGGACCTGCCGACCACTGAACCTGCAATCGTCGGAATCGCCGCGTATCCGATCACTGCGAGCCACAGCGACCAGTTGAGTGGCTCTCCAGCCCGCACCATGTGCCATTGATCGGCCCACAGCCAGTAGGTAAGCGGAGCGAAGGCCGCATGAAGGATGGCCGAGCCGCCAACGAATCTCAGCACTCGATCGCTGAGCCCTACTCCCCACCTGCCAACTTGGCGCTCGAAGCTCCACGTGTAGAGCGCGCCAGGGATGAGAGCGACCATTGCGACGGCGATACTCAAGAACGTGTCAGGCATGTACCTCTCCTCGCCAACAGTGGAAGCACGAGGAAGACTTCGTCCACGATGGTGACGAGTAGCTCGTCCGTGGAAAGGTCGTGAGTTGCCAGCCCGCCGTGCCGCATCACGGCCAGGCTATCGGGCTGCGCTGTGGGTCGGTGCCCCCTACCGGCCGCTCCGGCGGCCCCTATTTCACCACCGCCCGACCGAGGCCGTGGCCGTAGGATCAGTGCCCGTGTCCGATCGTCTCTCTGCCGCCGACGTCACCAAGGTGGCCCGCCTCGCCCGTCTCGACCTGGGCGCCGACGAGTTGGAGCGGATGACCGCGCAACTGGCCGGCATGCTCGAACACTTCGCCGACGTCGACGCACTCGACCTGTCGGCGGTCGAGCCGATGACCCAGCCCTTCCCGCTGGTGAACGTGATGCGCCCCGACGTGGTGCAGCCGGGCCTCGACCGCGATGAGGTGCTGGCCATGGCCCCCGCCGCCGAGGACGGCCGCTTCCGCGTACCGCCGATCGTCGGGTTGGAGGGCTGATGCCTTCGGCAACCGAGCTGGCCGCGGCAGTACGCGCCGGCACCACCACCGCTGCCGAACTGGTCGAGCGGCACCTGGCCGCGATCGATGCCCGTGAGGGCGAGATCCATGCCTTCAACCACGTGCTCACCGAGGCCGCCCGCGAGCGGGCCGCGCGGATCGACGAACAGGCCGCCCGTGGCGACGATCCGGGGCCGCTGGCCGGCATCACCGTCGCGCTCAAGGACAACATGTGCACCCGCGGCGTGCCCACCACCTGCTCGTCGCGGATCCTCGAGGGCTGGCGCCCGCCCTACGACGCCACCGTCGTGCGCACCCTCCACGCGGCCGGGGCGGTGGTGGTCGGCAAGACCAATCTCGACGAGTTCGCGATGGGGTCGAGCACCGAGAACTCGGCCTTCGGTCCCACCCGCAACCCGCACGACACCAGCCGGGTGCCTGGCGGCAGCAGTGGTGGCAGCGCGGCCGCGGTCGCCGCCGGCTTCGCCCACTTCGGCCTCGGCAGCGACACCGGTGGCAGCATCCGCCAACCGGCCGCGCTGTGCGGCGTGGTGGGGGTGAAGCCCACCTACGGCTACGTCAGCCGCTACGGGCTGATCGCGTTCGCCAGCAGCCTCGACCAGATCGGGCCGTTCACCACCTCGGTGCATGATGCCGCGTTGGTGCTCGACGTGATCGGTGGGCACGACCCGCTCGACTCGACCAGCATCCCCCGCGAGCACCCGCGGCTGGTCGACTCGGTCGGGCAGGGGGTGGAGGGGTTGCGCATCGGCCGCATCACCGACCTGCCCGCGGGTGCCGATCCCGACGTGGAGGCGCGGTTGGAGGCTGCGTTCGACGCGCTCACCGCGCAGGGCGCCACCGTGGTCGACGTGCAGGTGCCCGCGTTCACCTTCGGCCTCACCGCCTACTACCTCATCGCCCCGGCCGAGGCGAGCAGCAACCTGGCCCGCTACGACGGCGTGCGCTACGGCCTGCGCGTCGACGCCCCCGACACCAACAGCATGTACTCGGCCACCCGCGAGGCGGGCTTCGGCGAGGAGGTGAAGCGGCGCATCATGCTCGGCACCTACGCCTTGAGCGCGGGCTACTACGACGCCTACTACGGCAAGGCGCTGAAGGTGCGCCGCCTGATCCACGACGATTTCGAACGGGCCTACGCACATGCCGACGTGTTGCTCACGCCCACCTCGCCCAGCGTCGCCTTCCCGTTCGGGGCCAAGGGCGACAACCCGCTGGCGATGTACCTGTGCGACACCTACACCATCCCCACCAACCTGGCCGGCCATGCGGGGATGACCGTGCCCTTCGGTACCGGTGCCGAGGGGCTGCCCGTGGGGGTGCAGGTGCTCGCCGGCACCCTGCGCGAGCCGACGATGTTCCGCGTCGCCGCAGCGCTCGAGCGGGCGATGGAAGGTGGCGGGCGATGAGCGCCTACGACGGTCTGCCAGGCGATTGGCTACTGGTGGTGGGCCTGGAAGTGCACGTCGAACTGGCCACCGCAACGAAGATGTTCTCGGCCAGCCCGAACCGCTTCGGCGACCCGCCGAACACCAACATCGACCCGGTCACCCTCGGCCTGCCGGGAGCGCTGCCTGTGCTCAACGAGCAGGCGGTCGAGTTGGCGATGCGCATCGGCCTCGCGCTCAACTGCACCATCCAGCCGTGCGCGTTCCACCGCAAGAACTACTTCTACCCCGACATGCCCAAGGCCTACCAGGTGAGCCAGTACGACCAGCCGCTCAACGTCGACGGCTGGCTCGACCTGCCCAACGGCGTGCGGGTGGGCATCGAGCGGGCGCACATGGAGGAGGACGCGGGCAAGAGCGCGCACGTCGGCGACGCCAGCGGTGGCCGGGTGCACGGCGCCGACTACTCGCTGATCGATCTCAATCGGGCGGGAGTGCCGCTGGTGGAGATCGTCAGCCGCCCCGACATCCACAGTGCCGACGATGCGCGTGCCTACGTCAACGAGTTGCGCGCGATCCTCGTCGCCATCGATG
>CAUJEE010000018.1 GCA_963169215.1 Actinomycetota bacterium
GCCGAAGGGGCGGTGGCCGCGGTGGGCGGTGCGGCCTACGCCGACATTCAGGGGATGTACGTGCAGCCCACCGTGTACCCCGACGTGCGCGCGCACTGGCGCATCAACCGCGAAGAGATCTTCGGCCCGGTGCTGGTGACGATGCCGTTCAGCGACGAGGCCGACGCGCTGGCCAAGGCCAACGACACCGAGTACGGCCTGCTGGCCGCGGTGTACACCGGCGACCTGGCCCGCGGGCTGCGCCTGGCCGAGCAGATCGATGCCGGCCAGGTGAGCGTCAACGGTGGTGCACTGAGCATCGAGACCCCTCTCGGCGGCTACAAGAACAGCGGCTACGGGCGGGAGAAGGGCATCGAGGCGCTGCACGACTACGCGCAGATCAAGGCCATCGCCGTCCGCTTCGCCTGACGGAGCGCACGCGCATCAGGCCGAGTGCCCGGTGGGAGCACTCGGCCCGATGTGGGTTCACCCACCCCGTCGCCGTGCGGCGGGATCAGATGGCTTCGGTGTGGATGAACCAGAACTTGTAGGTCTGCTCCATCGAGACGACCCAGACCTTGATCTCTTGACCGATCGGCGACTCGGGGAAGAACACCTGCACCTCCCAGTGGCCGCTCTCGTCGGCGTAGACCTCCATGCGCTCCGACCACTCCGACTCGATCACCACCTTCGCGCCCGGCTTGGTCTCGCCGTAGAAGATGTCGTACGGCGGGATCTCCGAGCACTCGCCGTAGGTCTGGTAGGCCTTGAACTTCCACTCCGGCTCGGTGGGCTTGGGCTCGGTCGGTTCGGTGGGCTTGGGCTCGGTCGGCTTGGGCGCCGTCGACTTGGGTTCGGTCACCTTCGGTTCGGTCGGTTCGGTCACCTTCGGCTTGGTGGTGAGCGGCTCGCGCACCTTCTCGGTGGTGGAGGTCGAGCCGATCACATCTTCGTTGTGCGCCGGGCCGAGGCGCTCGCGCGAGTCGTCGACGCGGTGAGCGAGGGCGACCGAGCCGAGCAGCACCACCGATGCCGCGGCACCGGCGACGACCAACATCCGCCGGCGGTGGCCGCGGCGCATGATCAGCCCTTCGAGGCGGATTGTGTCGGGCGTCGGCCGGAAGTCGTCGGCTGCCGATGACAGCAGGCGATCGAGGTCGAATGGTTCGTTCATCGCAGGTCTCCGAGGCTGATGGCGAGGGCCTTGTAGGCCCGGGCGACGTGGGTGCGGACAGAGCCGATCGAGCAGCCCATGGCCTCGGCGATCTCGCCTTCGGTCATGCGCAGCCAATGGCGCAGGACGATCGTGGCTCGCTGACGTTCGGGCAGCGCGGCGAGCGCAGCCATCACGTCCGGCCGGGTGGAGCGGTACAGCGCCTCGTCCTCCGCCGAGACCTGGTCGCCCACCAGTGTCAGCGCCGGGGCGCCCCGATGACGCCTGGCGGTCGCCGCCCGCCGATGTGTGGAGCGCACCAGGTTCACAACCGTCGCGCGCAGGTACTGACCGCGACGGTCGGGGTCGTCGACCCGGTCCCAGTGTTCCCAGAGGCGCACGAACGCATCGTGAGCGAGGTCGTCGGCCAACTGCCTGTCACCGCACAGCAGGTAGGCGAGCCGAGCGGTGCGGCGGAACTCGTCCTCGTAGAGGGCCATCAGTGCGGCCCTCTTCGACGAAATTGTTCGCGACCGGGCGGGGGCGCCCACCAGCCGCAGCGGCACCACGGGTTCGTGAGGGGCGGGCTCGGTGGCTGGCACGATCATCACCCCCTTACGACGCCGAGCGCGCCGATTCCTATGACACGCTATGTGCTCAAACTCCCACTGTCAGCCACAAGGGTTGCGCTGTCGGCCTGCGTCAGCTGGTGGCCAGGTGGGTGAAGTCGGCGAAGAAGATCGCCAGCGCGGTCATCACGCAGGCGCCCGAGATCAACCAGAAGCGGATGATCACCTTGGTCTCCGCCCAGCCGACGAGCTCGAAATGGTGGTGCAGGGGCGACAGGCGGAACACCCGCCGTTTGCGCCCGCTGGCCCGGAACACCAACATCTGCAACGCCACCGAGCCGATCTCGATGACGTTGATGCCGCAGATCAGGGCAAGCAGCAGGTGGGTGTTGGTGGCCAGCGCCAATTGCGCCAGCGCCGCCCCGATTGCGAGCGCGCCGACATCGCCCATGAATATCGTCGCCGGCGCCGAGTTGAACCACAAGAACCCCCCGCACGCACCGGCGAAAGATGCGGCGAACACCACCGTGTCGTAGGGATTGACCACGTCGGGGTACAGCACCGGATTGCGGAATTCGAGGTAGGAGATCATCGTGAACGCGGCAAAGCCGATCATCGCCGACCCGCCGGCGAGGCCGTCGAGGCCGTCGGTGACGTTGACCGCGTTGGTGGTGGAGAAGATCAGCAGCGCGGCCCAGATGATGAACACCACCTTGCCCAGTTCCAGGCCGGGCAGGTCGGCGCGGGTGAGCGACAGGCGGGTGTCGATCGAAGTGGCCATCACCAGCAAGGTCGACAGGCCGCCGGCAAGGGCGAGGGTGATCCAGCCCTTCTTCTTCCACAACACGCCGCGGTTGTGTTTGGTGCGCACCTTGATCACGTCGTCGAGCAGGCCGATGCCGCCCATCACCAGCACGCCCGCCCACATGATCAGCGTCTGGTCGGAGAACACGACGCCCTCGCGCACGTGGCTGACGACGTAGCCGACGCCGGCCGCGCCGACGATCGCCAGACCGCCCATCGTCGGGGTTCCCGCCTTGTGCGTATGGGCGGGGACGGCGATGTTGATGTCGTCCTTGACCAGGATCGGTTGGCTGCGACCGCGGGCCGCGAGAAAGGCTGTGAGCCACCAGGTTCCTAGCAGTGAGACCAGCAGGGCGATGCCGCCGGCGAGCAGGGGAGCGATCACACCCCGACGGTAACGCGGCGGTCAGCCGCGGCGGTGGTTCGTGCGCTGTCGGCGGCCGCGCCCGGCCGGTGAGCCTGGCTGCTCGCCGAGGCGGCCTGCGGGGCGCCCCCCGGTGCGTTGCCGAGTCTGCTGGGCGTTGCCACGCGGGCGGGGCTGGTTGTGCGCGGCGGTGGCGGGTCGCGCGGCGATGTGGCGCGGCGGCTGGGCCGGGCCGGCGAGATCGTGGAGCAGCGGGTGCTTGGCGTGCACCGCCTCGGTGACGATCGGCTTGATGCCGGCGGCGCGGGTCATCGAGCGCACGTCGCGACGCTGTTCGGGGGTGGTCACCGTCACCACCACACCTTCGGCGCCGGCGCGGGCGGTGCGGCCCGAACGGTGCAGGAAGGCCTTGTGCTCCACCGGCGGATCGACGTGTACGACGAGGCGCACGTCGTCGACGTGAATCCCTCGCGCGGCGATGTCGGTGGCCACCAGCACGCTCACCTCGCCGGACGCGAAGTCGGCCAGATTGCGCTCGCGGGCGTTCTGCGACAGGTTGCCGTGCAACTCGACCGCGGGAATCCCCGACTTGCCCAACTGCTGCACCAGCTTCTTGGCGCCATGCTTGGTGCGCGTGAACAACAGGCTGCGATCGGCACCCGCGGCGAGGCGGGTGACAACCGACAGCTTCTCGGTCAGCGAGGTCTCGACCAAGTGGTGGGTCATCTCTTCCACCGGCGAGTCGACCGGATCGAGGGCATGGGTCACCGGTTGGTGGAGGTAGCGGTCGACGATCACCTTCACGTCGTTGTCGAGCGTGGCCGAGAAAAGCAATCGTTGCCCGCCGGCCGGCGTGCGGTCGAGGATGCGCTTGACGCCGGGCAAGAAGCCCATGTCGGACATGTGGTCGGCCTCGTCGAGCACCGTCACCAGCACCTGGTCGAGGCGGCAGTGACCCTGCTTCATCAGGTCTTCGAGGCGGCCGGGGCAGGCGACGACGATGTCGACGCCGGCCCGCAAGGCGGCGATCTGATTGCCGAAACCGACACCGCCATAGACGACGGTGTGCCGCAGCTTCATCGACTTGGCGAGTGGGGCGAGGACCGCCGCCACCTGATTGGCAAGCTCGCGGGTGGGCACCAGCACCAAGCCGCGGGGCGACCCTGCACGGGTGCGGTTGTCGTTCTTGGCGAGGGCGGTCACGAGCGGGATCGCGAAAGCGATCGTCTTGCCGCTGCCGGTCTTGCCGCGGCCGAGAACGTCGCGGCCGGCGAGGGTGTCGAGCAGGGTGAGGACCTGGATCGGAAACGGCTCGGTGATGCCGCCGGCGGCGAGCGCGGAGACGATCGGCGCAGGTACGCCGAGGGACGCGAACGAACGCGCGGGAGATTCGACAGTCATTGAGTGGGGGCTTTCTGTGAGGGGTGGCCGTGGATGCACAGCCAACAACCCTGCATTCGACCTCTGCGGCAACCATGCCACAGTGGCCCCTACTCTACCGCCGGATCCGCTCGATTGTCGGCGTTGAGCCAAGCCGGCGGCCGGACCCACCGCCGACTTGGCTCAGCCACCGCGATAGTCGGCGTTGAGTCGGTCCGGGGGCCGGGTTCAGCGCCGACTTGGCTCAGCCGGCGAGGGGGGAGTCGAGGCGGCGGCGCACGGCGGTGCGGATCTGCTCGTCGAAGGCGCGGATGTGGGCTTCGATCAGCGCGGCGGCCCGGTCGGCATCGCGCGCCTGCAGCGCGGCGAGTATCTGCTCGTGCTCGTCGACGGCATCAGCCATGTCGTCGACATCGGCCAGGTACAGGTGCCACAGGCGGTCGCTCTGCGCGTAGAGCATGTCGAGCGTGTCGGTGAGGAAGCGGTTGCCGGCTGCATCCCACACGATCTCGTGACAGCGCCGGTCGTACTCCATCAGCTCCACCGCCGGCCCGCCCGACGCGTGTGCGGCGGCCAGTTGGTCGTGCATCTCGGTCCAGTGGTGCTCGCCACCGCGGGCGCAGGCGAGGCGGGTGACGTACGGCTCGAGGATCGCGCGGGTCTCGTAGAGCAGGCTCAGCTCGCCGACGTCGATGTTGCTCACGAACATGCCGCGGCGGGGGATGACGGTGACGAACTGGTCGCGCACCAGCGCCTGCAGCGCCTCGCGGATGGGGGTGCGGCCGAGTCGGAGGCGCTCGCGTAGCTCGTCCTCGCGGATCACTGCCCCCGGCGCCAACTCGACGCGCACGATCAGGCGGCGGATCTCGGCATAGGCCTCGGCTGACAACGACACACTGATATGGTACAGATATATCAGAGGCAGGGAATGACCTGCCGAACACCTTCACCCGGGGGGAACCACCATGAGTGCAGCTACCACGTCGGGAGTGCCCGCGACGGCCAAGGTCGTCGTCATCGGCGCGGGCATCGTCGGCAACTGCCTCGTCGGTCATCTCAGCCGCCTCGGCTGGACCGACATCGTGCTGCTCGACAAGGGGCCATTGCCCAATCCCGGCGGCAGCACCGGGCACGCGTCGAACTTCATCTTCCCCACCGACCACAACAAGGAAATGGCATATCTCACGGTCGAGAGCCAGAACCAGTACGTGGCCGCCGGGCTGAACAACACCTGCGGCGGTATCGAGGTGGCCCGCACTGCCGAGCGGATGGAGGAGTTCAAGCGGCGGATGACCTCGGCCAAGGCGTGGGGTATCGATGCCCGCTTGGTGACCCCCGCCGAGATCAAGGAGCTGGTGCCGTTCATCAACGACGAGATCCTCCTCGGCGGCTACTACACGCCCAGCGTGAGCGTGGTCGACTCATTGGCCACCGGCACGATGATGCGCGACGAGGCCGTGGCGAAGGGCGCGCTGAAGGTGTTCGCCAACACAGAGGTGCTCGACCTGCTCACCGAGCCGGCCGCGGGTGGCCCGCGCATCAAGGCGGTGGTCACCGACCGCGGCACCATCGAGGCCGAGCATGTGGTGGTGGCCGGCGGCGTGTGGAGCCCCCGCATCGCCAGGATGGCCGGGGCCAACATCCCGCTCACACCTGCCGTGCACCAGATGGCCGACGTCGGCCCGATCGACATCCTTCAGGAGAGCGGTAGGGAGGTGGCCTACCCGATCATCCGCGACATGGACACGTTCTGCTACGAGCGCCAATCGGCCGGTTCGATGGAGGTGGGCAGCTACGCCCACCGCCCGATCCTGATGCGCCCCGACGACATTCCCTCGATCGCCGAGTCGGCGCTGACGCCCACCGAGCTGCCGCTCACCTACGACGACTTCGACCCGCAGATGGAGCAGGCGATCGAGCTGATGGAGATGCTCGGTGACGCCGAGATCCGCTACGCGATCAACGGTCTGCTGAGTCTCACCCCCGACGCCAACCCGGTGCTGGGCGAGACGCCAGAGGTGCGCAACCTGTGGAGCGCGGCCGCGGTGTGGATCAAGGAGGGCCCGGCCATCGCCCAGCTGGTCGCCGAGTGGATGACGTACGGCTACCCGCATATGTGTGATCCGCATGGCAGCGACATCAGCCGCTTCTATCCGCACGAGAAGACCGAATGGCACATCAACGCGCGGTGCAACGAGCACTTCAACAAGACCTACGGCATCGTGCACCCGCGTGAGCAGTGGGCCAGCCAGCGCGGCATGCGCCGCAGCCCGTTCTACGCGCGAGAAGAGGCCCTCGGCGCGACGTTCTTCGACGCGCGCGGCTGGGAGCGTCCGCAGTGGTACGCGAGCAACGAGGTGCTGATGGCCAAGTTCGCCGGCCAGTGCGAGCCGCGCACCCACGAGTGGGACGGTCGCTGGTGGCATCCGGTCATCAACGCCGAGCATCTGCAGATGCGCGAGAGCGTGGGCATGGTGGATCTCACTGCGTTCAACGAGTTCGACTTCGAAGGCCCAGGCGCGTGCGACTTCCTCAACTACATGTGCGTCAACCAGGTCGACGTACCGGTGGGGCGCAGCGTGTACACCCCGCTGCTCAACACCCACGGCGGCTTTCGCGGCGACCTCACCATCCAGCGTCTCGGTGAGGAGCACTTCCGGGTGATCACCGGCGCCTTCGACGGTGGTCGAGACAACTACTGGTTCAACAAGTACATGGCCGAGTGGAACGCTGCCGGCAAGGCCGCCGTCACCTTCACCGACATGTCGCAGGGCATGTGCACGGTTGGCGTGTGGGGCCCCAACGCGGCCAAGACGATGGCCAAGATCGTCACCGACGACACCACCGCGCCGTACGACCTGTCGCCGGCCGGGTTTCCCTACGGCGCCGTGCGCGAGGTGCTGATCGACGGCGTGCCGTGCACGATGTTCCGCATCAGCTACGTGGGTGAGAACGGGTGGGAGGTCTACACCCGTATGGAGCACGGCCTGAAGCTGTGGGACGCCATCTGGGCCGCCGGCGAGGAGTTCGAGATCATCCCCGTGGGCATCGGCGTGTATGCCGTCACCGGCCGAATCGAAAAGGGTTACCGCCTGATGGGTGCCGAACTGGAGAGCGAGTACGACCCGGTGGAGGCCGGCCTCGCCCGCCCGAAGGTGAAGAGCCCCGATTTCATCGGCAAGGCTGCGTACCTGAGGGCTCGTGAGGACGCCGACAAGAACGGCCCGGCGGCGATCATGTGCACACTGTCGATGGACAGCCAGCGTTGCGCCGACGGCTACGACCGCTTCCCGACGGGCGGCAACGAGCCGATCCTCACCCTCGACGGCGAGCGCATCCTCGATGCCAAGGGCCGCGTCTCGCGTGTCACCACCGCCGGGGCCGGCCCATCGGTGGGCAAGTATCTGCTGCTCGCCTACCTGCCGCCGCAGCACGCAGTAGCGGGCAGCAAGCTGCAGGTGATGTACATGAACGAGCTGTACCCTGTCACCGTCGAGGTCGCCGGCAGCACCCCGCTGTTCGATCCCGCCGACGCGCGGATGAAGTCGTGAGGCTCGTGTTGGTTCGCTCGCTACCGGTTGCTGCTGACGTGATGGAGACGGCATGAGGGTGCTCGTCTGTGTGAAGCGGGTGCCTGCCCCGGGGGCGAAGATCAACATCACCGCCGACGGCCAGGCAGTGGACACCGCCTATCTGGCCTTCACCACCAGCCCCCACGAGGAGTGCGCGGTGGAGGCCGCGGTGCAATTGGTGGAGCAGCACGGTGGCGAAAGCACGGTGCTCACCCTCGGCCCGGCCGAGGCCGACGAGCAGTTGCGCTATGCGGCCAGCATCGGAGTGAACCGGGCCGTGCTGCTGCCGATCACCGAGCACGACTGGGATCCACAGCGCACCGCCACCGCGCTCGCCGCGGCCATCGGTGAGATCGAAGCGCGTGACGGTGCATTCGACGTGATCCTGTTCGGTAACGAATCGGCCGACTCGGGCAACTTCCAGGTAGGGGTGCGCGTCGCTCATGCGCTCGGACGGCCGATGGTGAACGGCGCCAAGGGCATCGAGGTCGACGGTGACGCGATGCGCGTGCGCCGCGACACCGGTGCCGGTGTCGAGGTCTACGAACTGCCGTTGCCGGCCGTGGTCGGGGTGAAGGAGGGCATCAACCTGCCCCGCTATCCCACGCTGAAGGGTCGCCTTGCCTCCAAGAAGGCCGAGGTCGTGCAGGTCGTGCCCGGCGCCGAGCCTGGCGGGCAACGGATGATCACCCTGGTGCAAGCGGCCGAACAGGTGAGCCAGACTGTGATCCTGGGCCAAGGCCCCGACGCCGCCCCCGCCGTCGTCGACCTGCTGCAAGAACTCGGGGTGCTGAAGTGAACTTGAGGTGCGGCGAGCGGCGAAGCGCAGCGGAGGTGGCGAGCACGTCAGGTGAGCCGCAGGCGAACCGCAGGCGAACCGCAGCATGAACGCGGTGCTCAAGTGAACGTGCTGGTTGTCGTCGAGCACGACCGGGGGGAACTCAGCCCGGCCACGCTGGAGGCTCTGGCGGCGGCGCGCGCCCTGGTGGGTGTTGTGCATGCGCTAACCCTCGGAGCCGCCGCCGACGGTAGGGCCGGCGAGCTTGGCGCGCACGGAGCGGCCGTGGTTCATCAGGTGCATCACGACCTGCTGGCCGCCTACGGCCCGGTGGCGTGGGGCGAGGCCGTCGCCCAGGCCGCGCGATCGTTGGCCGCGGAGGTGGTGCTCGCCTGCGGCACCGATCGGGGCAACGAGGTGATCGCCCAGGCCGCTGCCCGGCTCGACCTGCCCTTCGTCGCCAACTGCGTGGCGATCGATCGGGACAGTTGGGAGATCACTCGCGTGCGGTGGGGTGGCTCGCTGCTCGAGCGCTGCTCGCTGGCAGCTGCGACCAAGCTGCTCACAGTCGCCCATCACACCTTCGAGGTCTTGCCCGCCCCCGCGGCGGGAGTCACCAACACCGTCGCCGTCGATCTCGACCCGTCGCTGGCGCGCACGATGGTGGTCGATCGCGTCGAGCGCGCGGCCGGCATCACCCTCGCCACCGCGCCAGTGGTGGTGGGCGGAGGTCGCGCCGTCGGCTCGGCGGAAGGCTTCGTCCCGCTGGAGGCGCTGGCGGCACTGCTTGGTGGTGTGGTGGGCTGCTCCCGCGCTGTCACCAACAATGGTTGGCGCAACCACACCGACCAGGTGGGCCAGACCGGCACCCGGATCGCCCCCGACCTGTACATCGCGTGCGGCATATCGGGCGCGATCCAGCACTGGGTGGGGGCGATGGCGTCGAAGAAGATCCTCGCGATCAACACCGACCCGGAGGCCAACATGGTGTTGAAGGCCGACTACGCGGTGATCGGCGACCTGCACCAGGTCGTGCCGGCGATCTCGGCCGAGATCATCCGCCGCCGCGGTTGATCGGGCGTAGAGTCGCCGCGATGGGCAACCGCTCGCTCGCGCTCGCGACCTGGGGGTTGTTCGTCGGTCTCGCCCTGCTGATGCTGGCCGGGGGGCTGTCGGGCACGTTGGTGGGCATCCGCGGCGAGCAGGTCGGCCTGCCCACGGCGGTGAGCAGCATGATCAGCGCGTCGTACTACATCGGGTTCCTGGTTGGTTCACGTCTGACGTTGACTGCCCTCGGCCGCGTGGGGCACATCCGTGTGTATGCCGCACTCGCTTCGCTTCTCTCGGCGTCGATCGTCGCCGTCGGGATCACCGTCAACGCTCCCTCGTGGGCGGTGCTGCGCCTCTGCGCCGGTCTGTGCACCGCAGGCGTCTACGTGGTGGCCGAGTCGTGGCTCAACGATCTGGCCAGCAATGCCAACCGTGGCCGCCTGCTGGCGGTGTACAACGTGGTGGCGGTCGCGTGCTTCGGCACCGGGCAGGTCTTCGTCTCGGTGTTCGATGCGCGGGTGGTCACCGGATATGCCGTGGCGGCCATCCTCACGTCGCTGGCGGTGGCCCCGGTTTCGCTGTCAGAGGCCGCGGTTGCGCCCGCGCTCGACGAGGCTGAGCACATTTCACTGCGGCAACTGGCGCGTACGGTGCCATCGGGTGTCGGGTCGTGTCTGCTCATCGGCGTCGCCCATGGAGCGATGGCCGGGATGGTGGCGGTCTACGCCACGCGTGTCGGTCTCAGCGTGACCGCGATCGGGCTGTTGGTGGCCTTGTTGAGCGTCGGTGGGGTGCTGCTGCAATGGCCGATCGCCGCCGCCAGCGATGATCTCGATCGCCGTGCGGTGGGCTTCGCCGCGGCCGGCGGCGCAGGTGCAGTGGCCGTTCTGTTGACGCTCGGTTCGCCCGACCACGTGGTCGCGTTCGTGTTGACCGCCTTGCTCGGCGGACTCAGCTGGCCGCTGTACGCGATCTCGGCGTCGTACACCAACGACTGGATCGAGCCACAGTTCGTCAACGCAGCCGCGTCCCAGCTGATCAAGCTCTACGGCCTCGGCGCGGTGGTCGGACCCTTCGTGGCCGCGGGGTCGATGATCGTGTTCGGTACGGAGGGATTCTTGTGGGCGGTTGCCGGCCTGCACGGGTTGGTGGCCGTGTTCTTCCTCTATCGGATGATCGTCTGGCGCGCTCCGCTGGCCAAGCGGCCCTGGCGTGAGGTGTCGCTGCCGGCGAGGGCGTTCTTCGTACCGGCGACGATCATTGCCGTAACACTTCGCACCGCCCGCCGCACCGCCCGTCGTGCCACCCGCTGAGCGGCCGGTTGCGCTGTCGCAGCGCCGGTGGGTCGCACTCAGGCCAGCTTGGCCAGCTTGGCCAGCGTCGCCTGCTGCCATCGGCTGGTGGCCTGCACGTTGTTGAAGGTGAACAGGTGCAGACCCTCGATCCCCAGTTCGTCGGCCAGCTTGCCGAGAGGAAGCACCAGTCGGCTCGGGTCGTAGGTGGTGGGGGTGAGCAGGCGGCCGAGGATGCCGCCGTTCTTCTTCACGTAGCGCATGCTCGCTCCCACGCCGAGGCGCAGACCCATCGTCAGCAGCTTCATCCTGTCGATCACGCCTGGCACTCCCGCGTGCAGCGGCAAGGTGAGGCCCTCTGTTCGCGCCGTCGCCGCCCACGACCGCCACTTGCCGATGTCGAAGCACATCTGTGTAGTGGCGAAGCCGTCCACGCCGGCTTCGGCGAGCAGTGCCTGCTTGTCGAGCAGCGCCTGGCGCACGACCTCGGCCGGAATGAACGCATGCCCATCGGGATAGGCGGTCACACCGATGCGGGTGAGGCCGTGGTCGCAGGCGAGGAAGTCGCGCAGGAACGCCAACGCACTGTCGTAGTCGCCGACCGGTTCGGGCGGGTCGCCGGCGACGATGAACATCTCGCGCACACCGTGAGACGCACAGAACGCGGCCAGGCGGCGAACTTCCGCCCGGTCGTGCACCAGGCGCGCCGACAAGTGGGGTGCCGCGTTGTGTCCGAGGTCGACCAGCCGCGCGGTGAGGTCGAGCGTCGCCGACAGCCCTTTCGTGGGGCTGCACGTCACCGACACCGACACACCTGCCGGCAGGTGGGGAAGTTGTCCCTCGGCACTCTTCAGCGGCACCAGCTCGTAGCGGGCGTCGGCCACGAGGGCCGCTGTAGTGCGGGAGGTCGACATCACTACCGTCAGCCGAACGTGTCGGGCAGTTCGGCCTTGCGGCGGGCGACGAAGTCGCTCAGCTCGGCGTCGATCGCGTCGTCGAGCGCGGGTGGCTCGTACTCGGCGAGCCGCTTCTTCCACACTGCGTTGGCCCGTCGGGCGGCATCCAGTGACCCCTCCTCGCTCCACTGCTCGTAGCTCGAGTTGTCGGCGGTGTCGCTGCGGTAGAACGCAGTTTCGTAGTTGGCGAGCGTGTGCGCGGTGCCGAGGAAGTGGCTACCGGGAGGGTTGTTACGCAGCGCATCTAGGGCCAGCCCGTTCTCGGAGGCGTCGAGCCCATGCACGAAGGTGCTCATCATCCCCAGTTGGTCGCAGTCGAGGACGAACTTCTCGTAGCCGATGGCCAGCCCGCCCTCCAACCATCCGGCCGCGTGGAGCACGAAGTTGACCCCACCGAGCACGGTCGGCTGCAGCGTGTTGGCAC
>CAUJEE010000019.1 GCA_963169215.1 Actinomycetota bacterium
GGCGATGGCAGCGGTGTCGAGCGCGGAGTTGGTACCCGCTTGCCACCACACGGTCAAGTCGGAGCCGGCAACCTCCACCACCAGCGCGCCGGTCGCCCGCAGCGCGACGAGGGGCACAGCGGAGGCGTCACCGTCGACCGAGATGCCCACTACTCGGGTCATCGCCGTGAAGCGGCCGTCGACCTCGCCCTCGAACAGGAACGGGTCGGCGGTGATGTCGTCGTAGCCGGGGTACGGGTTCTCGCCGTAGTCACGATCGAAGCCGGTGTCTCTGCTCAGCACCAAGCCGTCGGGGTGGGCGTTGCGCCACGCGCCCCACGGCACGGTGGCGACGGGGAAGGTGGCCAGTTCGGCACCGGCCAACATGCCGGCGATCGCCTGCCCGGTGAAGTGGCTCCACAGCGACTCGGTCTGGCGGTCGTACATCACCAGCGCCGAGTTCCACAACATGCCCGAGGTGCCGAAGGTGACCACCCGCCCGGCCGTGCGACGGTCGTAGGCGACGGCCGAGTTGCACAGCGGGCAGTAGGTGACAGCCACCGGTGTCGAGCCGATCGTGTCGTTGACGATCTCGTGCCAGATCATGATCTGCACCGGATAGGCACGTGCCTCACCGTCGATCTCGATCGCCAGCACCGGCTCCTCGTCGGCCACGAAGTCGACGTCGACAGCGCGCAGGTACACGGGGTAGTCGACCGGTGGGATGCCGTCCGGCGGCGGGCCACCCGATCGCAGTTCCGACAGCGGCACCAGCGGATCGGGAAGTCCGTCAGCCGACCCACCGCGCGCCGCAGCCAACGCCGACGGCACATCCTCGAGCGGCGACGCCGGTAACTGCTCTACATCGGCAGGTGTGGGATCGTCGGACCGCGGGTCGTTGGCATCGATCACCTCCGCCGGCGAGGTGTGGCTGCCGCCGCCCGACGACCCCTCGTCCGTCGAGCAGGCACCGAGGACGACGAGTGCTGCCGCCAACGCGGCCGACGGGCGACGGGCAGTACGAGGAGAGGTGAGGTGACCCATGGGGACGAAACCCGGCGCGTCGGTGGGATGTTCCCCGGCGAATGCCCGGTCAAGCCGGTGGGAATGCGCTAGGCGCGAATGGGGTTCTGATTCTGTGCACACGCTCCCGGTCGCCACCGCCAAGGCCTGCCGTTCGTCCGCCACTGCTGCCAACCCTCCCGCGGCAGCGCCACGGATCGACACGGCGCCGTCGGATTCACGACCGGGGCGTGTGCCCAAGTGCCGGGCAGTCCGAGGAGGTTGGTAGGTGTTCGACGCCCCGTACGCCCTTGCGCTCGCGGCCGGCATGGCAGCGACGGTCAACCCCTGCGGCTTCGCGCTGTTGCCCGCTTACCTGTCGGCCTTCCTCGGCAGTGAGCACCGCAAGGGAGGCGCCGATTCGGTGCTGCGCGCGCTGGCCGTGTCGGCCACGATGACAGCCGGCTTCATAGTCGTGTTCGGATTGTTCGGCGTGATCGTCACGCCGCTCGCGCTGTCGGTGGAGGAGCACCTGCCGTGGGTCACCATCGCCATCGGCATCGGGCTGATCGCGCTGGGCATCGCCCTGCTGGCCGGCAAGCAGCCCACTGTGCGCATCCCCAAACTGCAGCGAGGCGGCCGCGACGGCACCCTGCCGTCGATGTTCCTGTTCGGCGTGTCGTACGCAACGGCGTCGCTGTCGTGCACCATCGGCCCCTTCCTCGCCATCACCAGCACCACCTTCCGCAGCTCGAGTTTCGTCGCCGGCTCTACCGTGTTCCTCGCCTACGGGCTGGGCATGGGCGTGGTCATTGCCGTGCTCACAGTCGCCCTCTCGCTGGCCAAGGGAACGTTGGTGCAACGCTTCCGAGCTGCGCTGCCGATGGTGAACCGCGTCGCCGGCGGTCTGATCGTGGTCGCCGGCATCTACGTCGCCTACTACGGGTGGTACGAGGTGCGGGTATTCGACGGCGGCTCGACCGACGACCCGGTGATCGAGCAAGCAGTGCGCATCCAGACCTGGCTCACCAACACCGTCGTTCCCGACGATCCGGCACAGGCGACGATGATCGGCGTGTTGCTCATCGTCGCGATCGTCGCCGGTCGGCTGCTCCTGCAGCGCAAGCGAGCCCGCAGCATCGAGGCCGGCGCCGACTGAGTCGTATGCTCGGTCGGCGCTGCCGCCCCGCACACAGCACCATTACACAGCACCAGCCTCCAGCCTCCAGGGAGCCAGTTCATGGCCCGACCACCACAACGAGTCACCTTCACCGGCAGCCGCGGCAGCGATCTATCGGGCAGGCTCGACCTTCCCGCGGGCCCGCCGCGCGCCTACGCCCTGTTCGCCCACTGCTTCACCTGCTCGAAGGACATCGTCGCCGCCGGTCGCATCGTGTCCGAGTTGAATGCTCGCGGCATCGGCGTGCTTCGCTTCGACTTCACCGGTCTCGGGTCGAGCGAGGGCGAGTTCGCCAACACCGACTTCTCGTCGAACCTCGACGACCTGCGCCTTGCCGCGGGCTGGCTGCGCGAGCACCATTCCGCGCCGCAACTGCTGGTGGGGCACAGCCTCGGTGGCACGGCAGCCATCGCTGTTGCCGCCGACATCCCCGAACTGCGGGCGGTGGCCACCATCGGTGCACCGGCCGACACCGGCCACATCACCCGCCTGTTCGCCCCGCACATCGAGGAGATCGCAGGGCGCGGGGCGGCGACGGTGGAGATCGGCGGGCGCTGCTTCACCATCCGGCGCGAGTTGCTCGACGACCTCGAGCGCCACTCGGTGATCGATCGGATCGCCGCGCTGGGGATTGCAGTACTCGTGCTGCACTCGCCGCAGGACGAGGTAGTGGAAATCGACAACGCGACCCGCCTCTACGAGGCTGCCCCGCAACCGAAAAGCTTCATCGCCCTCGACGGCGCCGACCACCTGCTGTCGCGGGCACCCGACGCGGCGTACGCCGGGCAACTGATCGCCACCTGGGCCGAGAGGTTCTTGGTCGACGAGCAGCAAGCGGCACCCACCCCCGCGCCCAGTGCGCAGGTGGTGGTGGCCGAGACCGGACAGGGCGCCTATCTCAACCACGTGGTGGTGGGCGATCACCGCTTCCTGGCCGACGAGCCGCGCTCGGTGGGTGGATTCGACGCCGGCCCGTCGCCCTACGACTTGCTCGCGGCCGCGCTCGGGGCCTGCACGTCGATGACGCTGCGGATGTACGCCGAC
Organism: Actinomycetota bacterium; assembly: GCA_963169215.1. Classification (GTDB taxonomy): domain Bacteria; phylum Actinomycetota; class Acidimicrobiia; order Acidimicrobiales; family Ilumatobacteraceae; genus UBA668. The sequence continues at coordinate 3,206 of CAUJEE010000019.1, forward strand.
CGCAAGCAACTGCCGCTCGACAGGGTGACGGTGGAGGTGACCCACGCCAAGACCCACGCCACCGACGGGTCGGAGGTCGTCGACGGCGGTGGTCCGTTGATCGACCACTTCCAGCGCCGCATCAAGCTCGAGGGCGACCTCGACGAAGAGCAGCGCCAGTCGCTGCTCAAGATCGCCAACCGCTGCCCGGTGCATCGCACGCTGGAGGCCGGGGCACGCATCGGCACCGAGTTGTCCGGCGGCTGAGACGCTGAGACGGCTGCGCGACGCAGCTCGCCGTCACGCGGCGAGCAGTTGCTCGATCACCGCGGTCAGGTCGCCTGCCCCGAGCGAGCCGGTGAAGGTCTCCACCCGACCGTCGGCGGTGATGAACGCGAACGCCGGCTGGGCGTAGATCTCGTACGCGGCCCAGATCTTGCCGCTGCCGTCGTCGAGGTGCACGAACCCGTCGATCGCGGTGCCGGTGTCGTCG
>CAUJEE010000020.1 GCA_963169215.1 Actinomycetota bacterium
GCTGGCGCTTCCCTCGCCGCCTGCAACGGACTCCTTGTCATCGACGGCGTCGAGCTCGTCCCCATCCGCATCGGTACCGGTGGGCTTGAGGGAGGCGGCGCGTTGGCGGCTGCGCTCGACGCGAGCCTTGCGGCTGGCGGCAGTGCCTCCGGCGGCGCCACGGCGGCGGCCGGCGACGGTGCGGCGGGCCTCGCGGGCCTGCACCACTTCCAGGCGATCGTCGTCGAGACGGGCCACCACGACGGTGATGTGGCAGGTGCGCTTGCGGATACGGCCCGCCCGTCCGCGAGCACGCGGGGTGAAGCGCTTCAACGTCGGGCCCTCGTCGGCGAAACAGGCCTTGACGTAGAGCTCCTCAGGATCCTGCTCGTCGTTGTGCACCGCGTTGGCGACGGCGCTGGCCAGCACCTTGCGCACGTCGGTGGCCACCTCGCGCGAGGTGAACTGCAGCACTTCGTCGGCGCGGCGCACCGGCAGGCCACGGATCAGATCGAGCACGACGCGGGCCTTGGAGGCCGACACGCGGATGTACATCGCGCTGGCCTTGGTGCCGCTGCGCTCGCCGGCGACGAACGACTTCTCGTTGAGCTTGGGACCGGTCATCAGCGGCGACCCTTCGTGTTCTTTTCCTGGCCGGCGTGGAACTTGAAGGTGCGAGTGGGGCTGAACTCGCCCAACTTGTGACCGACCATGCTCTCGGTGACGTACACCGGCACGTGCTTGCGACCGTCGTGGACGGCAATGGTGTGTCCGACCATGTCGGGGATGATGGTGCTACGGCGGCTCCAGGTCTTGATGACCTTGCGCTCACCGGCGGAGTTCTGCTCGTCGACCTTCTTCAGCAGGTGGTCGTCGACGAACGGGCCCTTTTTCAGACTGCGTGACATGGGCTGCTTACCCTTCTGCTTTCATGATTAGCGGCGGCCCTTCGACGTGCGCCGACGACGCACGATGAGCTTCTGCGACGGCTTGTTGGTGTTGCGGGTGCGGACACCCTCCGGCTTGCCCCACGGCGACACGGCGGGGCGACCGCCGCTGGTGCGACCCTCGCCACCACCGAGGGGGTGGTCGACCGGGTTCATCGCCACACCACGGGTCTGCGGGCGCACACCCTTCCAGCGGTTGCGGCCGGCCTTGCCGATCTTCACCAGTTCGTGCTCGCTGTTGCCCACCTCGCCGACCGTGGCGCGGCAGTCGATCAGCACGCGACGCATCTCGGTGCTGGGCAGGCGCAGGGTGGCGAACTCGCCTTCCTTGGCCACCAACTGCACAGCGGTACCGGCCGAGCGGCCGAGCGCACCACCGCCGCCAGGGCGCAGTTCGACGTTGTGCACGGTGGTGCCCACCGGGATGTAGCGCAGCGGCAGCGCATTGCCCGGCTTGATGTCGGCGTGGTGACCGCTCTCGATGCTGTCGCCCACCTTGAGGCCCTTGGGGGCAAGGATGTAGGCCTTGTCACCGTCGGCGTAGTGCAACAGAGCGATGCGGCAGGTGCGGTTGGGGTCGTACTCGATCGCCGCCACACGCGCGACCACACCATCCTTGGTGCGCTTGAAGTCGATGATTCGGTATTGGCGCTTGTGGCCGCCGCCACGGTGGCGGGAGGTCTTGCGCCCGTAGGCGTTGCGGCCGCCGCTCTTGCTGAGCGGGGCGAGAAGCGTCTTCTCCGGTGTCGACTTGGTGACCTCGGCGAAGTCGGACGCGGTCTGGAACCGACGACCGGCGCTGGTGGGCTTGCGGGAACGGATAGCCATGGTTTCTCGCTCAGTGCTCGAACAGCGGGATCTCGTCGCCCGCAGCCAGTGTGACGATGGCCCGCTTGGTGTCGGGCTTGGTGCCGATCTTGCCGGTGCGGCGGGCGCGGGTCTTCTTGCCCTTGCGGTTGAGGGTGTTCACCTTCAGCACCTTCACGCCCCAGATGGTCTCGACCGCGTCGCTGATCTCCGGCTTGCTCGCGTCGGGATGCACTTTGAAGGTGTACACACCCTGTTCGATCAGGCCGTAGCTCTTCTCGGAAACGACCGGTGCCACGATGATGTCGCGAGGATCCTTCATCAGTTGCCGTCCTCTTCACTGGTGGCGGCCTTGCTCGCCGCAGCCTTCTTCGCCGGTGCCTTCTTCGCCGGAGCGGTGGCCTCTGCCTTCTTCGCGGTGGCCTTCTTGGCGGGTGCCTTCTTGGCGGGGGCCTTCGCCTCGGCCTCGTCGGTCGGATCGGCGGCGGACGCGTCGGCGGCAGCCTTGGTCACCGACGTCGCGCCGGGCACGGTGGCCTTGGTGAACACGACGTAGTCGTTGCACAACACGTCGTAGGCGTTGAGTTCGGCGGCCTCGATCAACTGCACCTGGGGCAGGTTGAGGAAGCTGCGAATGGCGTTGGTGTCGTCGGTGTCGACCACCACCAGCGCCTTGCCGTCGACACCCAGCGCGTCGAGCGCGGCCACGGCCTGCTTGGTCTTGGGCGCGCTGAAACCCCAGTCGTCGACGACCACCACCTTGCCCTCGGCGGCGCGGTCGCTGAGCGCCGAGCGCAACGCGAGCTTGATCATCTTCTTCGGGGTCTTCTGGTCGTACTTGCGCGGCTTGGGGCCGAGGGCCACCCCGCCGCCGCTGTAGTGCGGGGCGCGGATCGAGCCCTGGCGGGCGTTGCCGGTGCCCTTCTGCTTGAACGGCTTCTTGCCACCGCCGCTCACTTCGGCGCGGGTCTTGGTGCTCTGCGTGCCAGAGCGGCGGGCGGCCAGCTGGGCGGTCACCACCTGGTGCATCACCGGCACGTTGGGCTGGATGCCGAACATCTCGTCGGCGAGATCGATCTTGCCGGCCGCCTTGCCGGCGGAGGTCTTGAGCGTGATCGCGGCCATCACTTCCCCTTCACAGCGTTGCGGACGATGACGACACCACCGTTTGGGCCGGGCACCGACCCCTTCACCAGCAGCAGGTTGCGCTCGGCATCGGCCTCGACCACCTCGAGGTTGAGGGTGGTGACTTGCTCGTTGCCCATGTGCCCGCTCATCCGCAGGCCCTTGAACACGCGCCCGGGGAAGCTGCACTGGCCGATCGAGCCGGGGGCCCGGTGGTGCTTGTGGTTGCCGTGGCTGGCACCCTGGCCGGCGAAGTTGTGGCGCTTCATCGTGCCGGCGAAGCCCTTGCCGCGGCTGATGGCCGTGACGTCGACGCGCTCACCCTGGGCAAGTGTGTCGACCGTGATCTGCTGGCCGACCTCGAAGCCGTCGACCGAGTCGATGCGCAGCTCGACCACCCGGCGGCCGGGCTCGACGCCGGCCTTGGCGAAGTGGCCGGCCTCGGCCTTGTTCAGCTTCTTCGCGTCCTTGTGGCCGTAGGTGACCTGCAAGGCGCTGTAGCCGTCGCGCTCGGTGGTCTTCACCTGCACGATGCGTGCCGGCTCGACGCGGAGCACGGTGACGGGTACGACTTTGTCGTTCACCCACACCTGGCTCATGGCGACCTTTTCGCCAACAATCGCTTTGAGTGCCATCTCGGCAGCCTTTTCCTTTGGACCCGGCGGCGAACCGCCCGGATTGGTTGACACACGCAAATGCTCCGCAGGCCATGTTGCAATGTGGCCGGCGGAGCACCGGATTCGAGTTGTCGCCGGGAAGTTCCCCCACTCGGCGAGCGAGGGCTGGCCCGGACATCGATTGAGGTGCACCCCATGGCGCACACGAGGGTCTGACTCTACCGGCGTCCACCCATCGCTGCCAACCCTGGCGGGCAGTGCGGGCGTCGGCGCGCCTCGCCGACCGACGCCACCAGGCCAGGCTAGGGGACGGTTGCCGACGGTGGGGCGCTGGTCTCGGGTGTCGACGACGAGACGACGGTGGATGATCCTGCGGGATCGGAGGTGGGCGGCGTC
>CAUJEE010000021.1 GCA_963169215.1 Actinomycetota bacterium
ACCCGGTCAACTGCCTGTGGGTGCTCGACATCGCCAGTGGCGACGAACGGCTGGTGGCCGATCCGCTGCAACTGCTCGACCTGGTGACAGGGGCCGACGACGCGCACCTCCCGGCCGAGGAGCGGGCCCGCCGCGAGCGCATGCGCGAGGGTGCCGCCGGGGTCACCGCCTACGCCACCGACGATGGCGTGACGGTGAGCGCGTTCACCCTCGCCGGGCGGCTGTTCGTGGCCGGGCTGGTGAGCGGCATGGCGCGCGAACTGGCGGTGGAGGGCCCGGTGTTCGACCCCCGACCCGACCCGGTGGCCACCCGCGTCGCCTATGTCAGCGGCCGCGCGTTGCGCATCGCCGAGCTCGACGGCAGCAGTTGGGAACTGGCCGGCGAGGCCGACCCGACGATCAGTTGGGGCAGCGCCGACTTCATCGCCGCCGAGGAGATGCACCGCTTCCGCGGCTACTGGTGGAGCCCCGACGGCGCGGCGATCGCCGCCTGCCGGGTCGACACCTCGCCCGTGCAGCGGTGGTACATCGCCAACCCGGCCGAGCCGCAGCAGCCGGCCGACGAGATCCGCTACCCCGCGGCCGGCACCGACAACGCAGCGGTCACCCTGCACGTGCTCGCGCTGGAGGGCGGCGCCACCGAGGTGCTGTGGGACCGCCACATGTATCCCTACCTGGCCACCGTGTGCTGGGCCGGCGCCGAGCGGTTGATCGTCACCGTGCAGTCGCGCGATCAGCGCTCGCTGATGGTGCTCGCCGCCGATCCGCGCACCGGTGCCACCGAGCCGTTGTTCGCCGACGGCGACACGGCCTGGGTGGAGCTGGTGCCGGGCACCCCGGCGGTGCTGGCCGACGGCCAACTGGTGACCGCCGCCGACCGCGACGGGGCGCGACGGCTGATGGTGGACGGCGTACCGGTGACCCCCGCCGATCTGCAGGTGCGCGCCGTGCTGCGCGCCCACGGCGACGAGGTGTACCTGCTGGGCAACCCGCTCGACGATGCCACCGTGCAGCACGTGTGGCGCTGGCGCAGCGACGGCACGCTCGACGCGCTCACCGACGAGCCCGGCGTGCACAACGCGTGGGTGGGCGGCCCTCCCGCCGGCGAGGGCGACGGGCCGGTGGTGGTGCTACGCGCAGCCGTGCTCACCGAACACGGCGCCACCACCCAAGTGGTGGGCGGGCCCACACTGGTGTCGCTCGCCCAGCGCCCGCTGGTGACCCCCAACCTGCATCTGCACCGCTTCGGCGAACGGGGCATCGCCACCGCCGTGCTGTTGCCCAGCGGGCGTTCGCCCGGCGACGACGGCCCGCCGCTACCGGTGCTGCTCGACCCCTACGGCGGCCCGCACGCCCAGCGGGTGGTCGCGGCCAACAACGCCTACCTCACCTCGCAGTGGTTCGCCGACCAGGGCTTCGCGGTGGTGGTGGCCGACGGCCGGGGCACACCCGGGCGAGGCAGCGAGTGGGAGCGGTCGGTGCACCTCGACCTGGCCACCGCCCCGCTCGACGACCAGATCGAAGCGCTGCGCGGCGCAGCCGCCGAATACCGGCTCGACCTCGAGCGAGTGGCCATCCGCGGGTGGAGCTTCGGCGGCTATCTCGCCGCGCTGGCCGTTCTGCGTCGTCCCGACGTATTCCACGCGGCGGTGGCCGGGGCACCCGTCACCGAGTGGCGGCTGTACGACACGCACTACACCGAGCGCTACCTCGGCGATCCCACCGCCGACGCCGGCCCCTACGCGGCCACCTCGCTGCTGCCGCTGGCCGCCGACCTGACCCGCCCGCTGTTGCTCGTGCACGGCTTGGCCGACGACAACGTGGTCGCCGCGCACACCCTGCAACTGTCGAACGCGCTGCTCGCCGCCGGCAGACCGCACGAGGTGCTACCGCTGGTGGGGGTCACGCACATGACGCCCCAGGAAGTGGTGGCCGAGCACCTGTTGTTGCACCAGCTCGAGTTCTTGCGCCGGTCGTTGCGCATCAGCCCGGCGAACTAGGTTCGTCGTCGTGAACACCCGCCTCAAGGATCTCTACGGCCACGTATCGGTGTACGCCACCGCCGACCGCGAGCACGAGGCGGCGATCGAGCTGCTCTTGCTGGTGATGATGGCCGACCTGCACATCAGCGACGCGGAAATCGCCGAGATCCGCAACATCAGCGAAGACTCGGGATGGGAGACCGACACGTTCTCCTTCGATCAGTACGTCGGCCGGGCCACCGCCACGGTGCGCGACGCGATCGAGGACGATGGGGTGGAGGCGCTGCTCGACTCGATCGACGAGCGGGTCACCAACACCGTGCTGCGCGCTGCGCTGTTCAGCGCGGCCCGCGACGTGGCCGACGCCGACCACGAGCTCGACGACGCCGAGCAGGGCCTGCTCGCCCAGATCGCGGCCCGCTTCGGCTGACCGCGATCAGGGCTGCACGGCCGTGCGGCATCACGGCATCAGCGAGGTGCCGTCGCACTCGGCGGTGCCGTAGGCGTCGAGCAGCGACGACTTGGCCGACAGTGGGGTGACTATGGCCGGAGCCTCCGACAGTGAGTTGTCGTCGTCGCGCTGCACGCGGATGTCGCGGGCGATCCAGTTGAATCCGTCGTCGCTGGTGGCCTCCAGACGCACCACGAAGCGCGATCCCATGCCACCGTCGCAGGTCATCCCCGACATGTTGAGCATCGAGTTGTACACGGGGATGATGTAGACGTCGCCGCCGCCGTTGTCGAACTGGAACAGGCAGCCCCACTGGTCGAGGCCGAACACGCCGAGGTTGAACCCGGCCGCGCTCGAGCCGACCACGGCCACCAACTCGTCCTCGTTCGAGCCCGCCGGCGCACCGAGCGAGTAGTCGACGTCGACCCGGCCGGTGACGCGGGCGTAGCCGGGGCCGAGGTCGCCGAGGAACACCGACGAGTTGCCCGCGCCGCTTAGCTGCATGCGCACGAACCAGTCGACGCCGCCGCTGGTGGGTTCGCCCCAGCTGACCGCCGAGTCGAGCGCACCGTCGCCGTTCCAGTCGCCGTTGACGACAGTGACGTCCACTGCTGCGGCAGTAGGCGCGATGTCGTCGCACAGCGAGGCCGGCGGCGCGGGCGTGGTGGCCGGCTGCGGCGCAGGGGCGGCAGTGGTGGGTGCCGGGGCGGTGGTCGCCGGCGCAGAAGTGTTGGTCGGTGCGGCAGTGGTGGTCGACTCGGCCAGCGAGGTGGACGAGCCGGACGCATTCTGCGAGGTCGACGAACTGCAACCCATCAGGGCGGCGGCGGCGAGCAGTGCGGCGGCGATGGCCGGGGCGGAAGTGAGGCGGCTGTGCATGTGAGTGCTCCTTGCGATGTTGTTGATCATCCCACTGTCCGGAGCAAGGTTCGCTGCCGAGCTGTCACTTCCCCGTCACTTTTCGGGGCGGCGGGCGCGGGCGATGCGGTCGTGGCCGGCCAGGTCGGGCGCGATCTCCACATCCACCAATCCTGCGCCGGTCAACAGGGCGCGTACCTCGTCGCCCTGGCCGGAGCCGATCTCCACCACCAGCCGTCCACCGGGGCGCAGCCAGCCGGCCGCGCCCACGGCCAGCGCCTGCACGTCGGCCAGGCCGCCGTCGGCCGCGAACAGCGCATCGTGGGGCTCCCACTCGCGCACCGCCGAGTCGACGCGGTCGTCGTCGGCGGCGATGTAGGGCGGGTTCGACACCACCACCGCCAGCTCGCCGCGCAGCTCGGCGGGCAGCGCCGCGAACCACGACCCGGAGGCGAAGCGCACACCGGCCGCGGCCACGCCCAGCCCGGCCGCATTGGCGCGGGCGACGTCGAGCGCGTCGGTCGACACGTCGGTGAGCCACACCACCGCCGCGCCGCGCGGTAGCTCGGCGGCCAGCGACAGCCCGATCGCGCCGCTGCCGGTGCCCAGGTCGGCGATCACCTGCGGCCGCTGCGGCCAGGCCGCGAGCGAGTCGCGAGCACACGCGAGCGCGGCCTCGGCCACCCGCTCGGTCTCCGGGCGGGGGATCAGCACCCGCCTGTCGACGAGCAGGTCGAGTGTGCGAAAGCTCCAATGGCCGAGCACGTACTGCAGCGGCTCACCCGTCGTGAGGCGGGCGAGCATTGCATCGAGGTGGGCCACCTGCCGCTGAGCGGCCGGAGTGGCGAGCAGCTCGGTGAACTCGTCACCGAAGGCACCGCTGGCCTCCTCGCACAACCAACGCGCCCGAGCGCGCCCGTGAAGCGCGGCGGTCTGGTGCCACAGCTCGCGCCACGAGATCCCGTCGTTCACCGCCGTCTCCGCTCAGGTCTGACCGGCGAGCTGCCTGGCCCGTTCGTCGGCGGCAAGCGCGTCGATCGTCTCGTCGAGGTCGCCGGCGAGCACATCCTGCAAGCGGTAGATGGTGAAGCCGATGCGGTGGTCGGTGAGCCGGTTCTCCTTGAAGTTGTAGGTGCGGATCTTTTCCCCGCGCCCACCGCCGCCCACCTGCGCCCGGCGTTCGGCCGATTGTGTCGCGGCCTGCTCGTCCTCGGCCAGCTTCATCAGCCGCGAGCGCAACACGGTCATCGCCCGCGCCTTGTTCTGCAGCTGGCTGCGTTCGTCCTGCATCGTCACCACCAGCCCGCTGGGCTTGTGCGTGATGCGCACCGCCGAGTCGGTGGTGTTCACGCTCTGCCCGCCGGCGCCGCTGCTGCGGTAGACATCGACCTGCAGGTCGTTGTCGTCGATCTGCAGGTCGATCTCCTCCGCCTCGGGCAGCACCAGCACCGTCGCCGACGAGGTGTGGATGCGACCCTGGCTCTCGGTCACCGGCACGCGCTGCACGCGGTGGGTGCCGCCCTCGAACTTGAGGCGGCTCCACGCATCGTCGCCCTTCACCAGCATGGTCACCTGGTTCACACCGCCGAGGTCGCTCGAATCCAGCGACAGCACCTCCACCGTCCAGCCCTTCGCCGCGGCGTGGGCGCGGTACATGTCGTACAGGTCGCGGGCGAACAGGTTGGCTTCCTCACCGCCCTCCGCGCCGCGGATCTCGACGATCACACTGCGCCCGTCGTTGGGGTCCTTGGGCAGCATCAGCGCGCGCAGCTCGTCCTCCAGCGCCGCCAACGCGGTCTCGCTGTCGGCCAACTCCTGGCGCAGGTGGGCGCGTTCGTCGTCGCTGGCCAGCGGCAGCAGTTCGCGGGCCGCCTCGGCGTCGGCGAGCAATGCCTTGCGGCGGCGAATGCAGTCAACCACCGGGCCGAGGTCTTTGTAGCGGCGGGTCACCTCGCGCAGGCGCGCCTGGTCGCTCACCAGTTCGGGGTCGCTCATGCTCGCCTCCAGCGAGACGAACTCGTCCTCCAGGGCCTGCACACGGTCGAACATCAGGTTGTTCAGGCTACGGCCTCGACTCCCACCACCGAGATCCGCGCCCGGGCCAGCGTCGCCAGTCGTTGTTGCACCTGCACCGCGTCGCGGGCGGGCACCACCACCATGCCCTCGCCGAGGTCGAGCGCGGCGCAGGCGTCGACCGCGTAGGGCACAACTTCCAGGTCGACTCCCACCGAGCACACCACTGCCACCCGGCGGCCGTCGATGGTGGCGACGGCCACGCACGGGGTGGAGTCCTTCAGGTTGGCCCGCGGCACGGGGGGCGGAGCCGGGGTGACGTCGGTGGCCGCGATCAGCTCGGGGTGCTCGGCCAGACGGGCGCGCAGCAGGCGCTCCCGGGCGAGCAGGTTGAGCGGATGGCGAGGCGCGTCGGGCGAGCGGTGCCCGGCGACGGTGCGCACCACGTCGGCCAGCGCCTCCACGGTGGGGCGGTTGCCGTGCAGCATCTGGAACATCTCGCGGTCGTGAGCGCCGGTGCCCACCTCCAGCCGCACCGCCCCGGTGTGCGGGTCGTCGACCACGCGGCACACCTCCAGCCCGGCCACCTCACCGAACAGCACCCCGTGCTCGACGATCGGCTGTGCGCCCGCGGCGGCGATGTCGGCCTCGAACGCGAAGTGGGCGGCAGGCACGGCGGGCGGCGTGGGCAGAGGTTCGGCTTGCGACGGCCGCGTGTCGCGGCCGTCGACCAGGCGCACCGCGATGGGCAAGGTGAAGCCTGCAGCGCGGCGGGCGAGCGTGCCGGTGAGTTGCTCGGCGTACACGGTGAGCTCGACCGCACCATTGCGCACCGCCCACGCCAGCGCGGCCCCCAACCCGAGCGCGGCCGGCCGGTCGAGCAGCACGTGTGCCCGCCCGTCGTGCAGAGCCGCCGCCCCTCCGCCGAAGCCGCCACCATCGCCCACCGTGGGTAGCCCGGTGATGCCGGCCAGCTTGGCGGCAAGCAGTTGCGCCCGGCGTTGGTCGTCCACGATGACGCCGTCAGCGCCGACGTTGTGGGTGGGTCACTTGCCCTTGCGGGCGCCGTAACGTTTGTTGAAGCGCTCGACCCGGCCGCCGGTGTCGACCAGCTTCTGCTTGCCGGTGAAGAACGGGTGGCACTCGTTGCACAGTTCGACGACCAGTTCGCCACCGCGGGTGGAGCGGGTGGTGAAGGTGTTGCCGCACGAGCAGCGCACGGTGACGTCGGAGTACGTGGGGTGAATGTCGGTCTTCATGGCTTTCTCCGTAGTGGAGCGCCCAGCCTACCCGATGTTTCAGCCGAGAGACGGGGCGAATTCGTGCCCCACGCAATCGGGCGGGGCACCGGGCACCAGGCCGCGGCGACCGAGGACGGCGACCGCCACCAGCGCCACGCCGCACACGGCCAGCGCGCCGCGCACGCCCACCACGGCCACCAGCGGGGCAGCAGCCATCAGGCCGAGCGGTCGTCCGGCCGAACCAAGCGCACCCACGAGGGCGAACACACGGCCCTGCACCGCCGGGTCGACCTTCGCCTGGAAGCGGGCGGGGAGCGCGCTGTTGGCCACGCCCACACCCACGCCGGCCAGCACCAGCGCCAGCCCGGCCCACGCCGGCACGCTCCACGCGCCGGTGACGGCGATCGCCGCACCCGTGCCCACCAGTGCCACCAGCGCGGCGTGGCGCGAACCGGCCAGCTTGGCCGCGAACGCGAACCCGACGACGATGCCGAGCGGCACGGCCGCCTCGAGCAACCCGAAGCCACGACCGCCGAGCGACAACGGCCCGGCGGCAAGGGCGACGATCAACACTCCGATGGGCGCCACCACCAGGTTGAGCCCGGCAGCCACCACCACCAGGTCGCGAATGCTGCGATCGCTGCGCACGAGGTCCAGCCCAGCAGTCCAGCCGGTGGCGGCCTCGCGCTCGCCGACCTGGCTCGCCGGGTTAGGGATGCGGCTGGCGAGCACGAACAACAGCGACACCGCGAAACTGGCCGCGTCGACCGCGAGCGCGGTGCCCGTGCCCCACACGCCCACCAGCAGGCCGCCGAGTGCCGGCCCGGCGATGCCCGCGACGGCGACGGCGCCGCCGAGCAGGGCGTTGGCCGACAGGCGTTGCTCCTCGGGCACGAGGAGGGTCACCGAGGCGAGCATCGCCGGATCGAACACGGCCGCGGCGACCGCCGCGAATGCCGCCACCACCATCACGGTGGCGGTGTGCATCGAGTCGGCCCACACCGCGAGGGCGAGGCCGCCGCTGGTGATCACCCGCACAGCATCGGCCAGCAACATCAGCGTGCGCCGCGGGAAGCGGTCGACGAGCCAGCCGGCCAAAGGCGCGGTGGCCAGCGACGGCAGCACCGTCGCCAACGCCACCAGCACGACGATCGCGTCGGAGCCGGTCGACTGGCGGGCCCACCACAAGATGGCGATACGGCTCGCGCCATCGCCGACGGCCGACACTGCCTGGCCGGCCACCAACCGCACGAAGTCAGGACGTTGTTTCATGCCCTCATGATCGAGGTAATCTGATTCGAATGGTAGGTGCTCTTTCGAATCAGACTCCCCCAGGTGTCGTCGTGCTGCGCGACCACATGGCCATCGACCTGGTGATGAACGTCGAGTCGGCCCGGCGGCTGGCACCGTTCATGCGCGAGGAGCAGACGCTGGGCACCGCTGCGGCCGAGCTGTCGATGCCGCCCAGCTCACTGGCCTACTGGGTGAAGCGCTTCCGGAAGGCGCGGCTGTTGCTGGTGGTGCGCCACGAGGCACGCGCCGGCAAGCCGATCCCCGTCTACCGCGCGACGGCGACCGAGTATCACGTGCCCCTCGACGCGATGCCCCCTGGGCTGCGCGAGGACTTCTTCAACAGCGGCCGGCGGCACATGTTCGAGGAGTTCGAGCGGGCATCGAACGCGATGATGGAGAAGTACCTGCGCCGCGGCGTGCGCATCAGCGCGCACCCGAGTCGCGGCGTGGAGATCAACCTGCTCGACTCCCCCACCCAGTTGCCGGTGCCGATGGCCGAGGCGTGGAGTTCGATCTCGCTCGCCGAGGACGAGGCGCGCGAACTGCTCGCCGAGCTGGAGGCGCTGAGCAACAAGTACTCCGTCACCGTCGATGGCAAGGGCAAGAAGCGCTACGTGATGGTGCTCGGCCTCGCCCCCCGCTGACCCGCGCACCGACGGGCCCAAGTCGGCGCTGGCACAGGCCCACACCCGGCCCCACCGCCAACTTGAACGTCAGCCGGGCTGGCGACCGATCTCGGTGAGGAACTCGGCGTTCGAGCGGAACGTGCGCAGGCGGTCGATGAGCAACTCGAGGCCGGGGCCGGCGCTGCCCTCGGCGGCGAGGCCGCTGAGCACGCGGCGCAGCTTCCACACCAACTGCATCTGCTTCGGATCGATCAGCAACTCCTCGTGACGGGTGCTGGAGGCATCGACGTCGATCGCCGGATAGATGCGTCGTTCGGCCAGTCGCCGGTCGAGGCGCAGCTCCATGTTGCCGGTGCCCTTGAACTCTTCGAAGATCGCCTCGTCCATCCGGCTGTTGGTCTCCACCAGCGCGGTGGCGAGGATGGTGAGCGAGCCGCCCTCCTCGCAGTTGCGCGCTGCGCCGAAGAACCGCTTGGGCGGGTACAGCGCACCGGCGTCGATGCCGCCGGAGAGGATGCGCCCGCTCGGCGGGGCGGCCAGGTTGTAGGCCCGGCTGAGGCGGGTGATGCCGTCGACGATCATCACCACGTCGGCACCCAGCTCCACCATCCGCTTGGCCTTCTCCAGCGCCAGTTCGGCCACGTGGGTGTGCTCATCGCTGGGGCGGTCGAAGGTGCTGGCGATCACCTCACCCTTCACCGTGCGCCGCATGTCGGTGACTTCCTCGGGGCGCTCGTCGACGAGCAGCACCAACAACTTCACATCGGGATGGTTGCGCTCTAGGGCCGTCGCGATCGTCTTCATGATCGTCGTCTTGCCCGCCTTGGGGGGCGACACGATCAGGCCGCGCTGGCCCTTGCCGATCGGCGACACCAGGTCGATGATGCGCGCGGTCACGTCGTGCGCCTCGTTGACGTTCTCCAGGTTGAGCATCTCGTCGGGGTACAGCGCAGTGAGGTCTTCGAACCGGCGCCGATCGCGGGCCAGCTCGGGCGGCTGACCGTTGACGGAGTGGATCTCGAGCATCGCCGGGTTCTTCTCGTTGCGCGCTGCCGGGCGGCTGACGCCGGTGAGATGGTCGCCCTTGCGTAGCCCGAACATGCGGGTGAGGCGCACGGGCACGTAGGCGTCGTCACGCGACGACAGGTAGCCGTTAACCCGCAAGAAGCCATAACCCTCGTCGCGCAGGTCGAGGTGACCGGCCACCTCCACCGGCTCCAGCCCGGGGGCCTCGGTGACATCGTCGCGGTAGGTCGGCCCCTGCTGGCCGCCCTGGCCGCCCTGGGCCTGGTTGCCCGGCTGGGCGCCCTCGCCACCCTCGCTGCGGCTCTTGTTGCGCCGCCGGCGACGCCGACGCGCGTTGCGGCTCTCGCCGGGTACACCGCCCTCACCCTCGCCGTCGTCATCGTCGTCGCCACCCTCGCCATCGTCGTCGTCATCACCGTCGTCATCACCGTCGGCAGCTCTCGCGGCGGCCTTCGCGGCCACCGGAGCGGGTCGCGGTGCCTCGCCCTTGCGCACCAGCTCCATCTCCCAGTTGGCCAGCGGTTCGCCGTCAGGCCCGAGAATGATCTCCGCGTCACCGGCCGCGTCGCCAGGCGTGTCGCCGGGAGCGTCTTCGGGCGTGTCGCCCGCGTCGTCGTCACCGGCGGAGCCCGACCCCGATCCGGTGGTTTCGAGAATCTTGGCGATCAGTGTCGCCTTCGCCGACCGCGCCGTCACGGCAATACCCAGCGCCTGGGCGATGGCCAGCAACTGCTCTTTGTCCTTCGCTTCGAGCATCGATTGCTCGAGGGCTTCCGCGGCCACCGGCCACCTGCTTTCTTGGGAATGAGAAGGGCGTGGTCGGCCGCTTGCACGGCAGAACCCGATCGCCCGGGAGACCCCGTACCCGCCGACCCGCACCGGGCCTGCTGCACGAGGGAGCGTCCGCATTCGGACGTAATCAAGCGTAGCGCGCCCGCTGGCGAACAGGTCAGGCGAAGGTGGTGGCGACGAATTGCTGCACTGCGGACAGGTCGTTGGCCAGCACGGTGAAGTGCTCGGGCAGGTCGAACAGGTCGGCCAGGTGCGCGGGCAGCGCCGGCCGCACGCCGGTGGCGCGCTCGACGGCGTCGGGGAACTTGGCCGGGTGGGCCGTGGCCAGCGTGACGGTGGTGCCCGCCAGCCGCCCGGCGGCGCGCAACTTCTCGACCGCGCCGACGCCCACCGCCGAGTGCGGGTCGAGCAGCATGCCCGTGGCGCGGTGGGTGCCGTCGATCACGGCCAGTGTCTCGGTGTCGTCGAGGCGGGCCGCCTGGAAGCGCCCGTCGATGTGCACCGCGCGTTGGTGCGCATCGACCCGTAGATGCCCTGCGGCGCGAAGGCGCTGCAACTGCTCGGCCGTCTGCACACCGTCGCGGCCGTTCATCTCGAACAGCAGGCGCTCGAAGTTGCTCGACACCTGGATGTCCATGCTCGGGCTCAGCGACGGCACCACCGGCGCAGTGCTCATGTCGTCGTGGTTGATGAACCGTTCGAGGATGTCGTTCGCGTTCGAGGCCACCACCAACTGGTCGATCGACGCACCCATGCGCCGCGCGATCCAGCCGCTGAACACGTTGCCGAAGTTGCCGCTGGGCACGCACACGTTCACCGGCGCGGCCAGGAGGTCGGTGGCGACCACGTAGTACACCACCTGCGCCATCACCCGCGCCCAGTTGATGCTGTTCGCCGCGCTCAGCTGCATCCGCTCGCGGAACGGTGCGTCGTTGAACATCGCCTTCACCAGGTCTTGGCAGTCGTCGAACGTGCCCTCGACGGCCGCTACCCGCACATTCGGCGAGGAGACCGTGGTCATCTGCCTGCGCTGCACATCGCTGGTGCGCCCGTGCGGATAGAGAATGACGATGTCGACGTTGGCGCAGTGCTTCACCGCGTCGATCGCGGCCGAGCCGGTGTCGCCGCTGGTGGCGCCGACGATGGTGACACGTTGCCCGCGGGCGCGCAGCACCTCGTCGAACATGCGCCCCACCAACTGCAGGGCGAGATCCTTGAACGCGAGGGTTGGGCCGTGGAACAACTCCTGCACGAAGTTCTCGGTGTCGATCTGCACCAGCGGCACCACCGCCGGATGGGTGAAGGTGGCGTAGGCCTCGTCGCACAGGCGCTGCACCGTGGCCGGCGCCAAGTCGTCGCCGACGAACAGTTGCACGATCTGCGCGGCCCGCTGCGCGTAGGTGCTGCCCGGGCGGTGCGCGGGCAGCGTGGGCCAGTGCTCGGGCACGTACAGCCCGCCATCGGTGGCCAGGCCGGCGAGCAGCACATCGGTGAAACCCAACTCGGGCGCCCGCCCGCGGGTGGAGACGTAGCGCACTGCGCTCACGACCCGATCACCCGCATGACGGTGCCGACGCTGAGCACTTCGTCCAGCTCGCGCAGTTCGCGAGCGGTGGCCTGCACCGCGGCCTCGACCGCGTCGTGGGTGATGAACACCAAGCGGGCGTCGTCACCGATGCCCTCCTGTTCGGCCACGCGGATGCTCACCCCATGGCGGGCGAACACGCCGGTGACCGCGTGCAGCACGCCGGGACGGTCGGCGACGTCCATGATCAACAGGTACTCGGAGACGATCTCGTCGATCGGGCGCACCGTGGCGCGCGGGAAGGCACCGAGGGTGGCATGGGTGCTCTTCGACAGGTTGGTGGCCGCGTCGATGACGTCGCCCAGCACCGCGCTGGCGGTGGGGTCGCCACCCGCGCCGCGGCCGTAGAACATCAGCGAACCCACCGAGTCGCCCTCGACGAACACCGCATTGAACGCCAGGCGCACGCTGGCCAGCGGATGGGTGAAGGGCACCAGCGTAGGGTGCACGCGCACACCGATCGCGCCCGTCGAACGGTGCTGCTCGGCGATGCCCAGCAGCTTCACCACATAGCCGAGCCGCTTGGCCATCGCGATGTCGGAGGCGGTGAGCTTGCTGATGCCCTCGTGGTGCACGTCGCCGGCCACCACCTCGGCACCGAAGGCGATCGACGCCATGATCGCCGCCTTCGCGCCGGCGTCGTAGCCCTCCACGTCGGCCGTCGGGTCGGCCTCCGCGTAGCCGAGCGCCTGCGCCTCGGCGAGAGCATCGGCGTACTCGGCACCCTCCTCGGTCATCTTGGTGAGGATGTAGTTGGTGGTGCCGTTGATGATGCCCATGATGCGCGACACCGGCTCG
>CAUJEE010000022.1 GCA_963169215.1 Actinomycetota bacterium
GCCTTGGCGATGGCCGCCTCCACCTCGGCCTGGTACTGCAGGCACTTGCGGCGGTGGGTGTCGTTGGGCGCGGCGACGGCCACGCACCCGTCGCGCTCGCCGATCACCTTGGTGGCCGCGTAGATGGCCCGCGCCAGCGACTTCATCGACGGCACCACCTCGCTGCTCCACAGCTGCACCGCCGCCCTGGCCGCATCGCCGGTGTCGCCGGTGTCGGGAGCCGATGCAGGAGCCGGGTCAGCGGCCGGTTCGGCGGTGACCGGGGCCACCTGCGCGGGAGGGGCCGATGGCGGCGGGGGCCCCGACTGCGGCCCAGCAGTGGCGCCCGCAGCTGTCTCGCGCCTGGCCCGGCCACCGAGCGCGGCCCGGCCGGTGGCCGGGTCGACAGGGGCGGGGCGCGCCGGTGTTGCGCCCCCCGCAGCAAGTTGCTGCTCGAGCCGATCGAGGCGATCGAGCACCACCGATATCTCGCTGCTCGCGGCGCGGTGGGTGAGTTGCACCAGCGCCACCTCCAGCAACAGGCGTGGATCGGGCGCATGGCGCATCTCGACCAGCATCTCGCCCAGGCGCTCCATCGCCCGCACGATCGTCGGCGCCCCGAGGCGGGTGGCGTAGTCGCTCACCTCGGCGGCCCGCTGGGCAGGCAACTGCACCAGCTCGGGGGCCATCAGCGACAAGAAGCAGTCACGCAGGTGGCGGACGATGTCGTCGGTGAGCGCGCGCGGGTCGCGGCCCTGCTGCACCGCCTGGGCGACGACGGTGAGCGCCCGGCCAGGGTCACTCTCGACGAACGCCTCGAGGAACTCGTCGAGCGGCGTGGTCAACAGCGGTTCGCCGCCACCGGAGGCGACCAATTCGAGCGCGGACACCGTGTCGCGCGCCGAACCCCCACCCTGGCGCAGCACCGACTGCAGCGCCTCCTCGCTGAGCTCGATGCCCGCATCGGCGGCCAGCCAGCGGACGTGCTCTTCCAGTACGTCCATCGCCAGCAGGTGGAACTGCAGGTGCTGGGTGCGGCTGCGGATCGTCTCGCTCACCTTCTGCGGATCGGTGGTGGCGAGCACGAAAACGACGTGCGGGGGAGGTTCCTCCAGCGTTTTCAGCAAGGCGGCCTCCGCTGCCTTGGACAGCATGTGCACCTCGTCGAGGATGTACACCTTGTGCCGCCCGGGGGTGCCCAGTGATGCCTTCTCGATCAGGTCGCGGATCGCCTCCACCCCGTTGTTGCTGGCCGCGTCGAGTTCGTGCACGTCGAAGCTGGTGCCCTGCTCGACCGCGAGGCACGACTCGCACTCGCAGCACGGCTCGCCGTTGCTCGGCGCAGCGCAGTTGAGCACCTTGGCCAGGATGCGCGCCGAAGTGGTCTTGCCCGTGCCGCGCGGCCCGGAGAACAGGTAGGCCTGCCCCTCGCGATGGTTGATGACCGCGTTGCGCAGCGCGAGCACCACGTGGTCTTGCCCCTTCACCTCGCTGAAGCGGCGCGGGCGGTAGCGGCGGTAGAGCGACTGGGTAGCCATTGCTGCGACTCTACCCAGCGGGTGCGCGGCCGACGGCCGACACAAGCGCATGTGTCCGACGGCTCCGCCGCCGCCGGTGGATGAAGGCGTGGAGCATGGTCGACGTGGCTAGCGTTGTTGCGAACTCATGAAATTCCGGCCGTCCGCACGCCCAGCCCTCGGCTGGCTGATCCCTCTTTCCCTATTCGGGTTGGTGGGGGCGTTGTGCACCCCGACAGCCCACGCAGAGACCGCGCTGGTGTCGTCGTCGCCTGCCAACGGCACGACAGTCGAGGCCTCGCCGACACAGATCGATCTCACCTTCTCCGCCCAACTCGGGCCGACGAACACGGTCAGCCTCACCTGCGGCGGCGTAATCGTGCCGCTCACCGCCCCGACCGCGCTGGCCGACGGGCTGTCGCTCACCGCCACCTTGGTGTCGGCTGCGCCCGCGGGCGAGTGCACAGTCGCGTGGACGGTGACCGCTACCGACGGGCAGCCGGCCGGCAGCGGCAGTTTCGCCTTCACAGTTGCCGGTACCCCCGACCCGGCGGCGACGGGCAGCACGCTCGACCCCACCGCTTCGGCTCCCACCTCATCGGTGGCCGGCGAGGGCGAGGACGAGGGTGGTGGCGACGCCACCGAAGAGCAAGCGACCGACGGCACCAGCAGCGGCCCACTTGCGTTGTTCCGGCTGCTCAGCAACTTCGGTGTGGCCCTTTTGTTCGGCGCGATCGTGATCATCTCCTTTGCCTGGCCGGAGGGCATCGAATACGCGATCACCGTGCGATACCTGCGCAGCGCGTGGATCTTCACCGCTGTGTCGACCTATCTGTTCACCGCCGCAGCCGCGGCAAACGTCAGCGGCGATGGCATCGGCTCCGGGCTGATCCCCACCTCGTGGGGCGACCTGATCGACAGCACGCCGGGCAAGGCCGCCTTTCTGCGCATCGTCTTCGTCCTGGCCACAGCAATCGCGGTGAGTCGACCGGAGCGGATCATCGACCCCGCCGCGCAGTTCCCGGCGCTCGTCCCACCCGGCCTGGCCGTGGCCACGCTGGGCTTCAGCCGCTCGCCGTTCACCCTCGTCGACAACGCGGTGGCGGTGGTGCACGCGTTGTCGATGGGTCTTTGGCTGGGTGGGGTGGTGCTGTTGACACGAGTCGTGCTCGCCGGGCCGGGCGATGAAGACTTGGTGCACGCCGTGCGCGGCTTCTCCCGGTTGTCGACTCCGGTCATATGGGTCACAGTGGCCACCGGCGCCATCATGCTGTTCCGCCTCGACCGCGGTGCCTTTGGCACCAGCCACGGGGTGACGGTGATCTTCAAGACGTTGCTCGTCGCACTGATGATCATGGTCGCGATGATGGCCAGGCAGTTCATCACCGCGCGCCTCAGCCGAGTCGACGTGATGACCACACCGCTGGCCAGTCGCCTGCGACGCGCGCTCGGCATCGAGGCCGGGCTGGGAGTGGCAGTGATCGGCCTCACCGGAGTGCTGCTGACGATGACCCCGCCGGGGTTCGAGCCCGACGCGCCACCCCCACTGCAGTTGGGCGTCGTCCACATTTTCAAGAACGAGCAGTTGGGCATAGACGCGACCGTGGCCTTCACCGAGACAGTGGGGCGCAACGACGTGCGCATCGAACTGCTCGCCGTGCCCGCCGGCGGCATCAGCGGGCTCAGTGTCGATTTCATCCCACCCACCGAGTCGGCGGTGAACGGGATGACAATCAACGTGCCCCTCACCGCGCCCGGGGCGGCCGTGCTGCGCAAGTCGAGCAACTTCCGCCTCGACGTCGCCGGAGCATGGACTGTGCGCGTGCGGGTCGGCGACCAGATCGTGGCCAACCAGATCGTGCAGGTGAGCGAACCGACGACGATCGTGGAGATTCCCAGCACGGGCAGCGTGCCCGACGGATCGGTCGCGGCCTCGGCGCCGACCACTGCCCCAACCGGCTGAGATCGGCGCGGCGACCGCGCCGCTAGCTGCCGGCCGACACCAGACGGGCGAAGGCCACAGGGCGGGCGACCTCCAACTGGCTGTAGGTGCACGACGACGGCACACGCTCGGGGCGCCAGCGCAGGAACTGCGAGCCGTGGCGGAAGCGGCCCTCTTGCAGTTGACCGAAGGTCACCTCGGCCACCCGCTCGACGCGCAGCGGCACCCAGCCCAGATCTTTGCCCGCGTTCCACCGGCTACCACCACCAGGCATCCGCTGGCCGCTGCCCGCCGCGTGCTGCATCGCCTCCACCCAGTCGCGCCAGGGATGGTTCTCTATCGCGTCGTGGGTGAGTGGTTCCAGTTCGGCGAGCAGTTCGTCGCGTCGGGCGGTGGTGAAGGAGGCCGCTACACCAACGTGGTGCAGGCGGCCGTCGTCGTCGTACAGCCCGAGCAGTAGCGATCCGACGCCGCGGCCGTCCTTGTGCAAGCGGTATCCGGCGACGACGCAGTCGGCCGGGCGGCGATGCTTCACCTTCACCATCGTGCGCTTGTCGGGTGTGTACGGGTCGGCCAGTCGCTTGGCGATCACACCGTCGAGACCGGCACCCTCGAACTCGACGAACCACCTCGCCGCCAAGGTGGCGTCGGTGGTCGAAGGGCACAGGTGCACCGGCGCGGTCGCGGTGGCGAGCACCTCGGTGAGCAGGGCGTGACGAGCAGCGAGCGGCTCGGCGATGAGGTCGCGACCTGTCAGCGCGAGCAGGTCGAAGGCGACGAACGAGGCCGGCGTCTCCACCGCCAGGCGGCGCACGCGCGACTCGGCCGGGTGGATGCGCTGCAGCAGGGCGTCGAAGTCGAGGCCGCGATCGTCGGCGGCGGGGATCACGATCTCGCCGTCGACCACGCAGCCGTCGGGTAGTTGGGCACGCAGTGGCTCGAGCAGTTCGGGGAAGTAGCGGGTGAACGGCCGCTCGTTGCGGCTGGTGAGCGCCACTTCGCCCCCGGCGCGCACGACGATGCAGCGAAAGCCGTCCCACTTCGGTTCGTACAGCCACCCCTCGCCCACGGGAATCTCGTCGCTCAGCTTGGCCAGCATCGGCGCGATGGTTACATCCACCACCCCATCCTGCCCTCCAACGCAGGGGCGGGGCGCGTGTGGAGGGGGGAGGCGGTGCACATTAGGGTTGGCGCGGTGACCTCCGACCCGATGGCCGACAAGCTCCGCGACCTGCAAGAACGCCGCCGGCAGGCCTACAACGCCGGGTCGCCGCGCTCGGTCGAGCGCCAGCACGAGAAGGGCAAGCTGCTCGCCCGCGAGCGCATCGACGTGCTGCTCGATCCGGGCAGCTTCCAGGAACTCGACCTGCTCGCCCGCCATCGCGCCCACAACTCGGGCCTCGACGAGCGCCCCTACACCGACGGCGTGATCACCGGCTGGGGCACCATCGACGGCCGCAAGGTGTTCGTCTTCAGCCAGGACTTCACCGTCTTCGGCGGCGCCCTCGGCGAGGTGTTCGCCGAGAAGATCCACAAGCTGATGGATCTCGCGCTGAAGGTGGGCGCGCCGGTGGTGGGCCTCAACGACGGAGCCGGCGCCCGCATCCAGGAGGGCGTGGTCAGCCTGGCCAGCTACGGCGGCATCTTCTACCGCAACGTGCTCAGCAGCGGGGTGATCCCGCAGATCTCGGTGATCCTCGGCCCGTGCGCCGGCGGTGCGGTTTACAGCCCGGCGATGACCGACTTCATCTTCATGGTGCGCGAGAGCAGCCACATGTTCATCACCGGCCCCGACGTGGTGAAGACGGTCACCGGCGAAGAGGTGACCCTCGAAGAACTCGGCGGAGCGATGAGCCATGCCAGCAAGAGCGGCGTGGCCACCTTTGTCAGCAACGACGAGAAGGCCTGCCTGGAAGACGTGCGCTTCCTGCTTTCGTACCTGCCCGCCAACAACCTGGAGGAGCCACCCTCGGTCGACACCGGTGACGACCCCGAGCGGCTGTGCGACAGCCTGCGCACGATCCTGCCGCCGTCGCCGAACCAGCCCTACGACATGAAGAAGGTGATCAAGGAAGTAGTCGACGACGGTGAGTTCTTCGAGTACTTCCCGCACTGGGCGAAGAGCATCGTCTGCGGCTTCAGCCGCGTCGACGGCCGCACCGTGGGCGTGGTGGGCAACCAGCCGATGGTGCTCGCCGGGGTGCTCGACATCGAGTCGGCGGAGAAAGCCGCCCGCTTCGTGCGCACCTGCGACGCGTTCAACATCCCGCTGCTCACCTTCGTCGACGTGCCCGGCTTCCTGCCCGGCGTCGACCAGGAGTACGGCGGCATCATCCGCCACGGCGCGAAGCTGCTCTACGCCTACTGCGAGGCCACGGTGCCGCGCATCCAGATCATCACCCGCAAGGCCTACGGCGGTGCCTACGTGGTGATGGACTCCAAGAGCATCGGCTCCGACCTCGCCTACGCCTGGCCCACCGCCGAACTGGCGGTGATGGGCCCCAACGGCGCGGTGGAGATCGTGTACCGCCGCGAACTGCAACAGGCCGCCGACCCCGCCGCCCGCCGCGCCGAACTGGTGGCCGAGTACACCGAGAAGTACGCCAACCCCTACAACGCCGCCGAGCGGGGCTACATCGACGACGTCATCGACCCGGCCGAGACCCGCCAGAAGATTGTCGCCGGCCTGCGCATGCTGCGCAGCAAGCGCGAAGAACTCCCCCACCGCAAACACGGCAACATGCCGTTATGAGGGCGGGGACTGGCCTCCGTTCGCTGCGCTCACTTTGGCCGCTCCCCGCGTGCGGCTCGTCGCTGGCGCTTCCCTCGCCGCGCCCCACTGAAAGCACGCGACACTACTGACAGCACACGACACGCCTGATGACCACAACACCCGACGCCAACCGCTTCGAACAGCAGCAAGGTCATGCAGCGCGGATCACTCCTGTGCCTACCGACGAGGAGGCGGTGGCGGTGATGGCTGCGATGCACGTGCTGTGGCCGCGGCCGGTCGGCGACGCCGACTCGTACGCCGGTCCGCGGGTGCCGGTGTGGCGCTTCAGCAATCGCTGGTGGGCGCGGCCCGTGCCGTCGCGCCGAGTGCGGCCCTACCGTTGACCGACCGACGCCCACCTACCCGGGCGTAGTCACGGTGACGACAGCGGCACGGTGCGGGGGCCCGCCGTCAACTGTGCGGTCGATGCCAGCACGGTGCCGGTGAGGTCGGCGTCGACCGAAAGCCGTCCCGGCCCGAGCCGACGCGCGTGCCGCATCGCCTCGGTTGCCCGGCGTACGCCGGCAGGCACGTCGATCACCGCGCCGTCGGCCTGCGCTACCCCGATCGCGAAGTCGATCGCCAACCGCTGCCCGCCCACGTCGATCGGCTCGACCAGCAGCAACTGCATTATCCCGGCCACCTGCCGACCGCGTGCCAGCGTGGTGGAGCGTAGGAACACGGCGAACTGCTCGGTGGCCATGCGTGATGCCACCGCCCCGTCGCCGGTGGCGACGCGGATCCGCTCGGCCACCTCGGCCGTCACCCGTTCGGCCACTTCGAGGCCGAGGTGGTCGCCGATCTCGCCAATGCCTTCCAGTTCGACAACGATCACCGTGCCGCTGCGGTCGCGCATACCGCCCTCGGCCACCTCATGGAGGAACGGCGAGCGACGCAACAGATCGGTGTCGAGATCGTGCGCCGCCAACCACGCCGCCCGCCGGTGGGCACGGTCGAGATCGCGCGTCGCCACGATCGCGCGCACGACGACGGCCAGCGACAACATGAACAGCCACGCTGCCACCGGCCCCAGCGCGACTGCGTCGTGCCCGCGCGCAGCCATCAAGCCCATCACCGCCGGGGGCAGCAGCGCCGACGCAGCCACAGCCAGCGCGAGCAGGCGCGATCCGGCGCCGGCGACGCCCACCGGTCGCTCGGCGCGATCGTTGTCGATCACCGCGGCGACAGCAACCAAGCCCAAGGCCCACAGGTAGCACAGGTTCACCCAGAACGGGCTCGACCCCTCCGGAGCGCGCAGGTACGACACGAGGATCGCGATGTGGGAGACCGCGCATCCGGCACTGGCCACGAGCAGCAACCAGCCCGCGGCGGTGGCCAACGCACGCGATACGACGATGCGGCCCGCCAGCACCATCATCGCCAGATCACCTGCGGGATAGATCGACCGGAACGCTCGGTCGAGGCGCGGCATGGCTGTGGTGGAGTAGGCGAACTTCTCCACCGCCAACAGCCACACCACGGCGTACAACGTGAGGAACAGGATGAAGCCGTCGGCGACGCTCGACAGGCGGCGCGATCGACGTCGGTGATCGGCCAGCCCGAACATGCCGGCCAATCCACCCAGAACCGGTAGGTAACCGCCGGCATGGAGCAGGTAGGGCACGATCTCGGGCAAGCCGGTGACTTCCAGGTCGTCGCGGATGATGTCCGTCATCCCGGCAAATGCCCACAACAGCAGCCCCACACCTACCAATGTGAACGGAGACCGCCCGCTCGGACGGCGGCGGGCGACGAGCAACACCACCAGCGCCGACGTGCTGATCGCAGCGACGAAGGAGATCGAACCCACTGCCCCGTCGGCGAACGCCCCGAGCGCGCCGAGGGCCGCGACCGTGACCGCCACAGCCGACGCGGCGAATGAACGCCGTGTCACCCCGAGGCGTAGTTCTCTGCCCGGTGAACCGGCACCCGTCGCCATGGTTCCCCTCCCGCTGCCGTACGCACTCTACTCGTGCGCACAGCTACCGTGGCCGGGTATGGAGGTCACCACCGTCGCCGACGACCTCGTCGTCGTCCACGACGGCGTACGGGCCTTGCGCTACGAGGGTCTACGCCCCGACACTGACCACGATCTCGACGGCGTCGTCGCGCACACCTTGGCCCGCCCCGGCGGCGAATTGTTGTGCCGCTTCGTCACCGTCAACGACGTGCACTTCGGCGAGACCGAGTGCGGTCGGGTCGACGATCACCCGCTCGGCCCGATCCAACGTGTCGCGCCTGGCGAACCGCCGCACCCGGAGACGATGAACCGCGCCGCGGTGGCCGAGATCGCGGCCCTCGACCCGCTGCTGGTGGTGGTGAAGGGCGACCTCACCCAGGACGGCCGAGCAGAAGAGTTCGCGGCCTTCGAGGCGTGCTATCGCGACACACTCGGTGACCGCTTGCGGGTGGTCCGCGGCAACCACGACGCCTACCGCGGCCAGACCGACTACGCCGGCGACCAGTGGCTCGAGTTGCCCGGCGTGGCAATCGCCCTGCTCGACACGGTGATCGCTGGGGTCACCACCGGCACCATCCGCCCCGAACAACTCGAGTGGCTCGACGACATGGTGGCCCGCGCCGATCGGCCGGTGCTGGTGATGGGCCACCACCAGCAGTGGATCGCCGGCGGCGACCGCGACCACCGATCGGAGGACTACTTCGGCCTGGATCCCGACGCCAGCGATGCCCTCGCCGCGCTCGTCGCCCGCCGTACGCGTATCGTCGCCTACACCGCCGGCCACACCCATCGCCATCGCATCCGTTCGATGCCGTGCGGCACGCCCTCGATCGAGATCGGCTGCGTCAAGGACTTCCCCGGCACGTGGGCCGAATACCGCGTCCGCGAAGGGGGCATCACCCAGGTGGTGCACCGCATCTCCAGCCCCGCCGCGCTGGCGTGGAGCGAGCAGTGCCGTCACATGTACAGCGACTTCGGCGTCGATTACGAGACCTACGCGCTCGGCAAGCTGGACGAACGGTGCTGCAACATCGCGCTGCGATAAGGCCCGCGTTCAGCGTGCTCGGCTGAATTGCGGCGTCGGCCTGCCACACTGTCGCCCATGCCGCACGCCCTCGCCGGCCTCCGCGTGGTCGACATCTCGACGGTGATCGCCGGGCCCAACTGCGCCCGCTACCTGGCCGACTTCGGTGCCGACGTGATCAAGGTCGAGCGCCCCGAAGGCGGCGACAGCCTGCGCAACATGGCCTGGCGCGACCCAACCGACGGCCAGGGCATGTGGTGGAAGCTGGTCAACCGCAACAAGCGCACGCTGGCCCTCGACCTGAAAAACCACGACGACCTCGCCGTGCTGCTCGCCCTGCTCGACGAGGCGCATGTGCTGGTCGAGAACTTCCGCCCGGGCACGCTCGAGCGCCTCGGCCTCGGCCCCGCCGTGCTGCACGCACGCAATCCGGCGCTGGTGATCACCCGCATCACCGGCTTCGGCCAGGACGGGCCCTACTCGGCCCGCCCCGGGTTCGCCACCATCGCCGAGGCGATGTCGGGGCTGGCTGCGATCAGCGGTGAGCCCGGCGGGCAGCCGTTGCTGCCGCCGATCGCGCTCACCGACGAGGTCACCGGCGTGGTGGCTGCGTTGGCGACGATGGTGGCCCTGCACAGCGGGGTGGGCCAAGTGGTCGACGTCAGCCTGCTGGAGAGCCTGTTCCAGTTGATGAGCCCGCTCGTGACGCTGTACGGGCTCACCGGTGAGCTGCAATCACGGCTCGGTGCGGGCCTGCCCTACACCGTGCCGCGGGGCACCTATCGCTGTGCCGATGGCAAGTGGGTGGGCATCTCCGCGTCCAGCGACTCGGTGGCCGCCCGCGTACTGCGCCTGATCGGCGTCGAGGGCGACGACCGTTTCGCCACCTTCGCCGCGCGCATGGCCAACCGCGAGCCGCTGGAGGCGTTGATGGGCGAGTGGTGCGCGGCCCGCACGCAGGCCGAGGTGATGGAGGCGTTCACCGCGGCCGAGGCCGCGATCGGGCCGGTGCTCGACATGGCCGAGATCGCCGCCGATGCGCACTACGCGGCTCGCGAGGCGATCGTGCGCGTGGAAGGCACCCCGATGCAGGGCGTGTTGGCCAAGCTGAGCGCCACCCCCGGCGAGGTGCGCTGGGTGGGGCGCGGCCTCGACGCCGACGGGGCAGACATTCGCGAGAAGGGATGGGGATGATGACTGCGCTTCGTGCTTACGTGGCCGGGCCACTGTTCGACGACGGCGAGCGGTGGTGGATCGAGGCGGTCGAGCGGGTGGTGGCCGAGGAGGGCTTAGTCACCTTCCTGCCCCACCGCGACAACCCGCCCAAGGACCGCTTCAACGTGCGCCAGATCTTCGACAACGACCGCCGTGGGGTCGACGAGTGCGACGTGGTGGTGGCCAGCCTCAACGGCATCATCACCGACGACGGCACCGCCTGGGAGCTCGGCTACGCATTCGCCAAGGGCAAGTTTCTGATCGGCCTGCACACCGACTGGCGGCGGCGCTTCGAGCACGAAGTGGTGAACCTGATGCTGGAATGCTCGCTCGACCGGCTGGTGCACAACCTCGACGACCTGCGCACCGCGCTACGCGAGTTCGCCGCCCGCTGACGCTGCCAGGTGGGGGGTACGGTCAGATGGCGAGGCCGGCCGGGCAGGTCACCCCGGTGCCGCCGATGCCGCAGTAGCCGTCGGGGTTCTTGGCCAGGTACTGCTGGTGGTAAGGCTCGGCGTAGTAGAAGTGGCCGAGCGGGGCGAGTTCGGTGGTGATCGCGCCGTAGCCCGCGGCGGTGAGCAACTGTTGGTAGGCGTCGCGGCTGCGCGCGGCGGCAGCGGCCTGCGCGCCGGTGGTGGTGTACACCGCGCTGCGGTACTGCGTGCCGACGTCGGCCCCCTGGCGCATGCCCTGGGTGGGGTCGTGATTCTCCCAGAACACGCGCAGCAGTTCGTCGTAGCTCACCTGTTGCGGGTCGAAGGCCACCAGCACCACCTCGGTGTGGCCGGTGCAGCCGGTGCACGTCTCTTCGTAGCTGGGGTTGGGGGTGAACCCACCGGCGTAGCCGACGGCGCTGCTGTACACGCCTGAGGTCTGCCAGAACTTGCGTTCCGCCCCCCAGAAGCAGCCCATCCCGAACACCCCCAGTTCGATGCCTGCCGGCCACGGGGCAGTGAGCGGCGCGTCGAGCACGTGGTGGCGATCAGACACTGGCATCGTCTGGTCGGTGCGCCCAGGCAGGGCTTCGTCGGCAGTGATCATCCGCGTCGGCTTGGCGATCATGCACGCAGCCTACGGGCGGGGTGCCATCGTGCGGCCTCGGTCACTGGCCACAGCCGCGACCCGGGCGGCAGCGATCAGACCGCAGCAGCGGCCGTGGCCAGCCCGGGGTGCACCGGGTTCATCGTCTTCACTTTGCGCGGGCGACGTGACGGCTGCAACGCGGCGTCGGGGTCGTTCCACACCGCGTCGTCGACGGCCGGGTAGCGGGCGTACAGCCACGCGGCGAGCACGTACACCAACTCGTCGCGCACCACCCGGCGGTGTTCGATCGGGGCCTTCAGGTAGGCGTGCAGCATGCCGAGCGCGATGCCGGTCGCCGTGTTCGCCACCAGCTGGATCTCGGGCTCTTCGATGCCGGGCACACGGTCGCGCAACAAGGCGGCGACGATGTCGACGATGCGGCCGCGCATCCCCTGCCCGTAGTCGAGGTCGCCGCTCCCGCTGAGGCACAATGCCACCGTCGACGGGTTGTCGTCGATGTGTCGGCACAACTCATCGATGACCGACTTGATCATCGTGTCGGTCGACGAGTCGGGGTCGAGCTGCAGCACGCCCGACACCAGGGCGCTGAGCCGCTCGCCGGCGCGTTCGGCGAGCGCGTTGACCACGCTCGGCATGTCGGGGAACCAGTAGTAGACGCGGCCGATCGACATGTTCGCGGCTACAGCCAGTTCGTTGGCGGTGAAGGCGACCTGACCTTGTTCGTGGATCAGTCGCTCGGCAGCGTCGAGAATGGCCTCGATAGACTGCTGACTCCGGCGCTGGCGGGGGGCGGTGCGTAGTTCCTGCATTAGTGATCAGCTTAATCCA
This sequence comes from Actinomycetota bacterium, assembly GCA_963169215.1. GTDB lineage: Bacteria > Actinomycetota > Acidimicrobiia > Acidimicrobiales > Ilumatobacteraceae > UBA668. The sequence goes on from CAUJEE010000022.1 coordinate 12,283, forward strand.
CAGATCTGAAAAAGGACTTACCGTGGGGGGTATCAGACTTTCAGCGATTCAGCACGACGTCGTCTGGAACGATCGAAGCGCCAATTTCCGGCGCCTGGCGCCCCAGGTCGCGGCCGCCGCCGCCGGTGGTGCACAGCTAGTGGTGCTCACCGAGACCTTCTCCACCGGATTCGCCGTCGACGACCCGGCGTTGGCCGAGCCCGAGGGCGGGCCTTCGGCGCAGTTCCTGCAGGAGATGGCCACCTGCCACGGGGTGTGGGTGTGCGGGTCGTGCCCGGAGATCCCGGCCGACGCCGCCGAGTCCGGATCCGGTGACCGGCGTCCGGCGAACAGCTTGGTGTTCGCCGGGCCCGACGGCACAGTGCACCGCTACCACAAGATCCACCCGTTCACCTTCGCCGGCGAGCACAACCACTTCCGCGCCGGCAGCGAGTTGGTGCAGATCGAGATCGAGGGCGTGCGCATCAGCCCGTTCGTGTGTTACGACCTGCGCTTCGCCGACGAGTTCTGGGCACTGGCCCCCACCACCGACCTCTACATCGTGCCTGCCAACTGGCCCGAGCCGCGCCGCCTGCACTGGATGACGCTGCTGCAGGCGCGGGCGATCGAGAACCAGGCCTATGTGGTGGGCTGCAACCGGGTGGGTGAGGGTGGCGGGCTGCGCTACGTCGGCGACAGCCGCATCGTCGACCCGCTCGGCGAGCTGCTGGCCACCGGGTCGCAGCACGAGACGATCCTCACCGCCGACATCGACCCGGCGGTGGTGGCCGACGTACGCGATCGCTTCCGCTTCCTCCCCGACCGCCGCTAACCCATCCTCGCGACGGCTTGGTCGAGCACTTCGAGGCGTTTGCAGAAGGCGAACCGCACCAGGTGACGACCCTCGTGCTTGTTGACGTAGAACACCTCGTTGGGGATCGCCACCACGCCGCAGCGATGCGGCAACTCGCGGCAGAAGGCCATCCCGTCGCCGTCGGGGCGCAGCGGGCGGATGTCGACGGTGACGAAGTACGTGCTCTGCGTGGGGAACACCTCGAACCCGGCCGCGTGCAGACCGGGCAGCAGCCGGTCGCGCTTGGCCTGCAGGTCGTGGCGCAGGTTGTCGTAGTAGTGGTCGGGCAGCCCCAGGCCGACGGCGATCGCCGGCTGGAACGGGCCGCTGCTCACGAAGGTGAGGAACTGCTTGACCGTGCGCGCCGCGGCCACCAACGGCGCCGGCCCGCACATCCAGCCCACCTTCCAGCCGGTGGTGTTGAACGTCTTGCCGCCACTGCTGATCGACAGCACGCGGTCGCGCATCCCCGCCAGCGTTGCCATCGGGATGTGTTCGATGTCGTCGAAGGTGAGGTGCTCGTACACCTCGTCGGTGATCACGATCAGGTCGCGCTCGATCGCGATGTCGGCGATCACCTGCAGGTCGGCCCGGCCGAGCACCTTGCCGGTGGGGTTGTGCGGGGTGTTCACCAGCAGCAACTTGGTCTTCGGGCCGATCGCCGCGCGTAACTCGTCGGGGTCGAAGTCGTAGTGCGGCGGGCGTAGCGTCACCGGGCGGGCGACCGCGCCGGCGAGCGCGATGCACGCCTGATAGCTGTCGTACATCGGCTCGAACAGCACCACCTCGTCGCCGGTGTCGAGCAGGCCGAGCAGCGCGCCGGCCAGCGCCTCGGTGGCGCCGGCGGTGACCAGCACCTCCGTCGCCGGGTCGTAGGCGAGGCCGTAGAAGCGCTGCTGGTGGGCGACGATCGCCTCGCGCAGCACCGGCATGCCCGGCCCCGGCGGACGCGGCACGCTCGGCTGAGTCCCCGCGGGGATCGCGCCCATCGGACGAGGCGCCATGCCTGGTGCGCCCGCCATGCCCGGCATCGGCCGCGGCTGCTGGAAGCCACCTGGAGCCCCCGGCATCCCCGCGGGCGCGCCCACCGGCCT
>CAUJEE010000023.1 GCA_963169215.1 Actinomycetota bacterium
CACGACTTCGTCGCCGACGCGGTGGAGCGCGGCGCCGCGGCCTACCTCACCTCGCGTGGGCCACTACCTGGCGTCGCCGCCACGGCGATCGCGGTGCCCGACACGCTTGTCGCGCTGATGCGTCTCGCGTCGGTGCTACGCCACGACTTTCACGGCCCGGTGGTGGCGATCACCGGCTCGGTGGGCAAGACGAGCACGAAAGACATGGCGTGGGCCGCGCTTGCCGCCAGTCGGCGCACGTGGGCCAACGAGCGCAGCTTCAACAACGAACAGGGCCTGCCCACGACCGTGCTCAACTGCCCCGACGACACCGAGGTGCTGGTGGTGGAGATGGGCATGCGCGGCCATGGCGAGATCGGCGAGCTGTGCCGCATCGCCCGCCCGTCGATCGCCGTACTCACCCGCGTCGCGGAAGCGCACAGTGACCGCGTAGGCGGCCTCGCCGGCGTCGCCCGGGCCAAGGGCGAGCTGGTGGAGAGCGTGTCGCCCAACGGGTTGGTGATCCTCAACCACGACGATCTGCACGTGCGGGCGATGGCCGCGCGCGCGTTCGCGCCGGTGGTCTTCTACGGCGAGTCGCACGACCTCGCCGTCGACGTGCGCATCGACGGGGTGCACCTCGACGAGATCGCCCGCCCCACCTTCGGCCTGTACACCCCGTGGGGCGACGCGGAAGTGCATCTCGGGGTGAGCGGGCGGCACATGGTGCACAACGCTGCGGCCGCGCTGACGGCGGTGGCCGCAGCCGGTGGCGATCTGCACAAGGGGGCGGCTGCACTGGCCGAGGTGGGGCTGACGGCGATGCGCATGCAAGTGCTGCGCACGCTGCTGGGGGCAACGGTGCTGAACGACGCGTACAACGCCAACCCCACCAGCATGCGCGCCGCACTCGACGCGTTGGCGGTGCTGCCCGCGTCGCGTCGCATCGCGGTGCTGGGCGTGATGGCCGAGATCGATCGCCCCGCCGACGAGCACCGGTCGATCGTCGACTACGCCCGCGGTCATGGCATCGAGGTGGTCGCCGTCGGCACCGACCTGTACGGCGTCACCCCGGTGGCCGACGCGGTGGCCGCGGTCGGGCCGCTAGCCGACGGCGACGCTGTGCTGGTGAAGGGCAGTCGCGTCGCCGGCCTCGAACAGGTCGCGCTGGCGTTGGCCGGCGAACAGCCGTCGGCGGCCGAACCCGAGCGCTAGCAGTGCGGGCGTCGGGCGGGGATCAGCGAGCTTCGAGTCGACGGTCGATGGCGGCGATGTCGCACCAGCGCGCCAGCCACAACGCGCCGACGGCACCGATGCCCAATGTCCATCGGGTGCCGATGGTGTCCATCACCGGGGCGAACAACATGTTGCCGATCGGCACCGTGCCACCGAACGCCATGAACCACAGTGACATCGCCCGCCCGCGCTGGTGGTCTTCGAGGCGGCTCTGGTAGATCGTGTTGAGCGAGGTGGCCAGCGTGAAGTAGGCGAAGCCGAGCAGCGGCGCGACGGTGAAGGCCAATGGCTGAGTGGTGACGACGGCGAACAGCCCGAGAAAGACGGCGAAGGCCACCAGCGCGCGGCGGGCGAGGGTGCGGATGTCGAAGCCGACGAACACGGTGCCCACGGCCAGCGCGCCGAGGGCCGCGCCGGTGCCCCACGTGGCGTACAGCCATTCGTAGCGGGTGGAGCCCTTGAGGATGCCAAAGTTCTCGCGGGCGACGACAGCGAACAGGCCGACGTAGGGCAGGCTGATCAGCGAGAACAGCGTCATCGTGGTGATCACCCGGCTGAGGTCGGCGCGGGCGCGCACGATACGGATACCGCTCGTGAACGCAGCCAGGCCGGCATCGACGGTGCGGCCGGCAGGCCGCGGGATCGAGGTGCGGGCGAGCGCGAAGACCACGAACAGATAGGTGGCGGCGTTGATGAGGAAGATGTCGGCGATGGCGACTCCCGACGAACGCAGCACGGCGACGATCACCGGACCGACCACGCGCGAGGCGTTGAGCGAAACCGAACTGAGCGAAACCGAGCCGGGGATGTCGGCGCGAGCCACGAGCGTGGGCAGCATCGCCGCCCATGCGGGCGCGTTCAGCGAGCTGCCGCAGCCCACACCGAAGGCGACGACGAAGATCGTCCACAGCGGGGCATCGGTGGCGGCGAGCGGGGCGAGCGCGGCGGAGAAGACGAGTTGTACCAGTTGCATCGTGATCAGCCAACGGCGACGGTCGAAGCGGTCGGCGATCACGCCCGCGGGAATGGCGAGGAGCAGCTGCGGCCCGAGCTGGGCGAACACGGTGAGCCCGACGAGCGTGGTGCTTCCGGTGCGATCGAGCACGTACACCGGCAGCACGACGTTCTGCATCCAGGTGCCGATCATGGAGAAGAACGACGAGGTCCACATCCGCCGGTACTCGGGGTAGGCGAGCGCGGCACGGGCGCTGCCCGGGCGGTGCTGGGGGATGGCTGGTGACGCTGGCGAACTGGACATGTCGGGGGAACCGGTGACGTGAGGCTACGTGGCTCCGGCGGCGCTGAGCCGGTCGTGGGCTGACACACTTGACACATGACCGACCGCGGCATCACCAGTAGGGCAGAGTTCGAAACGATCGTCGCCACCGTCGACGGCCAGCGCGGCTCGTTGCAGCTGAACCGGCCCGACAAGCTCAACCCGCTGAGCAGCCTCACACTGCACGAGATCGAACAGGCCGCCCGCTGGTTCGACGAGCATCACCAGCTGAAGGTGGTGGTGGTGAGCGGTGCCGGCCGCGCGTTCTCCGCCGGGGCCGATCTGTCGGCGTTCAGCGAATCGGCCCCGATGGAGGATCGCCACGTCGGCTGGCGGATGGCCCGCGCGCTGGAGGAGATGCGCGCCGTCACCGTGGCTCGCATCCACGGCTGGTGCGTTGGCGGCGGCGTGGTGGTGGCATCGGCGTGCGACCTGCGGGTCGCGGCGCAGAGCGCGCAGTTCTCGATCCCCGAGGTCGACATCGGTATCCCTCTGGCCTGGGGCGGCATTCCCCGCTTGGTGCGCGAGGTCGGCCCGGTGGTGGCCAAGGAGCTGGTGATGACCTGTCGTCCGTTCGACGCGGCCGAGGCCAAGGCGGTGGGGTTCCTCAACCGGGTGGTGGCCGACGACCGCCTCGACGCGGAGGTTGAGGAGCTGGTGCAGGTGCTGTTGGGCAAGGCCAAGCTGGCGTTGCTGGAGACCAAGGCGCACGTCAACGCGGTGACCGAGGCGATGGTGGGCACCGGGCGTAGCTGGGCCGACGGCGACAGCCTGTTCGCCGGGTTGAGCGACGACGAGGGCCGGGCGGCGGCCCTCGCCTACCTCGAACGGCGCGGGCAGGGCGGGCGCACCGGGCGCACGTAGATCAGCCGAGGATCATGTCGGCGTACTGCGCGAGCATCTGCTGCGGGCCGCTCACCAAGAAGGTGGTGATGCATGTCTCCTTCCAGCGCTGCATTTCGTCCTTGATCTTGGCCGGTGGCCCGACGAGGGCGACATCTTCCACCATCGCCAGCGGGATGCTCGCGGCGGCCTCTTGCTTCTTGCCCTGCAGGTAGAGGTCCTGCACCTTCAGCGCCACTTCCTCCCAGCCCATGCGGGCGAACACTTCGAAGTGGAAATTGACGTCGCGCGCGCCCATGCCGCCGGCGTACAGGGCGACGAACGGGCGCACGAAGTCGGCGCACTGCTCGGCGTCGTCGCCGGGGATGATGTAGGCCGTGCTGGCCACCTCGAAGCGCTCCGCCTTGCCCGGGTCGCCGGCGGCGGCGAAACCCTCGGCCAGGCAGCGGCGGTAGTGGGCGTCGTCCTTGGGGCTGAAGAACAACGGCAGCCAGCCGTCACAGATCTCGGCCGCGAGGGCGACGTTCTTCGGCCCCTCTGCGCCGAGGAAGATAGGGATCTCCTTGCGCCGCGGATGGATCGTGCTCTTCAGCGGCTTGCCCAGGCCAGTGCCGCCTTGTTCGGCGGTGAGCGGCATGTGGAAGAACTCGCCGTGGTGGTCGATGGGCACCTCCCGGCGGATGATGTCGCGCACGATCTGCACGTATTCACGTGTGCGCGCCAACGGTCGGGGGTAGTGCTGCCCGTACCACCCCTCCACCACCTGTGGGCCGCTCGCGCCGAGGCCGAGGATGAAGCGTCCGTCGGAGAGGTGGTCGAGCGACATCGCGGCCATCGCCGTCGCGGCAGGCGTGCGGGCGCTCATCTGGATCACCGCGGTGCCCAGCCGGAGGTGGCTGGTGTGCGCGCCCCACCAGGCGAGCGGGCTCACCGCGTCGCTGCCGTAGGCCTCGGCGGTCCACACCGAGTCGAAGCCGAGGCGCTCGGCCTCGACGATCGCCTCCAGCGCCCCGGCCGGCGGCCCACTGCCCCAGTAGCCGGTGTTGTAGCCGAGCTTGATCGCACCAGTGCCGATGTCGCGTGTCATAGCGTTGACCGTATGCCGTCCGTCGCGCGCCCGGCGACATGGGCCGATCTGCCGGCGATCGCCGTCGCGCTCGCTGCCGCCTTCGTCGACGACCCGGTGAAGCAGTTCCTCACCGGGCAGGTGCATCTGCCCGTCGAGCGTTCGGCACCGTTCTTCGACGCGTTCACCCGCATCCATTGGGCGCACGGCCGGGTCGACATTGCCGATGTGGCGGGCCAGGCCGCGGGCCACGTAGCGGGCCAGGCCACCGGCCAGGTTGCCGGCCAGGTCGCCGGCGCGGCGGTGTGGGCGCTGCCCGACCACTGGAAGGTGCCGACACGCCAGGTGGTGCGCTGGGCGCCGAGATTCGTGCGCATGTACGGCCGCCGCTTCCTGCCCAACCTGCATGTGCTGCGGGCAGTTGAGGAACAGCACCCGCACGAACCGCACTACTACCTCGAGTTCCTTGGCATCCGCCCCGAGCACCGGGGCATTGGTCTGGGGCGGGCGCTGATCGAACCGATGACCATGCGCGCCGACCGAGAAGGGGTGGGGATGTACCTGGAGAACTCGAAGGAGAGCAACCTCGCGTTCTACGGTCGCCACGGCTTTCAGGTCGGCTCAGTGTTCGATCTGCCCGGCGGGGGGCCACCGCTGTGGCTGATGTGGCGCGAGCCGAGGTGACGGTGGCTTGGCACCGCGTGCCAGGGGTCTGCTGCGCCGCGGCGCTCGCGTCGGGTTGCCTCAGCCGCGCAGGGCTGTGAGCGGCTCGGCGACGTCCTTCTGCAAGAACTCGGCCACCGGCCCGTTGGTCACCATCCCCGCGTGGGTGTTCAGGCCGTGGGCCAGTGCCGCATCGCGCGAACACGCATCGGCCACACCGCGCGTGGCCAACTCGATCTGGTAGGGCAGGGTGGCGTTGGTGAGCGCGTAGGTGCTGGTGTGTGGCACCGCACCGGGCATGTTGCCAACCGCGTAATGCAATACGCCGTGCACCTCGTACACCGGCTCGGCGTGGGTGGTCTCGTGGGTGGTCTCGATGCAGCCACCCTGGTCGACGGCGACATCGACGATCACCGCCCCCTTCTTCATCCCCTGCACCATGTCGTCGCTCACCACGATCGGCGCACGGCCGCCGGCGACGAGCACCGCGCCGATCACCAGGTCGGCATCGGCCAGGTTGCGTTCGAGCGCGCCGCGGTTGGAGGCGAGGGTGACGATGCGGCCCTTGTTGATCTGGTCGACCCAGCGCAGGCGATCGAGGTTCTTGTCGAACAGCACCACCTCGGCCTCCATGCCGGCCGCGATCCAAGCCGCGTTCCAGCCGACGTTGCCGGCGCCGAGCACCACCACCTTGGCCGGCTGCACGCCGGGGGCACCACCCATCAGCACGCCGCGACCGCCGTTGTGCCGCTCGAGGTAGTGGGCGCCCATCTGCGGGGCCAGTCGCCCGGCAACCTCGCTCATCGGGGCCAGCAGCGGCAGCGCGCCGTCGGCAGTCTGCACCGTCTCGTAGGCCAGCGCAGTGGTGCCGGCGGCGAGCAGCGCCTCGGCGACGCCCGGGTAGGCGGCCAGGTGCAGGTAGGTGAACAGGGTCAGGTCGGGGCGCAGGAAGGCGAACTCCTCCGGCTTGGGCTCTTTCACCTTCACCACCATCTCCTGCGCCCACGCGTCGGCTGCGGTGGGCACGATGGTGGCCCCCGCGGCGCGGTAGTCGTCGTCGCCGAAGCTGGCCCCTTCCCCCGCGCCGGACTGCACGTACACCTGCACCTGATGGCGCTCGAGTTCGCGCACGCCGTCGGGTGTCATCGCCACCCGGTACTCCTGCACCTTGATCTCCTTGGGCACGCCGACGGTGGTGATCCTGGGTTCGCTGCTCATGAACGGAATCATGTGCTCTCGTGAACCGTTGATCAACAGCAGATTCTGTGGCAATGTGCAGTGGTGGCCGATGAATCAAGGGTGTTAGACGCAATCGACCGGCGAATCGTCGGGATTCTGCGTGAAGAGGGTCGGATCAGTTGGAAGGAACTGGCCGATCGGGTGCACCTTGCCCCGTCGTCGGCCGCCGACCGCGTGCGCCGCCTGGAGGCACTCGGGGCGATCCGTGGCTACGAGGCGCGCATCGATCCCGCCGCGCTCGGGCGCGACGTGCGGGCGGTGGTCGACGTCGCCCTGCCTCCCGGCACCGATCCGGCATTGTTCGAGGCCCGCCTGGCCGAGCGCGACGAGGTCGCGCTGGCGATGTACGTCACCGGCCCGGCCGATTACACGATCGTGGTCGACTGCGCCGGGGCGGACGGTCTCGACGGCTTCATCCGCTGGTTGAAGACCGACGCGGGGGTCGCCCGCACGGAGAGCAAGTTCGTACTCCGCCCGATCCTCTGACGCGACCAGTGTGATCCCGCCTTCACCCGGGCCCTTGCCGTCCGTGTCCTGTCGGTGCCTCGATGGTTGGTGGTCGGGCGATGACAGAGACGAAATCGGGGGTGTCGGGTGGGTCGCTGGCGACGAGTGCGCGCGGGCCTGGCTACAGTCACGCGCATGAAGAGCTTCAAGAACTTCGTCAATGGTGAATACGTCGACGCGGCCGAGGGCCGCACCACCGATGTCGTCAACCCGGTCACCGGCAAGAAGTACGCGACGGTGGCCTTGTCCGGTGCCCCCGACATCGACGCGGCGATGGGCGCGGCCGCGGCCGCCTACGAACAGTGGAAGGACTCGACGCCGAGCGAGCGGTCGCTGGCCCTGTTCCGCATCGCCGACGCGGTGGAGGCGCGGGCGGCCGACCTGATCGCGCTGGAGGTGGAGAACACGGGCAAGCCGCGGCACCTCACCGAGAGCGAGGAGATCCCGCCGATGGTCGATCAGATCCGCTTCTTCGCCACCGCGGCCCGCCACCTCGAGGGCAAGAGTACCGGCGAGTACATGCGCGGCATGACCAGCATGATCCGGCGCGAGAGCATCGGTGTGTGCGCGCAGGTGGCGCCGTGGAACTACCCGATGATGATGGCGGTGTGGAAGTTCGCCCCCGCGATCGCGGCGGGCAACACGGTGGTACTCAAGCCCAGCGACACAACGCCCGCCAGCGCCGGCCTGCTGGCCGAGATCGCCGCCGAGTTCCTGCCGCCGGGCGTGCTCAACGTGATCTGCGGCGACCGCGATACCGGGAGGGCGATGGTGCTGCACGACACCCCGTCGATGGTGAGTGTCACCGGATCGGTGCGCGCCGGCATGCAGGTGGCCGAGGCAGCATCGCAGAGCCTCAAGCGCGTGCACCTCGAGCTCGGCGGTAAGGCGCCGGTTGTGGTGTTCGGCGACGCCGACGTCGCGGCTGCGGCGGAGAGCATCGCCATCGCCGGCTACTTCAACGCCGGGCAGGACTGCACTGCGGCCACGCGTGTGTTGTGCCATGCCGCGGCCTACGACGACTTCGTCGCCGCGCTGGCCGAGCAGGCCAAGGGGCTGAAGACCGGCCAGCCCGACGACGAGGACGTGCTGTTCGGTCCGGTGAACAACCCCAACCAGCTGGCCCACGTGAGCGGCCTGGTGAGCCGCGCGCCGAGCCACGCCACCATCGCCGCCGGCGGCAACAAGCTGGCCGGCGACGGGTTCTTCTTCGAGCCGACGGTCGTCGCCGGCCTCACCCAATCCGACGAGATGAGCCAGAACGAGATCTTCGGCCCGGTGATCACCGTGCAGAAGTTCGCCGACGAGGACGAGGCGGTGCGCTTCGCCAACGGTGTGCAGTACGGCCTCGCCTCCAGCGTGTGGAGCAAAGACTTCGGCACGGCGATGCGGATGGCCAAGCGGCTCGATTTCGGCTGTGTGTGGATCAACACCCACATCCCGCTGGTCGCCGAGATGCCCCACGGCGGCTACAAGAAGTCGGGCTACGGCAAGGACTTGTCGGCCTATGCGCTCGACGACTACACGCGCATCAAGCACGTGATGGCCAACATCGAAAGCTGAGTGACGGCGCCGGTGACCGCCTTCGACCTGTTGGTGCGCGACGGCCCTCTGCCGTCGCTCTTCCCCGACGCGAGCTTGCCTCGGCGCACGCTGCGCGTCGGCGCGGTGCAGTGCGCGTGGCTGCCCGATGCGGCAGCGCATGCGGGGCAGCTACGCGACGGCATCGCCCTCGCGGCCGCGCACGGGGCGCAGGTGGTGCTGTTGCAGGAACTCACCCTGTCGCCCTACTTCTGCTGGAATCCCGACGTGCCCGACGCGCTCGCGCGCTACGGAGAAGACCTGGAAACCGGCCCGACGGTGGCGCTGGCCAGAGCCGCCGCCGCCACCCACGGCATCTTCGTGCATGCGTCGCTCTACGAGCGCACCGCCGACGGTCGCGGCTTCAACACCGCGATCTGCGTCGGCCCCGACGGCTCGCTGCTGGCGCGTACGCGCAAGACGCACATCCCCGAGTTCGACAACTACCACGAAGACCGCTACTTCCAGCCGGCCGACGAAGACTGCCCGGTGGTGGATGTCGCCGGCGCCCGCTTCGGGTTCCCCACCTGTTGGGATCAGTGGTTCCCCGAGCTGGCACGCGTGCTGTCGCTCGACGGGGCGGAGGTGATCGTCTATCCGACGGCGATCGGCAGCGAGCCGACCTGGCCCGACGTCGACACCCAGCCGATGTGGCACCAGACGATTGCCGCCAATGGGCTGGCCAACGCCACCTTCATGGTGGCCGTCAACCGCATCGGCACGGAGGGGCCGCTCACCTTCTTCGGGTCGTCGTTCGTCTCCGATCCGTACGGGCGGGTGCTGATCGAGGCCGGGCGCAACCAACCGACGGTGCTGGTGGCCGATCTCGATCTCGCCCAGCGGGAGGAGGCAGCCACCTTCGGGCTGCTCTACACCCGCCGCCCGGAGCGATACTCGCGCCTCACCCGCGCGACCGACCTTGGTCGCCGCGGCGGGTGATGGTAGAACTCCTCGCTCGCTGCCTCGCTCAGCGCGTCGTCAGCGCGCGCCCCAGTTGAAGGTCTGCTTCACCAGCGCGAGGTAGATGAAGGTTTCGGTGCTGGTCACCCCGGGGACCGCGCGGATGCGGTTGGTCAGCTCGAGCAGCGCGGTGTCGTCGCCGACCACCGCTTCGGCGAGCAGGTCGAACGAACCGGCGGTCACCACCAGGTAGGCGATGTCGGTCATCTTCGCCAGCGTCGCCGCGACGCCGTCGGTGGGGCCGGAGGTGCGCACGCCGACCATCGCCATCCGTCGGTAGCCGTGCGACAACGGGTCGGTGACTGCCACCACCTGCATCGCGCCCTGGTCGACCAAGCGCTGCACGCGCTGGCGGGTGGCAGCCTCCGACAGGCCGACGGCGGCGCCGAGGCGGGTGTAGGGGGTGCGGCCGTCGCGCTGCAACTCCTCGATGATCGCCCGGTCGATGTCGTCGAGATGAGCAGTGTTGCGTTCCATCGCCACGGATAATGGTGCTCGTCGGGGCCGTTGGCAAGGGAATCCGTCGCGGCGGGCGACTCTTCCAGCGGGTTCCCTTGCGGGGCCCCCACCCTCCGTGTCACGGTGGGTGGCGGCAATGTGTCTACACTTGCCTGGGCAACGGCCACTTCGGCCGGGTCGGCACAGCGAGCGACAATCTGGGGGAGCGACATCGTGACGGATACGAGCACGACCACTGGCGGTGCGATGGCATCCACCCAGCGCGGCGCAGTCGAACTCGAAGGGGTCACCAAGCGGTTCGGCTCGATGGTCGCCGTCGACGAGATCGATCTGCAGGTGCGGCCGGGTGAGTTCCTCTCCCTTCTCGGTCCATCTGGCTGCGGCAAGACCACCACCTTGCGCATGCTGGCCGGGTTCGAGCAGCCCGACGAGGGGTTCATCCGCATCAGTGGTCAGTACGTGCAGGGCATCCCGCCCTACAGGCGCGATGTCAATACGGTGTTCCAGAGCTATGCGCTGTTCCCGCACATGGATGTGGCCACCAACGTCGCCTACGGCTTGAAGCAGCGCAAGGTGCCCAAGGCCGACCTCGCCGACCGGGTGAGCGAGGCCTTGGCGATGGTGAAGATGAGCCATCTCGCCGGCCGCATGCCGCGTCAACTGTCAGGTGGCCAGCAGCAGCGTGTGGCCCTCGCCCGTGCTCTCGTCAACCGGCCGAGCGTGCTGCTGCTCGACGAGCCGCTGGGCGCGCTCGACCGCAAGCTGCGCGAGGAGATGCAGATCGAGCTGAAGCTGCTGCAGAGCCAACTCGGCATCACTTTCATCTTCGTCACCCACGACCAGGAAGAGGCGATGAGCATGAGCGATCGCATCGCGATCATGCTCGACGGCCACATCGAACAACTTGCCGATCCGGAGACCGTGTACGAGCGCCCGGCGTCGGCGTTCGTGGCCGCGTTCATCGGACGCAACAACTTCTGGCGTGGAGTCGCGATCAAGAATGGAGTGCGCGCCGACGACGGCACCGTTTTCCGCGTCACCCGCCCCGACGAACCGATCGCTGTCGGCGCCGGCGCACTGGCCGCGGTGCGCCCGGAGTGCTTCCGCCTCACCGCCAGCGAGCCCGACTCGCCGGACAATGTGCTGCGCGGCCGGGTGGCGGGTGTGGCGCACTTCGGCGACGTGCTGCAGTACGTGGTCGAGAGCCACGGGCGCGACATCGTGGTGCTCGCGCCGCGTGCCGACGGTACCGCCCGCTTCGGCGTCAATGACCGGGTGTGGTGCACCTGGAGTGCCGACGACGTCTACCAGTTCTCCGACCGTCAGGCCGAGATCGTCCTCACCGAGGCAGCCGGGCTGCCCGCCGACGAGGACGGAGCGTGAACAACAACCAGAGCAAGGAGTCCCGATGAAGAATCCCGACCGTACTCTCCGCATCCTCGCCGACCAGGCAGCGGCCCAGCGCATTGTCGGCGCGATGAGCCGCCGGCAGATGTTCGCCGCAGTGGGAGGTTCGGCCGCCCTCGCGGCCTTCCTCGCCGCGTGCGGTGACGACGACAAGGACAGTGGCGGCGGTGGGGGCGGCAGCGCCGACTCGTTCAAGCTGCTCACCTGGGCCGAGTACGACGACCCCGACCTGCTGGCATCATTCGGCAACATCGAGATCACCATCTTCAACTCGAACGAAGAGGCGATCCAGAAGCTCGTCGCGGCCGGGGGCAACAGCGGCTTCGACATGATCTGCCCGACGGGTGTCTACATCCCCCAGTTGGTCGCCGAAGGTCTGCTGGAGGAACTCGACCTCAGCCGGGTGACCAACTTCGGCAACCTCGACGCGGCCTACACCAACCAGGAGTGGGACCCGGGCAACAAGCACTCGATATGCAAGAACTGGGGTTCCGCCGGTTGGATCTACGACAAGACGCAGATCGACCGCGAGATCAACACGTGGGCCGATTTCATCGACGTGGCGATGAACGAGGCCAGCGGGCAGACCTCGATCCTCGACACTGCTCCCAACCTGACCGGCATGTACTTCTGGGCCAACGGGATCGACTGGAACACCACCGATGAGGCCGAACTGGCAGCGTGTGAAGAGTTCTTGGTGAACGAGTTCGCCCAGCACATCAAGGCGTTCGACTCGTATCCGGGAATCAGCCTCACCCAGGGCAACTACATGCTGTCGATGGTGTGGAACGGCGATGCCCGCCAGGGTCTGTTGTCGGTCGAGGAGGCGGGTGACAACCCCGACGACTACGGCTGGGGCCTCGGCGCGCCGGAGACCGAGCTGTGGATGGACACCTGGTGCATCCTCAAGGACGCAGCCAACCTCGACGCCTGCTACAACTTCATGAACTTCATCCTCGACCCGGCCAACTCGGCCGTCGACGTGGCGTTCCATGGGTACAACACGGGCATCCAGGCGGCCAAGGACGCGCTGCCGGCCGACACCCCGTACCTCGAGTTGGTGTACTTCACCGACGAAGAGGTGTCGCGCATGCGGTCGGGTTCGCTCGGCAATCAGGATGCGGTGGTCGACATCTACAACAAGGCCAAGGCCGCGGCGGGCGCCTGAGCCACGATGATGACCAGCACGACCGACACCGGTGAAGGCCGACGCCTTCGTCTGCGCTTGCCCAGATTCGCACTCGCTGTGCCCTTGTGGGCGTGGTGGGCGCTGTTCTTCCTGGTGCCGGTCGTGCTGGTCGTGGCGGCCAGCTTCGGCAGCAAGATCCCGGGCACTGCCGGGCGGGTGAGCTACTCGCGGCTGTCGCTCGACAACTACCGCGACGCGCTCGAAGGCGGCTTCGGCGGGTTGTTCACCAAGGTGCTGGTGCAGGGCATGCGCACCACGTTGCTGGGCACGTTCCTGTGCGTCATCGTCGCCTTCCCGATCGCCTACCTGCTGGCCACCAAGGTGCGACGCGGCAAGGGCATCGTGCTCGCCCTGTTGGCCGTGCCGTTCTTCACCAACTTCCTCATCCGCACGCTCGCGTGGCGCATCGTGCTCGCCCCCAAGGGACTCATCTCCAACACATTGGTCGATTGGGGGTTGATCGGCAATCGACTCGACCTGCTCGACTCGCGCGTTGGCGTGCAGATCGGTGTGGTCTACAACTACCTGCCGCTGATGATCTTCCCGCTCTTCGTGGCGCTCGACCGGCTCGACCCGAACCTGCGTGAGGCGAGCAAGGATCTGTTCGCCGACCGCTTGCGCACCTTCTTGCAGATCACTTTGCCGTTGGCCGCGCCGGGCATAGTCGCCGGGGTGGTGCTCGTGTTCGTGCCGCTGGCCGGCGACTACATCACCGCCAACGTGCTCGGCGGAGCCGACGGCAACATGCCGGGCAACCTGGTGGCGTCGCAGTTCATCTCCGCGCAGAACCCGGCCCTCGGGGCGGCGATCGCAGTGATCCTGATCTTCTCCATCCTCGTCGTGCTCGCCCTCGGCTTCCTCGCCTTCCGCCTGTTGCGCGCAGTCATGCGCTCCGACCCGCGCATCGGCGCGGTGGCGACTGCGCTCGTCACTGTGGCCGCCGGTCTGTTCGTGTTCAAGCCGTCGTCGTCGAGCCTGGTGACGGTCTTGGTCGCCCTCGGCGTGATCTGCGCCGTGTCGGCGCTGGTCGCCGCGCTGCCCCAACAGTCGAGCAACGCAGTGTTGTGGGTGTGCTCGGCGCTGGTGATCGTGTTCTTGTACCTGCCGCTGGTGTTCGTCGTCGGCCATTCGTTCAACGACAACAAGGCGCTCGAGGTGTGGGCCGGGTTCTCCACCCGCTGGTACGGCGAGATGTGGGACAACACCCTGCTCACCAGCTCGGTGAGTTCGTCGTTCAAGGCTGCGGCGGTGGCGGCAATCTTCTCGGTGTTCCTCGGCACGCTGGCGGGCATCGCCCTCGCCCGTCGCCCCGGCCGCTGGACGGTGGGCTTCACCGCCGTGTTGCTGTTGGTGCTCACCACCCCCGAGATCGTCGACGCCACCGGCATGCAGCTGCAGTTCATCTCCTTCGGGGGCATCTTCCGCGAGGGCCTCGCGCCACTGTGGATCGGCCAGTCGATCTTCTCCGCGGCTGTCGTCACCCTGATCGTCCGGGCCCGCATGCAGGGGATGGACGAGAGCCTCGAGCAGGCTGCGGAAGACCTGTTCGCCACACCCTTGCGCGCCT
>CAUJEE010000024.1 GCA_963169215.1 Actinomycetota bacterium
CGAACTGCGCCCGCACTTCTCGCAGGCGCAGTACGAGGAGATCGTCATCGGCTCGGGCGCGGCGCTGGCCCGTCAGGATTCGCAGCGCGAGATCGACGCACTCGACAACGCCGCGCGCAAGTCGCGTGCCGAGCGCGAGCAGGGCACAGGCAAGCGGCACCGGGTGAAGGAGTTGGCGGCCAAGATCGTCGACCCGGGCCGCTTCGCCGCGTTCTTGGTGGGCGACTCGGAGATCACCGAGATGGACACGGCCACCGGCACGGCGGTGATGGAGGTGCCCAACTGCGCGTGGCACACCTGCGCCGATCCTTCGACGTTGCCCAACCCGAACGCGCTGCCCGAACAGGGCTGCCTGCTCATCTGCAAGGGCGTGTTCGAGCGGGTGTTCAACTCGCCCGACGGCGTGCGCATGGAGTTCGACCCCCACCTGCCGGAGACGTCGTGCACGATCCGGCTCTCGATGTGACCCAGGAGGAGCACAACTTGAACGCGAACAAGACCGGCACGCCCGCCAAGGCCAGCGCCAAGGCCGCCACGAAAGCCGGCTCGAAGGCCCCCGCCAAGGCCGCCACCAAAGCAGGCGCCAAGGCCGCCACGAAAGCAGGCTCCAAGGCAGGCGCCAAGGCCGGCGCAGCGAGCGAACCACGCAAGCCGTTCACCGCCGAGACCGCGCGCGAGATGTTCTCCGTGCGCGCCAAGTCGCCCAACGGCGAGGGCGTCGACGTCACCCTGGTGCGCACCTACTACCACCCCGACGTGCACTTTCGCGACGCGATCCAAGACTGTCACGGCCGCGACGAAGTGATCGAGATGCTCCTGCGCTTCGCCCAGAAGTGCAAGGAGCTGCGCGTCTTCGTGCACAACGTCGTGCAGGACGGTCCGGTGATCTTCGTCGAGTGGCGGATGGAGATCGTCGTCAACCCGCGCCTGCCGATGCTGTGGAACGACGGCGTCACGCGCCTGCTCGTGGGCGAAGACGGGATGGTCGTCGACCATCGCGACTACTTCGACCTGTGGGGCGACATGATCGACGCCTTCCCGAAGGCCTCGAAGATCTACCGCAAGCTCGTCGGGAAGATGGAGTAGCAACATGCCCACCGCATTCGTCACCGGCGCCTCCGGGTTCATCGGCTCGGAGGTCGCCCGCCAACTGATCGATGCCGGCTGGCAGGTCACCGCCTCCCGGCGCGCGTCGTCGAAGACCAAGATGATGGACGGCTATCCCGTCGAGTGGGTCGAGGCCGACCTGCACGATCCGCAATCGATCGCCGCCGCGATGCCGCCCAACGTCGACGGAGTGTTCCACGTCGCCGGCAACCTCACCTTCTGGTCGCGTGAGTACGACGCGCAGTACCGCGACAACGTGCTCGGCACGCGGGCGATGGTGGAAGCCGCGCTGGAAGTGGGCGCGGGCAGGTTCATCTTCACCTCCAGCGGTGCGGCCTACGGGCCGCAGCGCAAGATGCTGCGCGAGACGATGTCGTCGAAGGCGCTGCTGTCGAAGGTGAACTACGACCGCACCAAGTGGCTGGCCGAGCAAGAGGTGCTGTACGGCGTGCAGCGCGGTCTCGACGCGGTGATCCTCAACCCGGCCGCGGTGCTGGGTCCGCGCGACGAGAAGTTCACCGTGCTGTTCGAGCGGGTGGCAAAGGGTCAGCTGCCGGCGGCGATGCCCGCGAAGACCTCGTTCTGCCACATCCGCGAGGTCGGCCGTGCCCACTTGTCGGCCTACGAGAAGGGCCGCTGCGGCGAGAACTACCTGCTCGGCGGCCCCAACACCACGCAGCTCGAACTGCTGCAGGTGATCGCCGAAGTGGCCGGGGCGAAGAAGCCCAAGTACGAGATCCCCGCCCCGTTGTTCTTCGCCATCGGTGCCGCGGTCGAGGCCGTTGCCGCAATGCGCAAGAAGCGGCCGGCGATCACCCGCTCGTTCGTGCACGCGTTCACCCAGTGTTGGTACACCTGCTCGGACAAGGCGATCGAGGAGCTCGGCTACGACCCGCCGTCGCTGCACGAGATCGCCCAGGACACGCTCGACTGGCTGCGTGCCGAGGGGCGGCTGCCCGCCGCGCGCAACGCGGCTCCGGCCGCCGCTTCGGCTTGAATTCCATTGCTTAGTAACACTAAGTTAAGTGTGCCCGCGACAGGGCCAAGGCGAACCAGGAGACACGCGTGACCGATCGTTTCGAGATCCCCAAAGGCCTCACCGAGGCCGACGAGGCCCGCCACGCGCCCCCCGTGGGTGCCGAGGCCGGTTTGTTCGGCGACACCCTCTGGGTGAGCGTCGTCGACCCCGCAGCCAACGTCTTCGGCGTGCTGCACTGGCACCTCACCAACAAGGGTTTCGCCCGCCACGAGAGCTATTTCGTGCTCGACGGCGTGCAGCAGTCGTATGGCCTGCGCACCCCGCTCGACCCCGAGCCCGACAGCGGCCCGTGGGGTGACGGCGTGCTCAAGTACGAGGTGATCGACCCGTTCCACCACATCCGCATCACGATGGACGGGCCGCGCTACGGCTTCGATCTCGACTTCACCGGTCGCTTCGCCCCGTTCGACTACCACGACTCGGTGCGTGGCGACCCCCTCGCTGTCGCCTTCCCCTTCCACGCCGGCCACTACGAGCAGGCGATGGACTGCAAGGGCACGTTCGAGTTCCGCGCCGGGCCGGCCAAGGGCGAGTCGCGCAAGATCGACTGCTGGTCGCACCGCGACCACACCTGGTCGGATCGCTTCGCGCAGGATCCCGAGTGGGACTTCGGTGGCGGTCATGTGCCCGGCCACTTCTGGCCCTCGATCCAACTGCCCGACCGGCACATCAACGTGTTCGGCTTCTACTTCCAGGCGAAGATGGGCGACCCCAACGAGAAGGCGAGCATCGGCGGGTTCGAGTCGACCAAGGACGGCAGCCGCCCGATCCTCAACGCCGCGGCCGAGATCCTCGACACCGAGGCCGATGGTGTGCGCGACTCGAAGACGTTCCGCTACGAGATCACCCTCCCCGACGGTGACGTGATCCACGTGCGCTCGACGAAGAAGCACGGCCAGATCAAGCTGTGGCTGCGCGGCGAGAACGAACTCGAGAACCGCATGGACTGCTACGAACCGTTCGTCGACTACCTGGTCGAGGAGACCGGCGAGGTCGGCACCGGCGTGTCGGAGTACAGCATCTTCCCGCCGCTCCCGCAATGGCTCGTGTGATGCGCTTCCAAGGGACAGTGGCGTGGGTCACGGGCGGGGCGTCGGGCATCGGCCTGGCCGCCGCGCAGCGATTCGCCGCCGAGGGGGCGCGGGTGGCGGTGAGCGACCTCAACGCCCCCGGCTGCGATGACGCTGTGGCTGCGATCACCGCCGCCGGTGGCTCGGCGATTGCCGTGCCGTGCGACGTGCGTTCGCTCGACGCGTGCGTAGCCGCGGTGGCCCGCATCGAGCAGGAGTGGGGTCGCCTCGATCACGTCTTCGCCAATGCGGGCGTGGTCGGCGCAGGTGGCATCGAGTTCACCAGCGAGGACGACTTCGCCGCGCTGATCGATGTCAACCTGGTCGGCGTGTTCCGCACCGCCAAGGCCGCGCTGCCGTTGATGCGCGGCTCCGACAGCGGCTCGATCGTCATCACCTCCAGCGTCGAGGGCCTCATCGGCAATGCGTTGCTGCCCGGATACAGCACGGCCAAGACCGCCCTTCTCGGCCTCACCCGCGCCCTCGCGGCCGAGGCGGCGCCGACGATCAGGGTCAACGCCGTCAACCCGGGTTACATCGAGTCGCCGATGACCGAGCCGGTGGCGCAGATGATGCCCGAGTTCAAGCAGGCCTGGGCGCAGAAGGCGCTGCTCGGGCGGGTGGGCACGGTCGACGACGTGGTCGGCGTGGTGCTCTTCTTGTGCAGCAGCGATGCAGCGTTCGTCACCGGCGAGAGCGTGGCGATCGACGGCGGAGCGGTGGCGGTTCGCTGATGGGCGCGCTCGAAGAACTCCTCGACCGGATCGCGATCGCCGACGTGCTGGTGCGCTACGGCAGCAGCCTCGACGACAAGGACTGGGACCGCCTCGAATCGTGCTTCACCCCCGACGCGGTGGGCATCCTCGCCGGCGGGCCGCGGCTGGAGGGCTACCAGGCGATCCTCACCGCGGTACGCGACGCATTGGCGTACTACCCGGCGACACAGCACATGATCGCCAACCACGAGGTCGAACTCGACGGTGACCGTGCTCGTCTGCGATCGAACCTGATCGCCACCCACGTGATCCCCGACGGAACCTTCACCGTGTTCGGTGTCTATCGCGAAGAGCTGGTGCGCACCCCCGAGGGGTGGCGCATCGTGCACCACCAGCTCGACGCCCAATGGCTCGGCTGAGCTGCTTTCCGCTGCTCGACCGCAGAGTTCCTATCGGGGCTCGGGTGTCAGGTTCATTGCCTGAGGGATGTGGTGCGTTTCGACGGCTGATAACTGGAAGGGACGCGTTGCGTTGGCACCAACTTACGACTCATGCTCCCTTTCTCACGTCAGTCGGTTTCCGATGTTCACGACGAACGTCAACGGAATCTTCGGATTGTTGATGTCCTTGCCGCCCTCGTTGTGCCACTTCGCCTCCCACTGTGAGAACAGCGGTTCAAGCTGATCAGGCGTAAGCAGGTACACCTCTGCCAGCTCTATGTTGTCGTATATGGCGAAGATCCAGTCCACTGTCCGGTACTTGGCGATAATCGTCGGGTTGAGGTGGTGGTGGGTCGAGAAGCCCTTCACTAGCTTGCGATTGAGGCTCTTGAGCTCGTACTCCCGGCCGAACTCATCACGTGCGTCGTTGCCTTCGCGTCCGGGCAGGTTCTCCAGCCCCAGCAGAATGAGTACCTGGAGGAGCTTCCCACCGTTGTCCTGGAAGATGTCGTTGATGCCTTCAGTCTCAGCGAGCTTCTGGTACTCCCGGATGAACGGCAGCAGCCGGCGCAGCTCGGCTGCGGTCGGCTTCTCCTTGAACTCGTGAGTGCTCACCCGGCTTTCCGTCTCGTGGGTCGCGCAACTCCATCACAGCCATGTGGTAGGGCTACTGGGATGATCGAGCGCCCCGCCAACTCCCCCGAGCCGCGTGCGCTCCAGACGTCCCCGCTCATCGTGCCTGCCACGGCTGCTGAGGCTAGCCCTCGTGACACCAGGCACCCGGCATCTCCGCAGCTCAGGAGGCACTGATGTCACGCGCCAAGCTCCTCCCCCGGGATATCGAGGTCAAACGCAGCGACCCGATCTACATGG
The DNA here is from genome assembly GCA_963169215.1 of Actinomycetota bacterium. GTDB lineage: Bacteria > Actinomycetota > Acidimicrobiia > Acidimicrobiales > Ilumatobacteraceae > UBA668. The sequence goes on from CAUJEE010000024.1 coordinate 5,246, forward strand.
CGCACGCCTATCTCACCAAGGTGCCCGTCCCAGCGATCATTCCCTTCATCGAGACCTTCACCGAACCCGGTGGTATCGTGGCCGACGTCTTTGCCGGCTCAGGTATGACCGGCGTTGCTGCCGTTGCCTGCGGCCGCAACGCCAAACTCAGCGATGTGTCAGTTCTCGGCCAGCATATTGGTCGGGGCTACCTCAACCTAGTCGACTCAGGTCTGCTGCGGTCTACCGCCACGAAGGTGGTCGAGCAGACCTACGCCCGCCTTGGCGGCATCTACGGTGTTCGCTGCTCGGCGTGCACCCGCGAGGCCCTCCTCGCGAAGTCCGTGTGGAGCATGGTCTTCCGCTGCTCGAACTGCAAGGGAGCCGTCAACTTCTACGCCTCGCTCGAGGCCGCCGACTGGTACAAGTCGAAGATGCAGTGTCCACACTGCCAGGCGTCCTTTGGCAGCCGCTCGGAGCGGATAGGCGAGACGCCATGCGTCGACTTCATCGACTGCACCTGCTCCCGATCGCAGATCGAACAGCCAAGCTCCACGCCACTGGGCGAACCGTCTCTCGCAGGGCTGGAGGTTCCCGACCTCCCGATCGACGCCTCACGCCAGATGTACGTGGCATCTGCGCTCGGCCGAAATGGGTTCACCTCGACCGCGTCCTTCTTCTCTATGCGCAATCTGCAGGCGCTGACTGTTCTCCGCGATGAGATTCAGCAGGTGGACGATACGAATCTCTCTGCCAAGTTGTTCTTCGCCTTCACAGCGATCCTCTCTCGTGCCAGCAAGCGCTACCAGTGGTCGAAGGCCCGTCCTCTCAACGCCGCGAACGCCAACTACTACGTCGCTCCGGTCTTCTACGAGTGGAACGTTCTCGACCTGTTCGACCGCAAGGTCGACGCGATCATCAAGGCGAACGACTGGCTGCTCGACCAGCAGGGTGACGGCAGCCTCTTCGGAGCGACTGTGACGTCTGCGGAGTACGTCCGCGCCTCAGCGGTGTCGCTGCCTTATCCGGACCATTCCATCGACTACGTCTTCACTGACCCGCCCTTCGGAAGCAACATCTTCTACGCCGACATGAACCTCTTCCATGAGGCATGGATCGGCGCGACCACCGCTCTTGAGGACGAGGCTGTCGTCGACCGCTCCAAGACCAGCGCCGACTTCCGAGGCCCCGAGCGCTACGAGCGAATGCTCACCGACGCACTTCGTGAGTGCCGTAGAGTCCTCAAGCCTGGCGGCTACCTCAGCATGGTGTTCGGCAACAGCTCCGGCGCGGTCTGGTCGCTCATCCAGAGAGCCGTCGCTGCTGCTGACTTCGTTATTGAACCAGAGATGATCGCCACGCTCGACAAAGGTCAACGCTCCGTCAAGGGCCTCGCCTCTGGCTTCGAGCACGTCGCCACTATCGATCTCATTCTGACCATGCGGGTCAGCGACAACACACCACGAGAACTGGTTCGCCCTGACCACGACGAAGTGCGGGCAGTCACTCGAGTGCTCGCACTCTCGGAGTCTCTCGACACGCCTAGCCATCTCTACGTCGCGCTCCTCCGAGCGGGCCTGCAGCGTGATTGGGATCTTGGATCGCTAGATCTGCGGGATGTCACCGCTGTGCTCTGCGACCTCGGCTACAGCGTCGATGAGAAGAGCGGGCGACTTACTCGGACTGAAGATCGCCGTTCGTCGTAGCACCTGCACCTAGTGCTCTGGTGGCTGCGGTCGCCTGGACGGAGCGACCGCGTTACGTCGGGAGTCTTCTGGTCGAGCCACGATGCACCGGTTGGCACTGAGGTGCGGGTGTTGCGGAGGGTGCGCCGCCAAGCTTGGGTGATGCGGTCGTGTTGCAGGGGTAGCTGTTCCAGCGCGGCCCGCCGGCAAGCACGTCCCGCGGGCGCTACTTGACGACTTGGTCCGACCAGCGCGGGCCGACGCTCTCGCCGCCGTCGACGGTGATCGCCTGGCCGTTGACCCATTCGCCGTCGTCGCTGGCCAGCCAGGTGGCCGCGGCGGCGATGTCTTCGGGGCTGCCGGGGCGCGGGTAGGGGCGCATCGAGGCGGTCGCCTCTTTCATCATGTCGGAGTGCTCTTCGCCGAGCCCGAGCGCGCCGAGCACCAGCGGGGTGACGATGCCGCCTGGGCAGATCGCGTTCACCCGGATGCGTTGCTCGCCGAGTTCGAGCGAAACCCGCTGGGTGAGGTGCACGACCGCAGCCTTGGCCGTGCCGTACACGTGCGGGCCGTTGCCGGGGGTGAAGGCGGCGATGCTGGCCATGCTGATGATCGACCCACCCTCGCCCTGGTCGACCATCACCCGGCCGGCCGAGCGGATGCCGAAGAAGACGCTGTTCAACAGCAGGCTCATCGTCGCGCCCCACTCGTCGGGGGTGATGTCGAGGATCGAGCCGCGGGCGCCCACCGCACCGGCGTTGTTCACCATGATGTCGAGGCGGCCCCACTCGGCGGGGGCGGTGCGCACCAACGCTTCGATATCGTCGGCGCGGGTGACGTCGCAGTGGCGGAAGCGAGCCGAGTCGCCGAGGCTGTCGGCCACCTCCTGGCCGGCCTCGTCGGCGATGTCGCCGATGACCACGCGCGCCCCTTCGGCGACGAAGCGACGTGCGATCGCCCGGCCGAGACCACTCGACCCACCGGTGACAACCGCCACCTTGCCATCGAGCTTGCCCATTGGATCCTCCTCAGTGTGTGGTTCAGTTCGTTGTCACCACCGGGCCGAGCCCGGCGTCGATCGCCTCGATCAACCGCTCTCGCAGTTCTTGCTTGCGCACCTTGCCGCTGCCGGTCATCGGCACCGCCGCTTGCGCGAGCACCAGCACGGCCTGCGGGCGCTTGTAGCCCGCCAGCGCGTCGCGGCAGAAGTCGTCGAACGCGGTCGAGTCGAAGCTGTCGCCGGCGGCGGGGACGACGGCCGCGCCCACCACCTCGCCGCGGTCACCGCCGGGCAGGGCGAAGACGTAGGCCGAGGCGACGCCCGGGGCGCGGGCGAGGGTGGCCTCCACGTCGGCCGGGCTGACGTTGATGCCGCCGGTCTTGATCACGTCCTTGATGCGCTGCTCGTAGTGCACCCGCCCGTCGATGTCGACATGGCCGAGGTCGCCGGTGCGGAAGAAGCCGTCGACGGTGAAGGTGTCCGCCGGGTCGACCTTGTAGTAGCCACGCATCAGTCGCGGGCCCTTCACCTGCAACTCGCCGCTGACGCCGGCATCGACCGGTTCGCCACTGATCGGGTCGACGACGCGCAACTCGTTGCCGGGCAGCAGGAAGCCCTGGGTGTGCATGCGCACGTCGAGCGGGTCGGATGCGTGCGTGCACGAGAACGCAGTGGCGGTCTCGGTCATGCCGTACATGTTCACGCCGCCGAGGCCGTCGGCCGGTGGCTGCGCGCACAGCACGTCGTAGGGGGCGGTGCCCTTGTGCAGGCGGCTGTGGTCGCGCGTCGCCCAGTCGGCGTGGGTGAGCAGCTGTTGCAGTTGATGTGGCCAGATGTGCCAGGTGGTGGCCCCCTCGCGCTCGATCAGTTCGAGGGCCACGCCGGCATCGAGGTTCGGCTGCAGGATCAGCGCCGCGCCGTGCGACAGGGTGCCGAGCATCACGTTGATGCAACCGGCAGAGAAGAACAGGGGGAAGTAGAACCACACCACGTCTTCTGGCAGCAGGCCCTGGTAGCGGCCGATCAGGTGGCCGTTACCGGCAACGGCGCGGTGGGGGAGCAGCACGCCCTTGGGGCGGGCGGTGGTGCCGGAAGTGGTGAGCAGGAAGCAGTCGTCGCCGGCAACGACAGCTTCGGTCAACGCGCGCGTCACGCTGCTGGGCACCGCCTCGCCGCGGGCGAGCCACTGCGCCCACGGCGTGCAGCACGCGGGCAGGTCGCCCTCGCCGCTGACGGTGACACTGCGCAGCGCCGGCATCTCGGCGAGGTACAGAGGGCCTGGCCACGCTTGCGCCACCCCGGGTACGGTCTTGGTGAGCAACTCGAGGTAGTCGCGCCCGAGGAACTGGCGCGACATGAACAGGTGCTCGATGTCGGCATGGCGCAGGTGGTACTCGAGGTCGTCACCGTGCACAAAGGTGCTGATCGGCGCGAGCAGGGCGCCGATGCTGGTGGCGCCGAGCGCGAACGCCACCCACTCCGGGCCGTTCTCCATCAGCAGGCCGACGCGGCTGCCCTTGCCCACGCCGGAGGCGACGAGCGCCCGTGCATGGCGATCGGCCTCGGCGGCCAGCTCGCGGTACGTCCAGCGCGCGTCGTGGGTGACCAGCGCGGTGCGGTCGGCGAACTGCGCGCAACTGCGGGCCATGAGTGCGGGCAGCGTCGCGGGTAGCGCCTCCTCGACTTCCGCCGGGCCACCCGGCGCGGGGCGATCAGACAAGGACGCCCTCCTCCTGCAGCCGGGCGATGGTCGCCGCGTCGAGGCCGAGCAGATCGCGGTAGACGTAGTCGTTGTGCTCGCCGAGGGTCGGCGTGGGGCGCACCACCTGCGGCGGCGACGCGGTGAGGTGCCACGGGGTGGCGTAGATGGTGCACGGGTCGAAGCCCTCGTAGTCGTGGGGCACGGTGAGGCCGCGCGCCACCCAATGCGGGTGCTCGTTGCGCTCCTCCAGCTCGAGCAGCGGCGACGCAGGCACTCCGGCGGCCACCAACCGCTCGGCCGCATCGTCGCGGTCGAGCCCGGCTGCCCACGCGGCCACGCACGCGTCGATCTCGGCGATCCGTGCCCGCCGCCCGGCGGCAGTGCGCAACTCGGCGTCGTCGGCCCACTGCGGCTTGCCCACCAACGCGGCCAAGCTGCTCCACTCGTGTTCGTCACGCACCGCCAGCGCGAGCCAGCGATCTTCACCGGCGGTGGCGTACAGGCCGTGCGGGAAGTAGCTGGAGTGGGCGTTGCCCTGCGCGCCGGCGACGTGGCCGGTGAGCTGGTAGTCGAGCAGCGGCTCGCCCATCGAGGCCGCCGAGCATTCGATCTGGCTGACGTCGACGAACTGCCCCTTGCCGGTGCGGTCGCGGTGTTCGAGCGCGGCGAGCGCACCGATCACGGCCTGCACCGACATCGCGATGTCGCCCAAGCCGAACGGCAACAAGCCGGTGCTCACGCCTTCTTCCGGGTAGCCGACCATCAACTCCAGGCCGGAATAGCCGGTGGCGATCGAGGCGAAGCCGCGCATGCCGCGCAGCGGACCCTGCTGGCCGGCCATGCTCATCGACACCACCACCAGGCGCGGGTTGGCGGCCAACAGCGCATCGGCACCGATGCCGTTCTTGGCCATCTTGCCGGCGGCGTAGTTGTCCATCACGATGTCGACCGACTTGGCCAGTTCGCACACCAGGCGCGACCCCTCGGCGGTGGCGACGTTGATCGTCGTCGACATCTTCGAGCGGTTGTTGTGGCAGAAGAACGGCGAGGTGTAGTTCAAGAAGCGCATCAGGTCCTGACGCTTCGAGGTCTCGACGCGGATCACCTCCGCGCCCATGTCGGCCAGCAGTTGACCGGCCATCGGCCCGGCCCAGTTCCAGCCGAAGTCGAGCACGCGGATGCCGTCGAGGGCGCGCTGTGGGCGCTCGCCGCGGGGCAGCACCACCGGCTCGCGCGCCACGTCGGCAGCCGACGACGAGCCGAGCGCTGGCCCGGCCGCGGCCACTGCGGTGGGCGATTCGCCGAACAGGTAACCGGCCTTGGGGATCTTGCGCGCGGCACCGCCGATCTCCACCTCGGCCCACAGGCCGCGGTAGGCGAACTGCGGGCTGGCCAGCACCTCGTCGACGGTCTGGGCGACACCCATGACGATGCTCTCGGCCGCGGCCATCTCCAGCAGTTCGGCGCGGGTGTAGCCCATCAGCCACTCCTGGAAGTGGCGATGCGCGGGCTGCGCGTCGACCAGGCCGAGATAGATCGAGTTGCGCGCCTCGTCCTTGGCCCACTTGGGGTTGTCCATCAGGCCGAGGAACGCCTCCCACTGCGCCGGGGTGGTGGAGGCGATGCAGACGAAACCGTCGGCGCAGCTGAAGAACCCGGTGGGGTAGGGGGCCCCGCCGAGCAGCGTGCCGCGACGCACCCAGCGGTTGCCGTTCTTGACGCTGACGTTGTGCATGCCGCCCACCAGGTAGGCCATCACCTGCGCGGTGGAGATGTCGATACCCTGGCCGAGGCCCGACCGGCGCCGCTCGCGCAGCGCGCACAGCACCGCCGCGGCACCGTGGAACGCGGCCTGGTACTCGGCCTGGTCGAAGGGGATGCGCAGTGGCGAGTGGTCGGCCGAGCCGAGCCCAAGCGGCAGCGAACTGGCCGCCTGCGCGGTGAGGTCGCAGCCCGGACGATCGGCCCACGGCCCGCTGCGCCCATAGGACGACAGCGACACCGCGAGCAGGTGGGGGTGGCGGGCAGCGAGCGTGTCGAAGTCGAGGCCCGCCCGATCGCGAGCCGCAGGGGCGATGTTGTCGACCACGATGTCGGAGCCGGCGAGCAGTTCGTGCAGCCAGGCGACACCCTCCGCCGTCTCGAGGTCGGCGACCACGCTGCGCTTGCCCGCGTTGAGGTAGTGGAACAGCCCGCTGCCTTCCGGGTCGGGCCGATCACCGGCGAACGGGCCGGCGTGGCGTGACGGGTCGCCGGTGGGCGACTCGACCTTCACCACGTCGGCCCCGAGGTCGGCCAGCAGCCGCGCGCAGAACGGCGCGGACACATGCGTGCCGACCTCTACCACCCGCAGTCCGGTGAGCGCGCCGCTCACTTGGCCTCCTTCACCGGGGCGGTCCACACCACGTTGCCTGCCTCGCGCGACGGCAACTCGACCGTCGCCGTGCCCTCCGAGGTGCGCTCACCGCGGGGGTGCGACTCGGTGTGGATGACGAGATCGACGAGGTGACGATCGCCCTCGACACGCTTGGCGGTGACGGTGGCGAACAGGCGCACTGCGTCGCCCTGCCAGTGGAACCCGCGGAAGGCCAGCCCCAGCTTGCGCAGCATGCCGTGGTCGCCGTACCACGACATGAGCAGTTGGGTGAACCAGTTGAGCCGCTCGAACCCGGCCTCGTAGGCACCGGGCATGCCGAGATAGGTCTGGCACCGCTCGTTGGTCCAGTGGATCGCCACCGGCGGCTCGGGCACGTTCTCCTCGTTGCGGATCGGCAGCCGCGGCGCGGCCTCCCACAGCTGCATCGCCAGTTCGTGGCCGACGAACCAGCCGCCGGCACCGAACGCCATCTCGAACGCGATCTTGCTGGTGAGCGTGATCGGGCCCTTGATGATGTGCGGCACCTCGAAGCCGACCTCGACATCTTCGTAGTAGAGCGGCTCGGCGCCACGGCGGTTGGCCAGGTTGTGCGTGCGGTACTCCTCCCACACTGCCGCCAGTTCGTCGTCGGTCCACTGGTGACGCTCGATGCCCGCGTACTTGCCCGACTTGCGCGCCTTGTTGCGCGAGAAGCGGTGCCACGAGGTGCGATAGGCGCCGATGTAGTCGCCGTCGAGGTTGTAGGCCTCGGTCTCGTAGCGCTGGACCGCGGCGCTGCCACCGGCGAACTCGCTGTCGATGATCTGCGCGTCGGTGAGGTACGACCGCGAGGCGATCGGCTCGCCGGCGAACATCGGCCGCTCCCACTCGTACTCGACCCCGCGCCAGATGGTGTGACACCCGGGGAAGCCGTCGGTGGCGCCGTTCACCGTCTCGGTCCAGCACAGCGTGGCCGGGGGAGCCAGCAGGCGACCCCAGTTCGACCGTTTGGCGTAGCCCTCGTCGAGGTACAGCGGGTTGAGGTCGGCGATACCGCGGGCGATGCGGCCACCGGTCTCCTTGGTGATCTGGAAGTTGGCGTTCTTCGGCCGCCACGCATCGGCCCTGGCCAGCTCTTCCTCACTGAGGTTGATGCGGAACATGGTGCCGCGTTCCTCACGCGACACTCCCTTGCGTTCGAGCAGCCGATCGAGGCTCGCCTGGGTGATCTCTCCCCAGATCTCTCCTTCGTGCAGTGGCATGGTGGGTGTACTCCTTGTGTTGGGGGTCAGCGGTCGAGGGGTCAGCGGTCGAGGGCGAAGAAGCGGACGGCGTTGTCGTACAGCACAGCGCGCTTGGTCTCCTCGCGGATGTCGAGTTCGAGGAACTCGGCCTTGCAGCGTTCGAGGCCCAGCCCGTTGGTGCCGAACAGCACCTTGTCGCGGCCGCGCGACGAATCCATGAAGCGCACCAGCCGCTCGTCGAGGCTGTGCGGGTAGTAGGCGGAGATGTCGCCGTACACGTTGGGGTGGCGCCACAACATCGAGCACCACTCGTCGACCCACGGCCAGCCGGTGTGCGACAGGTTGATGCGCAGGTCGGGGAACTCGATCGCCACGTCGTCGGCCAGCATCGGTCGGCCGCAGTCGGATGGCAGCACCTCGGCCGAGTGGCCCACCTGGAAGCCGACGGCGATGCCGAGCTCGACGCACTTCGCATAGAGCGGGTAGAAGCGGCGGTCGTTGGGGGGCAGGCCGTACGACAGTGGGTGGAACCACACGTAGCGGAACCCGAACTCCTTCACCGCCCGCTCCACCTCGGCCAGGCTGTCGGTGATGCGGAACGGGTCGTACGACGCGGTGCCGATGATCCGCCCGTCCGACTCGGCCACCGCCTCGGCGACCGCCTCGACCGGGTAGTTCATGATGAAGTCACGGTGGTAGTAGTACGACCACATCTTCGTCGCGCACACCGAGACGTGCGTGTAACCGAGGGTGTCCATGTCGGCCAGGCACTCGGCCGTGGTGGCGTGCCCCGACAGCATCCCGGCGCCGCCCCTGCGCGCCGGACGGCCCTCGCGCTCTTGCTCGGCGGCCGGCGGACGCGGCTTGCTGATCGCCTTGAACGTGGTCTCGAGCATGATCTGGAACTCGCGGAACTCGAACGGGTTGCCGGCCAGTTGGCTGCGCACCTCGAGCAGGTGGTTCATCACGTCGATCGTGGGATAGGCGGTGAGGTCGGTGGTCATGGGGCCTCCTAGATCTCCAGGCCGACAAGGGCGCCGTGGCGGGTGGCCTCGGCCAGTTGGCGGGGCACCCAGGCCGACCCGACGAGGAACAGTCGGGCGTCGGTCTGGGCGGCGGTGAGTTGGCGATAGCAGCGATCGTCGGGCACCGATCCGTACACCAGCACCACGCTGTCGAAGCCGTCGTACCGATGGGTGGTGCCGTTGAATGCGTCGACGAAGGTCAGTTGCGGCCCGTCGACGGCCGTCAGGCGCTTACCGGTATGGATCGGCAGGCTGTGGTCGGCGATGCGGCGCATCACCGGGCCGATCGAGTAGCGGTCGATGCGACTGCCGATCATCGTCCACTTGTGGAAGATTTCCACCTGGTGCCCGGCGCTGGCCAGGTGATCGGCGATGTTCGGGGTCTCGAAGTGGTCTTCTTGCGACACGACCGCCACGCGGGCACCCACCTTGGCCGTGCCGGCGAGCACCTCCCAGCCCTGCACCACGTGCGGCTGGTCGATGCCCGCGATGGCCGGGCGGCGGGGCACCGAGCCCGTTGCGCAGGCGATGGCGTCGGGTTCGAGGGCGAGCACGTCGGCCACCGACGCTTCCACCCCGAGGCGCACGTCGACACCGAGGCGGCTCAGCTCGTTCTCCTCGAAGTAGACGAAGTCGGCGAACGAATCGCGCCCGGGAGCGCGGGCGGCGAGGTTCACCTGGCCGCCGAGGGCCTTGCCCCGCTCGAGCACGACCACCCGATGGCCGCGCCCGGCGGCGACGCGCGCCACCTCCAGCCCGGCCGCACCGCCACCGACCACCACCACTCGCTTGCATTCGCTCGCTGGGCGATGGCGCGCGGCCCATTCGAGTTCGCGCCCCACCACCGGGTTGACCGAGCACACCGGCTTGCGGAACATCGCCGGCACCGACTGGTCGATCGACTCGCCGATGCAGCGGTTGCAGCCGATGCAGCGGCGGATCTCGCCCAGCCTGCCCTCGCGGGCCTTGCGCGCGAAGTCGGGGTCGGCGATGCCGGCGCGGGTCATCGCCACCAGATCGCAGATGCCCGACGCGAGCAACTCCTCGGCGACCACCGGGTCGTTGACCCGGCCGGCGAACAACACGGGCGTGGGGTGCACATCGGCGCGGATCGCGCGCGCGACCTCGCGGAACTGCGCGTGCTCGTAGTAGGAGGGCTGCACGTAGGGGGCGCCCCACGAGTGGCCGACGTCGACGTTGACGAAGTCGAGCATGCCGTCGGCGGCGATGATCGTGATCATCTCGCGCATGTCGAGCAAGGTGTAGCCGCCCTGGCGCTGCTCGCTGGCGCAGATGCGCACGCCGAGCGCAGCGGCTTGCCCGATGCGTGAGCGCACTCGCGCGAGGATCTCGCGCACGAACAGCGTGCGCCCCGCGGCATCACCACCCCAGCGATCGGTGCGGTGATTGAGCGCCGGCGACAGGAACGTCTGCGGCAGCGTCTCGTGGGCGCAGTGGATCTCGATCCCGTCGGCCCCGGCGGCCACCAGTTGCGCGGCGCTGGCCGCGTAGGTCTCGAGCACGTGCTCGATGCCCGCCTCGTCGAGTTCGTGCGGGGTCCAGTCGTAGGCCTCGACGATCGGTGTCGCCGACGCGGCGAGTGTGTGGTTGAGGTGGGTGAGCTGGAAGACGGCCACCGCACCGGCGGCGTGCGTGGCCTCGACGAAGCGGGCGTTGGCCTCGACGAACCCCGGGAAGGTGTAGAGCGGGATGCGCACCGCGGCCGCCCCGGGGTGGAACTCGTCGGCGGCCTCGGCCGGCAGCGGCGAGTCGAGCACGATCGTCTCGCCGCCGATCCAGCCGGTGCCGCCGCGCGCCTTGGCGACGTGGTGCTCGATGAACGCGTCGTCGGGGAAGCCGGGCATCGCGCCGGCGCCGATCGAGTTGGTCGTCTCGCAGATGCGGTTGGGCACGCGCATCGGCCCGACGTCGAGCGGCGCGAACAGCAGCGGGAAGTTCTCGCCCGACGGGGTCATGTCGCCGCTCGTGCCTGCGTGTGTTGGGCGAAGATGCGATCGAGGTGGTGCGCGCCGTCGCCGAACGTTGCCACCCCGGCGCGGGCGCGGCGCAGGTACAGATGCACGTCGAGTTCCCACGTGAACCCGATGCCGCCGTGCAGCTGCACCGCGGCCTCGGTGGCGCGCACCGCCGCTTCGTTGGCCGCCACCTTCACCGCCGACACCAGTTCGGCGGCATCGGGCCGGCCCTCGTCCATCGCCAGGCAGGCCGCGTAGAGCAGGCTGCGGGTGATCTCGACGTCGACGAGCACATCGGCGAGGCGGTGGCTCACCGCCTGGAAGCTGCCGATCGGGCGGCCGAACTGCACGCGATCGTTGGCGAAGGCGGTGGTGACGGCCAGCGCGGCCTCGGCCACGCCGAGCAGGTCGGCCGCGCCGAGCAAGGTGCCCAGGTCGTAGGTGGAGCGCGCGAGGGCATCGGCATCGGCGCCTGCATCGTCGCCTGCATCGGCGGGCGCGTCGCTGCCGAGCAGCGCGTCGGCCGGCAGCTGCACGGCGTCGAGCACCACCTCGCCGATCTGGCCGCCGTCGATGCGGATCATCGGCGTGATCGTCACCCCAGGCGCATCGGCCGGCACCGCCACCAGCGCCACGCCGGTGGGAGTGCGCGCTGCCACCAGCAGCGTGTCGGTGCCCTCGACATCGGCCACCAGGATCTTGCTGCCGCTCACCACCAGCCGGTCGCCGTCGCGCACGGCGGTGGTGCGCACCGCGTCGGGGCCCCACGCGCCGCCCGGCTCCTCGAACGCGCACACGGCTCGTCGCGTGCCCGCGCACACACCCTCCAACAGCGCACCACGCCAGCGATCGCCGGCGCGGTCGAGTGCCACCGCGGCGGTGAGCACCGAAGCAAGCGCCGAGGGGAACAGCGCCCGCCCGGCCTCCTCCGCGATCACCGCAGCCGTCGCCACGTCGCCACCGCTGCCGCCGGCCTCGACGGCCACGGCGATGCCCACCCAACCGAGCTCGGCCACCTCCTGCCACAGCTCGTCGGGCACCACCACCGGGGGCCGGTCGAGCGCGTCGCGCACGTGGTCGCGCGACCAGCGGTTGGCGAAGTAGTCGCGGGCCGCGTCGCGCAGCGCGACCTGTTCGTCGCTGAGCTCGAAGTCCATCAGTCGACCACCGATCGCGGCAGGCCGAGCACTCGCTCGGCGATCGTGTTGCGCTGGATCTCGGCGGTTCCGCCACCGATGCTGTGCCCGAGGGCGTCGAAGTAGGCCGCTACCCAGCGACCGCGGTCGACGACGTGGGGCGAGCGCTTGGCCAGTTGGGCCAACGGCCCCTCGGTGCGCAGCGCCAGGTCGGCCAGGCGCTGACGCAGCTGCGATGCGTGCAGCTTGCCCACCGAGGCCCCGGCCCCCGGAGTGCGGCCGGCGATCTGCGCGCTGAGCGTGCGGAAGCCGAGATAGCGCAGGGCTTCGATGTCGACCCACGCGCGGGCGAACTCGCGTCGCAGGCTGGGGTCGTCGAGGGCCACGCCGGTGCCCTGCTGCAACGACGAGGCCGTCGCCCACAGCCGCTTCAGTGTCTGCTCCAGCGACAACACGTTCGACAGGCCGCTGCGCTCGTGCTCGAGCGTCGTGCGGGCGATCTGCCAGCCGCCGTGCAGCTCGCCGACGAGTTGGTCGCGCGGGATGCGCACCTCGTCGAAGAACACCTCGCTGAAGTGGATGCCACCGGCCGCGTTGCGCAGCGCGTTCACCTTGATACCCGGCGTGCGCATGTTGCACAGCAGGTAGCTGATGCCCTCGCGCTTGGGGGCATTCGGGTCGGTGCGCGCGAGCAGGAAGCACCAGTCGGCGATCGGCGCCAGGCTGGTCCACACTTTCTGCCCGGTGACCACGAATTCGTCGCCGTCGATCTCGGCCCGGGTGCGCAGCGAGGCGAGGTCGCTGCCCGCTTCCGGCTCGCTGAAGCCCTGGCACCACAGCTCTTCGGCGGAGAGGATCTTGGGCAGGAAGCGGCGGCGTTGGTCGTCGGTGCCGTTCACCACCAACGTCGGCCCGAGGATGGTGAGACCGATGGTGTTGATCAGCGGCGGCGTGCTGTAGCGGGCCAGCTCTTGGTTGACGATCACCTGCTGGGTGAGCGTGGCCTCCTGGCCGCCGTACTCCTTGGGCCACGCGAGGCCGACGTAGCCCGCCTCCCACAGCGTGCGCTGCCAGTCGCGGGCGCCCTGCAGCGCGCCCATGATGTCGCCGCCGCCGCCTGCTGCCAGCGGGTTCTTCGCGCGCCCCGTGTGCGCCTCCAGCCACTCGCGCAGCCGCAAGCGGTACTGCTCGTCCTCGGCGGAGAAGTGCAGGTCCATCGGACTACTTGAACTCCGGGATGATGCGGGTGGAGATCAGTTCGCGCTGGATCGAGGGGAAGAACATCGCGTCGACGCCGAGCGCCTCGTAACGCTTCAGCTCGCGGATCGTCTCGTCGAGCGTGCCGCAGAACAGGCTGTCGAGGAACTGGCGATACATCGGATGGTTCTCGTCCGGGTTGTACACGTGGTTGCCCTCGTCGTCGACCAGGTAGCCGTAGCCAAGGATGTGCTCGGCGTAGAACGTGTCGATCATCATCTTGCGCAAGAACTCGGCCTCGCCCATCGTGTCGCCGATGAACACGTCCTTGAACGCCGCGACGCGCAGCTGCTCGTCGGGCCAACCGGCCTCGCGACCGGCCTCGCGGTAGGCCTTCACCATCACCTCGGCCCGCTCGTAGGGCGAGTTGGCCAGCCAGTAGGGCAACCCGGCCTTGCCCGCGCGGCGGGCGGCGGCCTCGGTGGTGCCCCCGCACAGCCACATCTCGATCGGTCGCTGCACCGGTGCGGGCCGCAGGGTGACGTTGTCGTAGTGATAGTGCGCGCCGTGGTGGGTGAAGGTCTCCTGCGCGGTGGCTGCGCGGATCACTTCCATCGCCTCGCGCAGGCGCGCGCCGCGCGTGCGCTTCTCGGTGCCGATGCCGTCGAACTCGAGCGGGCGGTAGCCCATGCCGAGGCCGAGGATCACCCGCCCGCCGGAGAGCACGTCGAGCGTGGCCGCGTGTTCGGCCGCTTCCAGCGGGTCGTACAACGGCTGCAGCATCGCGCCCGTCACCAGGCGGATCTTGGTCGTGTTGGCCGCCGCCGCGGCCAGTGCGCCGAGCGGGAAGGGCAAGAACGCGTCGTAGGTGAAGTGGTGCTCGGGGGCACCGTAGGCGTCGAACCCCATCTCCTCCGCGGACGCCGCGTCCTGCGCGAACAGGTCGTAGCCGTTGGCCAGTGCGGATGGGATCATGCGCATCTTGGTGATGCCGATCGCGCCGGTCCAGAACTCCATCGGTCGGTCTCCTCTCTAGGTCTGGAGCAGCGGCTGAACGTCGCTGGCGAAACGGAACAGGTCGCCGTTGCTGCCCTCGCCGCGTCGCCACACCAGGTGGGTGACGGCGGCCTGCGAGGTGGCCGCACGGATGGCCTCGGCCAACTCGTGTGGGCTGCCGCCCAGGGTGTGGGCGTCGGAAGGCCCGTCGAGCGCGAGCCGTCGTTCGAGCACCGGCTCGACCTCGGCCCGCGAGCGCCCGTGGGCGTCGGCCGTGGCGCGGTAGCGGGCCAGGCGCTCGACGGCCTCGGCGGTGGGCGTGGCGGCTGTGATCAGCGGCGAGACGCCGTGGACCGCGGCCCACTCGAGGATGTCGTCGTCGGTGATCTCGGCGTGCACCGGGGGGTGGGTGGCGTAGGGCTTGGGCGTGACGGTGAGGTAGTCGGGCGGTTCGGGACCCCACTCCCACTGCGGCACACAGGGCGCGGTGCGCTGCGGCGTGCTCGCCCCCGCGGGTGCGTCGTCGGGCGTGTGCGCGGGGAAGCGGATGTGCTCGCCCCGGTAGCGGAACTCGTCGAGCGCCCACGCATGGCTGACGAAGTCGATCGTCTCTTGCACCTGGCCGGGCGCGGCACCGGCCGCGGCGAAGGCGATGCCCGCCCGGCCGCGGCAGAAGCCGTCGAGCACGGCGAACTCCTCGGCGACGCGCACCGGGTTGGCGTGGGTGACGAGGCGGATCGCGCGCAGTTGCGCCGACTTGGTGCGCCGGGCGAGGTAGGTGAGCCACACCGCCGGCGACGGGCACGAGCACGTCCGGTCGCGCGACTCGCCGATCCACAGGCTGTCGTAGCCGAGGTTGTCGCCGGCCTCGGCCTCGAGGTTGACCACTGGCCACAACACGCTCGCGTCGTCGCCTGCCAGATCCCAGCTCAGTCCGACTTTCATCGCATCAGCTCCCCATTCTTGGCGCGCTCGGCGGCATCGGCCACCAGCGTCGCTTTGGCCACCTTTCCGGTGGGCGTCATCGGCAGCGCATCGACGGCGACGAGCGCTTCCGGGACGAGACTCTTCATCGCCTCCAGCGCGGCGAAGTGTTCGCGCAGCGCCTCCAGCGTGAGCGTGGTGCCCTCGCGCAGCACCACGTAGGCGCACACCCTCTCGCCGAGCCGCTCGTCGGGCATCGCGACGACGGCCACGTCGATCACGGCGGGGTGGGCGGCGACGATCTCCTCGACGGCCTTGGGGTAGATCTTGGTGCCGCCGCGGTTGATGACCTCTTTCGCCCGACCGGAGTAGTAGAGGTAGCCGTCCTCGTCGACGTAGCCGCGGTCGCCGGTGGTGAACCAGCCCTCGGCGTCGCGGGTGGCGGCGGTGAGCGCCGGCTGGTTGTGGTAGCCGACGAACAGGGTGGGTCCGCGGAACATGATGTCGCCCACCTCCTGCGGCGCCAGCTCGACGCTGTGGTCGTCGGGATCGACGATCTTCAACTCGGTGCCGAACAGCGGCTTGCCCACCGACGACGCGGCCTTGTCCTCGGGGTCCCAGGGCATCGTGCGGGTGTGGATGATGTTCTCGCCCATGCCGTAGGTGTTGGCCGAGCTCACGTTCCACACCGCGCGCAGTTCGGCGATCAACTCCGGCGCGCTGCGCGCCCCGCCGAGGCCGGCAGAGCGCACGCTCGACGTGTCGAACGAGGCGAACTCGGGGTGGTGCAACACGCCGATGAGGTGCGCCGGGGTGCCCGAGACGGAGGTGACCCGCTCGCGTTCGATCAGCTCGAGCACGTCGCGCGGCCGGTACTTGTCGACCAGCACCATCGGGATGCCGGCCAGCGCGCATTGGTAGGTGGTGAAGTGGCCGAAGCTGTGGGTCATCGGCGAGCAGCACAGGTTGACGATGCCCGGGTCGAGGTTGGCGATCGCCTGCGCCATGTTCTTGAACACCGAGATCAGCGTGTTGTGCGTGTGCAGGAAGCCCTTCGGATCGCCCTCGGTGCCGGAGGTGAAGTTGAGGTAGAACACGTCGTCGGGGTCGATCACGACGCCGTCGAGCCGGTCGAGGTGGGCGTGGCCGTCGCCCACCAACGCGTCGAAGCCGGTCTCGCTGTCGCCCGCGGGCTCGCCGCGCGTCACGATCACGCCGCGCAGGCGGGGCAGGTCGGCGCGCAGGCCGCGCACGGTGGCGGCGTAGTCGTGGCCCTCGAAGGTGCCCGGCACCACCACGAAGTCGGTGTCGCAGAAGGTGAACAGGTTGCGCAGCTCGCGGGCGCGGTACACGCAGTGCGTGGGCTGGATCACCGCCCCCACTCGCGACAGGGCGATCTGCAGGAGGACGAACTCGACCCAGTTGGGCAGCTGCACGGCGACGATGTCGCCGCGGCGCACGCCCCAGCCGATCAGCCCCGCGGCGAGCGCATCCGACTCGCGCTTCAGTTCGGCGAAGGTGTAGCGCCGGTCGATGGTGGTCACCGCCACGGCATCGGGCCGGGCGGCGACGGTCTCGTCGAACAGGTCGTGCAGGGTGCGGTCGCCCCACAGGCCGGCTTCCACCCAGCGGCGGCGGTATTCGGGGTCGAAGCGCGCGAAGACGTGGCCCGCGTAGGAGGCTGTCGCCGGCTCGCTCATCAGTCCCTCCCTTTGGCGTCGTCCCCGTCCGTCGGGGTCCCCTCGAAAGGCTAACTTAGTCCTATTCAGTTACGGGTGCCAATCCGGCGTTGCCGGGGAGTGCACCCCGCAAAGGAGGTCACCGTGGGACGGCTCAGCTCTCTTCTCGACCGCGAGCAGCAGCTCGCCGCGCAGCGGCGCGAACTGGCCGAGCTGCGCGCCGACAACGAAAAGCTGCGCCAGCAGATCGCCCGCCTGCGCAGCGCGATGCGGCACTGCACCACCTGCTCGTACCACCCGCGCAACCGCAGCGAGTGAGCGCCCGTGACCGGGCCGACCGCCACCGGGCCGCCCGGCGAAGTGTCAGCTGGTGGGTTCCAGGCCGGCGGCGCGCTCGATGCCGGGCATCAGGTCCCAGTAGAAGCGGGTCAGGTTCTCGACCGCCTCCTCCTCGGTCATGCCGATCGGAGTCGACCACACGCAGCTCCACTCCAGTTCGCAGCGCTCCGGGCCGCGGTCGTGCACGGTCATCGTCGCCACGTAATCGTTCACCGGCAGCGGGTTGTTCTCCGGGATCGAGTAGGTGATGATGCGCCGCTCGTTGTCGATCGCGTCCATGCGCTCGACGATGGCGTAGGTGTCGTCGAGGTACATGTAGCGCAGCATTCCCACGCCGGTGCCGACGAACTCGTGGCGGGGAACGGCCGGAACCCAGCTGAGGTCGGCGAAGTCGCCGAGGATCTTCCACAGCGCATCGGCCGAGGTGGCCATCTGGTGGGTGACTCTCACCTTGGCATTGGCGTGGGGGTCGGTCATGGGGGTCTCCTGTCTCGGGAAGCCTTCTGCTGGGTCTTGGCGCGACCCCTCGCGGCTCGTTACTATCCAAACTTAATCTATTCAGTTAGCAAAGGGCCAGGCCACCGCCGCTCGAAAGGGGACACCGCATGGGGGTCGAGGAGCTACTCGACGCCGAAGCGCTCGCCGGGTACTTCACCGCTCGCGCCCCCAGCCTCGGTGTGCGGTCCGTGAACGCCGTCGACCGCTTCTCCAGCGGGCTGTCGTCGCTCAGCTGCCGGGTGCAGGTGGTCACCGAGGGCGGCCCGGCCACCTGGGTGCTGCGCGCCGAGCCCGACCACGGTGTGATCCCGCCCTACGACATCGGCCGTGAGGCCGCTCTGCTGCGCAACCTGCACGCCGCGGGCCTGCCGGTGGCCGAGGTGGTGCATGTCGAGACCGACAGCGCAGCGTTCGGCCGCCGCTTCGCGCTGATGTCGTTCATCGAGGGTGAGGCCTACCGCAGCCTCGACGAGCGGCTGAAGGACGAGAGCGAGGTGCGCGAGGGCATCCGCCGCCAGTTCGTCGAGACCCTCGCCCGCATCCACCAGGTGCAAGATCACGGGCTGCCCGGTTACGCCGACGGGCCCAGTTCGGCGCGGGCGTTCGTCGCCGTGTGCCGTCGCCGCCTGGCCGAGACCGAGCTGATGCCCCGCCCGCTGCTGCGCCATGCGCTCGACGTGCTCGATCGCGAGGCCCCCGAGTGCGAGCGGCTGGTGCTGCTGCACGGCGACTACCGCCTGCCCAACCTCAAGTGGCGCGACGGGCGCATCGTGGGCGTGCTCGATTGGGAGCTGGCCCGCGTCGGCGACCCGGCCGCCGACCTGGCCTTCACCCAGACCGTCGGGGCCGGGCCTTGTGCGATCGAGAACGATCTCGCCGACTACTACACCGAACTCACCGGCAACCACGTCGACCAGCGCCGCATCGTCTACTACCAGATGTTCGAGTTGCTGAAGAGCTGCATCATCGGCCTCGCCGGGGCGCACGATGTGGCTGCCGGCGGCAGCGACCTGCGTCTGTTGTCGGTCGCCGGGCTGGGCGCCACCGCCGAGGGCATCGTCTCGCTGATGGAGACACTGCTCGCTCGCCTGGAAGCGGTCGAAACGTGATCCTGCTCGACTCCGACCAGATTCTCGCCGCGATCGGCAGGTCGCTGTCGACCCATGTGCTGCCCGCGCTGGCCGACGACTACGCCCGTCTGCAGGTCACTGCCGCGCTCACCGCGCTGGACGAAGTGCGCCACCGGCTGGCCAATGGCGACCCCTACGAGACCGTCAACGCCGAACTGCGCGACCGCCTGGTGGTCTTTGCCGACGAGGTGCGGGCGGCGGCGCCGCAGGCCGCCGAGCGGGTCGACGCCGCGCGCGGCCAACACGACCACGACGGTGACGCCCGCGAGCGCTACCGGCTGCTGGCCGAGGCGCTCACCGAGTTGCTGGCCAGCGACGACCCGGCCCTGGCCGGTCTGCGCGGGGTGATCGAAGCACAGACGATGCACACCGCGTCGGAAGACGGCAAGTGGATCTCGTGGCCCGCAATCGAATCGCTCCAATAGCTCCCAGGTCCCCGTAGGACCAAGATCCCCATAGGAGGACACAAACATGGAACTTTCACTGGCTGGCAAGGTGGCCATCGTCACCGGCGGTGGCAGCGGCCTCGGGCGTGGTTTCGCCCGCGCCCTCAGCGAAGCGGGCGCGGCAGTGGCCGTCACCGGTCGTCGCGAGGGGCCGCTCGCCGAGACGGTCGCCGAACTCACCGGGCTCGGGGGCGAGGCGTTCGCAGTGCAGTGCGACCAGCGCTCGCGCGTTGATGTCGAGCGGTGCGTGCAGGCGGTGGTCGACTGCAAGGGCACCGTCGACATCCTGGTGAACAACGCCGCCATCTACCCGCCGGGGTCGTTCCTCGACACCGACGAGGCGCAGTGGCTCGACATCATGGACACCAACATCAACGGCCCGTTCCGCTTCGGTCAGATCTGCGGGCGGCTGATGGTGGCCAAGGGATGGGGCCGCATCATCAACATCTTGTCGCCCTCGGCCGTGCTCGGCTTCGGCTTCGTCTCCGCCTACGGCACCTCGAAGGGCGCGCTGGCGTCGATGACCCGCAACGCCGCCGCCGAACTGGGGCGCAACGGGGTGACGGTCAACTCGCTGATCCCCGGCCCCTCGGCCACCGAGACGTTCGTCAACTTCTTCACCGAGATCGGCGTCGAGTTGATGTCGAACCAACTGCCGGTGGGGCGGGCCTGCACCGACGAAGACACCGCCGCTGCGTTGGTGTTCCTCGCTTCGGAGGCCTCGGCCTACGTCACCGGCACCACGATCACCGTCGACGGCGGAATGACCGCCACGTTCCCCCTGGGAGGCTGACGCGATGAACCGCTATGACGACAAGGTGGCCTGGGTGACCGGCGGCGGGTCGGGGCTCGGGCGGGCGATCTCGCTGCGCCTCGCATCGGAGGGCGCGCGGGTGGCCGTCACCGACATGTCGGTCGAGACCGCGCAGGAAACGGTGGCGATGATCGAAGCGGCCGGCAGCGGCAGTGCGATCGCGCTGCGTTGCGATGTTTCGTCGTTGGCCGACTGCGAGGCTGCCGTCGCGGCCACCGAGAAGCAGTGGGGCCGCCTCGACTGTGCGGTCGCCAACGCGGGCATCGTCGGCTTCGGGCCGGTCGAGCACGTCACCGAGGAAGACTTCATGCGGGTCATCGACATC
Source organism: Actinomycetota bacterium (assembly GCA_963169215.1). GTDB lineage: Bacteria > Actinomycetota > Acidimicrobiia > Acidimicrobiales > Ilumatobacteraceae > UBA668. The sequence goes on from CAUJEE010000024.1 coordinate 25,697, forward strand.
GACCTGCTCGGCGTGTTCCGCACGGCCAAGGCCGCGTTGCCGGCGCTGAAGCGGGCCGGCGGCGGGGCGATGGTGTTCATGTCGAGCGTGGAGGGCCTCGTCGGTAGCGGCTTCCTGCCCGCCTACTGCTCGGCCAAGACCGGCCTGCTCGGCCTGTGCCGCTCGCTGGCCGACGAGGGCGGCCCGGCCGGGGTGCGCGTCAACTGCGTCAACCCTGGCTACACGCTCACCCCGATGACCGAGCCGCTCGGCGTCACCGACCATTTCGTCTCGCTCACCCCGATGGGGCGGGCGGGACGCCCCGATGACATCGCCGCCGCGGTGGCCTTCTTGTGCAGTGACGACGCATCGTTCGTCACCGGCCAGTGGCTCGCCGTCGACGGTGGCATGACATCGGTGCGCTGAGCCAACAAGGAGGAACGATGAAGATCAGCAACTACGACGAGGTGGGCATCTACCCGCTCGATCCGGAAGTGCAAGAAGAACTGCTCAACGTGCAGAACGAGTGCGCGTTCGTGTGGGGCACCAAAGATCACTGGCCGGTGGGGGTGATGATGAGCTATGTCTGGCGCAACGGCAGCTTCTGGCTCACTGCCACCAGCCAGCGCAAGCGCGTTGCCGCCATCCGCCGCGACCCGCGCTGCTCGGTGATCGTGTCCGGTGTGGGCACGCCGATCGGGCCGGCTCGCACGGCGACGGCCAAGGGTCGTTGCATCCTGCACGACGACGAAGAGACCAAGGCCTGGCTCTATCCGGCGATCGCGAAGGCGATCATGGGCGGCGAGGGAGAGCTCACCGACATGTTCGCCAAGATGCTCGACTCGGAACGTCGTCTGATCTTCGAGGTGGTGCCGGAGAAGTGGATCACCTACGACGCGACGAAGATGATGAAGGATTCGATCGAGAGTTGGACCGCGGCGCACGAGGAGGGCTGATGACCGCCGAAGAGCTGAGCGAGGAGCTGCTCGATCGCATCGAGGCCGGGCTCGAGCACCCACCCAAGCCCGACTTCCTCAGCGACTCGGAGTGGAACGACATCGTCGCCAGCAGGACGCCGGAGATCATCCGCATGGCCGGCAACATGCAGGTCGACATGTATCGCCAGGGCTTGCCCGGTGCCGACATGGCCCAGGGTGCGCCGGTGTTGGTGCTCACCACCATCGGACGCAAGAGCGGCAACCGCTTTGCGACTTGTGTCAACTTCATGGTGCACGACGACGAGTTGTACGTGGTCGGTTCGTTCGCGGCTTTCGCCAACAGCCCGGCGTGGGTGAAGAACCTCGAGGCCGACGCGCACTGCAGCATCGAGCACGACGGTCGCGAGTGGGCCACGGTGGCCCGCGCGGTGACCGGCGAGGAGCGGGCGCGGGTGTGGCCGTTGATGACCGAGTACTTCCCGTTGTGGGGGCACTTCCAGAAGTACTGCCGGCGCGAGTTCCCGGTGTTCGCCATACCGCTCGACGCGGCCGGCTGACCGCGGCCGGCCCGGTAGCCGACAAGGAAGGGACGAGCAGCATGTCGGACGAAGCAGTGGACCGTTTCAATCGTGGGTTGACGACGGCGATGCAGTTGTTCGCCGGCGCCCCCAGCCTGCCCAGCTTTCCCGTGCCCGACGAGATCGCCGCCGACTGGAACCAGCTGTCGATGTCGACGGTGATGGGCGACGTGTGGTCGCGCCCCGGGCTCGACCCGGCGCGGCGCAGCCTGGTCACCATCGCACTGCTGACTGCGCTCAACCGGCCCGAGCAGCTGCGTGCCTACATCGCCATCGGACTCAACCAGGGCCTTAGCCGGGGCGAGGTGTGCGAGGCGATCATGCAAACCGCGGTGTACGCGGGCTTCCCGGCCGCGATCGAGGGCTTCCGCATCGCCAGCGAGGTGTTCGCCGCCTACGACGCCGCCGGTACCTGAGCCATGCTCAGCGCGGCGGGGTCGGGACGGGTGCCGAGGCACGTCGACCGTCGCTTCTACACCCTTACGGCCTTTCTTGCTGACGTTCCAGTCCACTCCTCAGGAGCTTGGTGACATGCCTCGCCCCGCATATGTGAGAGTCGGAGTAGCCCACTTGTCAGCGAGGCGAGTTGTCCGCGTGGCGGTTCTGGTGGTGGCAGTCTCAGTGATACCTGCTGGTTGCACCGATGGGACGAGATCGGGGTCCCAGTCAGCATGCGAGCAACTGAATGCACTGTTGATCGCTGCCTACGCGGGGACGCTGGACGGTGACGTGGCCACGCAGTTGGAGTCGGTCCTGCACGCTCAGGACGTGACGCCGGACTTGGCGATGGCGGTTGGGGCGATGCTCGAACTGATCAGGCGCGACCCGGCGGGGGTCAGTCCTACCGAGTTCCAGACCTTCGATGATCTGGTCGCAGCCTATGAGGCCGACTGTGGCCAATCCGGCCCTTCGTCATGAGGCGGTTTACCGTGGGACGGTCTGTGAACTTGATGACACAGCGCGCCGACTGATCACTCATCGGGTGGTCGCTGCAGCGACCGCACGCCTTTCGGGGACGCTGGACGGTGTCCAATGCGGGATGGCTGGGCTCGAACCTATCAGTGGGACGAATCCGACAGTTTGAGTGGGACGAATCCGACACTTCGGTGATCGTGCCGCCGCTGGGGAGGGGGCTCCCCAGTCAACGCCCTGTGGCAATTGCGTCGCTGAGATCGCGACACACCGCCGCCGACCCCGCAGGCTGATCGCTTGTCAAGCTGTCGCGGCCGGGGTCGAGCGGCCGAGACGCACGCGCATGACGCAGTCGAACGCGGGGAGGTTGGGCTCGAACGTGATCGTCATCGGATCGTTGGGGCCCATGTAGGCCTCGAACGCCGCCTTGCAGCCGTAGAGGCAGGCATAGGTCTGCGGCTCGGTGTCGCTCACCACCTTGTGCATCGCGCAGTCGGGGATGTAGATCGCCAGCGCGCCGTCCTCCACGCCGCGCATCTCGACGTCGCCGACGATCGGCGAGGTGAGCGCCAACATGCGCGCGCTCGCCCGGCCGGCCTTGTTGCGAACCCTGTCGAGGCCGTTGGCCCGGCCGCGATCGCTCCGCGCCGTGTCCTTGGCCTTGCCCTTGCTGCGCTTCGACGCGCTGCGTTCGTTGAGCTCGACCAGGCGGCGCTTCATCCCGCCCACCCAGGCGTCGACCCGCTCGCACATCGTCGACACGACCAACTCTTCGAAGTCGGGCTGCGCCAAGCGGGCATGCAACTCGCCGTAGGCCCAATCGAGTTCGCGCACGAAGTTGCCGTACTTGACCCTCCAGCGCGTGTGCGGCGAGGAGAGGCGGCGAATGGGCCGGCGCGATGCCTTGACCGACTCCCACTCGCGCTGGATCGCGGCCGCGTCGTCGGCCACCAGACGCAGGATCGGCATGTAGGTCTGCTCGATCATGCCGCCGAGATGCTTCATCTCGGTACGCATCACCAAAGCGCCCCACCACGCCTTGGCTCCGTAGTGCAGGCGCAGGCGGGCGAGCACGGTCATCCCTCCGCGACGTCGAGGGCGTCGAGCAACCCGCTGTCATCGAGCGCTCCGGGCGCGTCGTCGTCCGCGTCGTCCGTGTCATCCGTGTCGGCCACACCGGCCGTCGCCCGCCGACTCGCGCTGCGGGCCGCGAGGCGGCTGAGGGCATCGCCGGTGGCACCCGGCTCGCGCTGGCGGCGCTTGCTCGGCGGCGGCACCTCGATCGTCGGCTCCTCCGGCACTGCCCGCCGACGGCCCACCAGCGAGAAGGCGAACAGCCGCCACAAGAAGCGCACGCCGCCGACGAGCAGCGTGCGATACAGCCGCCAGCGGTGCGGTGAGCGGTAGAGATACTCGACGATGCGCGGCTCGCGCAGCAGGGTGAGGAACTCGGTGAAGTCCGAGCCGCGCAGCGGCATGATGTACTCCCACACCACCGGCTCCTCGGTGTGGCCGCGCACATAGAGCAGGTCGCCGCTCTTCACTGCCTCGCCGTTGGCCAGGCGCAGGCTCACCGTGCGGTTGCCGAGACCTTTCGACCAGAATTGCATCAGCCCACCAGTCCTTTCGCTCGCGCCTCGACCACGAAGTCGGGCTCTTTCCACCAGCGCTCGAGGCCGAGGTCGTCGGCGATCACCCCGGCGGCGTTGTAGCCCCCGGCGAGCAGCACCATGCCGCCCGGCCACACACTCGCGCCCGCGACGTAGAGGTTCTCGATCGGCGTGCGGTGGCTCGAGCAATCGATGTTCGGCCGGTTCGACAACATCTGCGTGGTCACGTACGCGCCGTGCTTGATCGAGCCACGCTTCATGTTCGGCAGCTTGGCCTCGATGTACGCCGGATGGTTGACGTAGTCGCGGATCACGGTGGCGTCGGCCAAGTTGGGCGCGTACTGCGCCCACAGGTCGAGGAAGCTGCGGCTGTAGCCGGCGGCGAGATCGTCCCACGAACCGTCGGAGTGCTTGTAGGGCGCGAGCGTCTCGAAGCAGGCAACGGCCGAGTTGGGCTCGAGGTCGATCGGGGCCTGCATCGGATCGAGGTCGGTCAGCGTCATGCCCGCGCCCACCATCCCCACCCCGCCGCCGCGCACGAGGTCGATGTGCTCGAGCAGTTCGTCGACGGTCTCGACGCCCATGATCTTCACCAGCGCCCGGTCGCACACCGGGTCGAACGCGGCCGCGGTGTGCACCGGGCGGCGGTCGAGCGCGTAGTGCACGTCGATCAGGCTGGTCGACTCCCACTCCCACGCCTTGGTCTGGTCGACGAGCGAACTCGACGCCTTGTTGCACACGTCCTCGCCCACCATCTCGAGGAAGGTGGTCTGCGGGTCGGTGGTGGCGACCACCTTCTTGGCCATGATCTCCTGACCGCTGGTCAGGCGCACGCCGATCGCGCGGGTGCCGTCGCACAGGATCTTGGCCACCGGGGCGGCACGCTCGAAGGTGACACCGTTGCGGTTGGCGAAGCGGGCCAGCGAGCCGGCCAGCTGGTGCGAGCCGTTGGCGATGATGCTCGCGTTCAGCAGCCGGTGGTAGAAGAGCGGCAGCAGGAATCCCAAACCGCCGTCGGGGTCCATGCCGTACATCGTGCCCAGGTAGAGGATCGCGGTGCGCAGCAACTCGCTCTCGAACCCGGTGTTGTCGAGCGTCTCGAGGAATGTCTCCTCGGCCATCTCGTTCACCAGTTCGCCGATCTCGCTCTGCTGGTACGACACCACCATGTCGAGCATCGGCATCGGCAGGGTGAAGGTGGCCGGGATCAGCGCCTCTTCCACCACCGCGTACCACTCCTGCATCACGTCGACGTAGCGCAACGCGTCGGCGGGGGAGAAGCGGGCGATCGAGGCCGCAGTGCGCTCGATGTCGGGATACAGCGTCAACGCGCGCCCGTCGCGGGTGAAGATCGCGGCCGGCGCGTCCGGGTAGCGATAGCTGCAGCCCCAGCTCTCCAGTTCGAGATCGGTGTAGGCCGGGGCGCGGTCCATCATCATCATCAGCTTGGCGTGGGTGTTGAACCGGAAGCCCGACCACTCCTCGGTGATCAGACCACCGCCGAGCTCGTGATGCCGTTCGAGCAGCAGCACCTTGGCCCCGGCCTTGCTCAGGTAGCACGCGGTGAGCAGGCCGTTGGGCCCGCCACCGATGATGATCACGTCGTATTCGCGGTCGAGAGTTGCCATGTGCGGGTGTCCTGCCTACGGGATCGAAAAGCCGGTCTGGATGCCGCGGTCGGCGAGCGTCTGGCGGCCCGCTTCCAGCGCTCGGTGCCGCCACCACGTCTGTCCCTCGCGCACGCCGAGATCCTCGGCCACCACCGACGCGGCCACGTAGCCGGCGCCGAGTGTGGTTGTGCCGAAGGGCCAGATCGAGTTCGACAGGTACAGGTTGCCGAAGGGGGTGCGCGGTGCACCGCAACCGGGGAACGGGCGCGCCGTGCCGTACCACTGCAGGCCGACGCCGCCGCTGGTGGTGCTGCCCATCACCTGGCTCGGGTTCTTGCGGTAGTAGTCGAGCGGCGAGTTGCAGTAGCGGGCCACCACCGAGTCCATCAGCCCGGGGTTGTACTCGCGCAACAGGGCGTCGACCTTGTCGCCGTAGCTCTCGCGGATGTTGTCCCACGACTGGCCGTCGGCCAGCTTGTAGGGCACGTTGGCCCAGGCCATCATCGTGTACTGGCCTTCAGGCGCCTGCGTCGGATCGGCCAGCGCGAACCCCTGCACCGACAACCCGCACACGATCGGTGGGTCGGGGAGGATGTCGTTCTCCATGCAGTGCTGCAGGCGCCTTACATCGGCGACGCTGTCGATCCCGAAGTTGAAGCCGTACGCGGTGTCGATGCCCTCCGGGTAGCCCTCCCAGTGCGGCGGGCGGTCGAGCACCCAGTAGTTGGCGAACAGCACGGTCTCGTCGTTCTTGTAGGCGTGCACCCCGTCGCGCACCCAGTCGGGCAGCTTCTCCTCGCCGATCAGGCCGAGGAAGGTGGGGTGGCACGACAGGTTGGAGATCACCGCACGCTTGGCGCGCACCTCTGCCTCGGGGTAGGCCGCGTGCGGCGACAGCACGATGCCCTGCACCTCGTCGCCGTTCATCACGAACTTGTCGACCGGGCAGCCGGTGAACAGCCGCCCGCCGGCGGCGGCGAACGCCGAGCACAGCGCGTGCACCAGCGCGTGGCTGCCGCCGCGGCAGGTCCAGGTGACGCTCTGGGTGCATTGCAGCACCGGGAACACGATCGGCATCAGCGCAGCCATGCCGCGCTCCCACGGATGCGACCCCGACATGATGCTGTTGGCGAGCACCGCGGCCCTGATCCGCTCGTCCTGGTAGACGGCTTCGGCCATCTCGATGCCGCTCAGTTCGTGGGCGTTCTCGGGGATCTCCGGCACCAGCATGCGCAGCAGCGAGGCCAACCCGCCGGGGGCGGTGACGTCGTCGGGGCCCTGCGTGGGCACGGTGAACTGCGACTCGTGCAGCGAGGCGTCCATCATCGGGCCGAGCACGTTGTAGATCGTCTTGAACACTTCCGCGTCGTGCTCGTTGATCGTCTGCCACTGGGCGTAGGTCTCGCGAGCGTCGAACGAATGGAACATCACCGCCGAGCGATCGCGGAACGGGTGGAACATGCCCCAACTGCCGGAGGTGAGCATCTCCAGCCCGAAGCGCTCGAGCTCGAGGTCGCCGTAGGCCGGCGACCACATCGTCACCATGTTGCTCGCGCACAGGTTGACCTTCACCCCCGGGTGCATGACCTCCTCGGTGCAAGCCCCCGCGCCGGCTTCCAGCTTGCGCTCGAAGCACGCCACCTTGAGGCCCGACCGTTGCAGGTAGATGGCTGCGGTGAGGCCGTTGATGCCTCCGCCCACCACGACCACGTCGTACTCGCGATCAGGCCCGGCCACCGGCCACCTCCTGCAGTTCGTCGGTCGCGGCGATCTCAGCGTTGTGGTCGGTCGTGTCGTCCTGCGGCTCGGCCGGGCGCGGGCGGCGCACCAGCAGGCCGAGCGTGCGCACGGCGAACACCGTCGCGCTGCTGAGCGCGGTGCGCAGAATCCTGCCCCGCTCGGGGTCGACGGCCACGAAGCGCACCGTGTCGGGGCGCTGCAGAAGGGCGAGGAAGTCGGTGACATCCTCGCGGTCGAGCGTCACCCGGTAGTCCCAGTAGGTGGGGGCATGCATCACCCCACTGATGAAGAACTCCTGGCTGTCGGTTTCGAGTGACTCGCGCTCGGAGAGTGAGAGGCTCAGCACCCTCCTGCCCAGTCCTTTGGACCAGAGATCCATCTGTCATGCCTCCCGACGTCGGCCACCCACGGTCGGGCCGGAGGGGGGTCTCCGGCCCGACCCGGGGGGCTGGTCACCGTTAACTTACTCACCCTAACTCATCGGCGCACGCGATCCGCAAGTGGAGTCGCTTTCGGCGTCGGCGGCGGTGCTCATCGCCGACGCAGGCATCGCGCCGGGGCCGGTGTCGTTGTGAGCGGATGCTCGGACTTGTGAGAAGGGTCTGGCTTTCAGCGCGCAGACCTAGTAGCACTAACATACGATCGGGGTTGCATCAACCCCACGACCGGGAGGTAGGCACCCATGAGACGACACGCCACCTTGGCCCTGGTGGCCGTTATCGCCATCGCTGGCGCAGCGTGCAGCGAAGAGCGAGTGACGGACGACACCCAGGACACGCAGGCGACCGTGGTCGGATCGACGGCACCCGGCGACACGACCGACGCGACCGGCACCACCGCACCCGTCGAGTGCGAGGGGGCGACGGTGGTCGAGTGCATCAGCCCTGACACGACGTTCTTCGACCTGTATCCCGAAGCGGCGACGGCGGCCAGTGGCGAGCCGATCAAGATCGGATTGATCAACAACGAGACCGGGCCGGCGGCGGCCTTCCCCGAACTCACTCTCGGCGTGCGCGCCGGGGTCGACTTCATCAACACCGAACTCGGTGGTGTCGATGGTCGCCCGCTCGAGTTGGTCACCTGCGACGTCGCCTTCTCCGGCACCGGCTCGCAGGCTTGTGGCCAGCAGATGGTCGACGAAGGTGTGGTGGCGGTGCTCGGCGGCATCGACTTGTTCGACGACGCGGTCAACGTGCTCGAGGAGAACGAGATCCCCTACGTGGGTGGCATCCCGGTGAGCTTCGCTTCCGCCACCAGCCCGATCTCGTTCCAGTTCAGCGGCGGTTCGTGGGGCCAGAACCTCGGCCTGGTGCATCACATGGCCAACACTCTGAAGGCGGAGAAGGTGTCGATCATCTACGGCGACTTCGGCTCGGTGGCCGACGGCGCGCTGTGGGCCCGCGAGGCGCTGATCGGTCTCGGCCTCGAGCCGGGCAACATCAAGATGGTGCCGATGTCGATCATTGTCGAGGACGTGCTCACCCCGCTCACGGTGGCCAACGAGAACGACCCCGACGCGATCCTGGTGCTCGTCGCCGACACCGGCTGCGTGCCTGCCTACGAGGCCGTGCGTGAGATCGGCATCACCGCGCAGACCTACTGGTCGGCGGGCTGCCTGCTCGATGCCATCACCCAGCAGGCCGGCGCGGAGAACCTCGAGGGCTACATCTACGGCCTGGAGAACGTCATCCAGGTTCCCGATCCGCCCGACACCGCGATGTGGACCGATGTCGTCGACAAGTACGGCGCCGAAGGACTCGAAGCGGGGAGTTCGGCCGTCGTCGAGTTCCGTGCGCTGATGCACCTGTGGGCCGAGATGCGCGCCATCGGCGCCGATGCGGTGACGCCCGCGTCGATCATCGACCAGTTCCGCAGCGCGGTCGATCGCCCCGGGTTCATGGGGCACTCGTACACCTGCGACGGCCAGCAGATGGGTGGCGAGTTGCAGGCGATCTGCGCGCCGCACCAGATCCTCGGGCAGATGCGTGACGGCGATCTGGTGCAGATCACAGACTGGATCGACGTCGGCGCGATCGCCGTGGCGCCGAAGTAGTCGAACGAGCGGTCAAGCGACCCGACGAACAAGGAGCGACAACTCATTCTCGACTACGTTGGCTACTTCCTCACCGGCCTAGGCGCGGGCAGCGTCATCGCGCTGCTCGCGCTCGGCCTCGTGCTCACCCACCGCGCGTCGGGCGTGATCAACTTCGCCCATGCCGCGCTCGGCATGTACGTGGCCTACGCCTACTACAAGCTGCGCCAGACCGGTGAGTTGGTGTTGCCGATCCTCGGTCTGCCCGACCGGGTGAAGATCGTCGATGCGCCGACGGTGTTCACTGCCATGTCGGTGGCCGTGGCTCTGTCGGCGGTGCTCGGGTTGCTCGTCTACCTGCTCGTGTTCCGCTGGCTGCGCACCGCCCCGGCCCTCGCCCGTGTCGTTGCCTCGCTCGGCCTGCTGCTCTACTTCGTGGCCATCGTCAAGCTGCGTTTCGACCGCAGCGCCGGCCAGCTTCCACTGGGGGCGATCCTTCCCGCGGGCAGCGTCACCGTCTCCGGGGTTGCCGTGCCCTACAACCGTCTGATCCTCGCGGCGATCGCGCTCGCCGTGGCCACGGTGCTGGCAGTGGTGTTCAAGTTCACCCGCTTCGGGATGGCCACCCGAGCCGCGGCCGAGAACGAGAAGGGGGCGCTGATCGTCGGCCATTCGCCCGACAAGTTGGCGGTGGTCAACTGGACGGTTGCCTCCGTGCTCGCCGGTGTGTCGGTGATCTTCATCGCCTCGGTCACCAAGCAACTCGATCCGCTCTCCACCAGCCTGCTGGTGGTACCCGCCTTGGCCGCGGTGCTCGTCGGCGGGCTGCGCTCGTTCTTCGTCACCAGTTTCGCCGCGCTCACCATCGGCATGCTGCAGGCGGGCCTGCTCAACTACAGCACTCGTTCGACGTGGATTCCCAGCTGGCTGCCACGCAGCGGCCTCAACCATGCGCTGCCGTTCCTGGTGATCGTCATCGCCCTCACCGTGCGCGGTGCTTCGCTGCCGGGGCGCCACGAGATCCGCGAGTCGCGCCTGCCCTTCTCGCCGCGACCGCGCCACGTCGTGCCCGTGACGGTGGTGGGCGTGGGGCTCACCGCCGCCGGGCTGCTCACTCTCGACAGCCAGTGGCGGTTGGCGATCGTCGTGTCGCTGATCGCCTCCTTGATCGCCCTGTCGAGCGTGGTGCTCACCGGCTATGTGGGGCAGATCTCGCTGGCCCAGTACGCGTTTGCCGGGCTGGCCGGCTTCGTCACCGCCAAGCTCACCGAAGCCCGCGGCATCCCCTTCCCGTGGGCGCCATTGATCGCGGTGGCACTCACCACCTTGTGCGGTGTGCTGGTTGGCCTACCCGCGGCGCGCGTGCGCGGCCTGGTGCTGGCGGTTGTCACCGTCGGCGCGGCCGTGGCGATCGAGAACCTCGCGTTCAAGTCGGAAGCACTCGGCGGCCTCGGCCGCGTGCAGATCGATCGCCCCGAGCTGTTCGGCCTCGACCTCGGCTTCTCGGCCAAGGGCGCCGACAACTTCCGCGCCGAGTTCGGCATCTTCGTGCTCATCGTGGTCGCCTGCTCGTTCATCGCGATTGCCAACTTGCGGCGCAGCCCCACCGGCCTGCGCTGGCTGGCGGTGCGCGCCAACGAGCGCGCTGCTGCGGCGTGCGGCATCAATGTCACCTCGATGAAGCTGGAGGCGTTCGCCGTCTCGTCGATGCTCGCCGGCATGGGCGGTGTGTTGCTCGCCTACCGCGGTTCGCTGGCCCCCGAGTCGTTCGCGGTGTTCGGCGCGTTGGCGCTGTTGGCCGTCACCTATCTCGGTGGTATCGCCAGCATCACCGGTGCGCTGCTGGCCGGCGTGCTGTTCAGCGGTGGCATCCTCACCCATGTGAGCGGCGGCACCACGGGCGGCACCTCCGACACCGCGTTCGCGGTGAGCGGCCTGGCGTTGGTGATCGCCGCAGTGCGCACCCCCGATGGGGTGGTCGGCTTCTTCCGACGGCGTGGAGCGGGGGCCGGTATGCGGTTGCGGGCGCGGGCCGCGACCGGCGACGGCGACTCCTCGGCGATGGCCGGTTCGGTGGAGGCGCGATGAGCAACGAGCCGCTGCTCGATGTGAGCTTGCTCAGCGTCACCTTCGGCGGGGTGCGTGCTGTCGACGATGTGTCGTTCGCCGTCGGCGAGAGCGAGCTGGTCGGTCTGATCGGACCCAACGGCGCGGGCAAGACCACTTGCATCGATGCGCTCAGCGGGTTCGTGCCCAACGCCGCCGGACGGGTGACGTTCGAGGGACGCGACATCAGCAACTGGCCGGCTCACCGGCGGGCACGCGCCGGAATCGTGCGCACCTTCCAATCGGTCGAGCTGTTCGAGGATCTCACCCTCAACGAAAACCTGGTGGTGGCCGCCACCGATGCCAAGTGGTGGTCGCCGTTGGCCGACGCGGTGTGGCCGCGGCGCGGGTGGAGCGACGACATCGAGTGGGCGCTGGAAGCGGTCGGGCTGCAGGGCAAGGGCGAGTTGTTCCCCACCGAACTTGCACCCGGGTCGAGCCGCCTGGCCGCGCTGGCCCGCGCCCTGGTGCGCCGTCCGCGGCTGATCCTGCTCGACGAGCCGGCCGCCGGGCTGAACACCTACGAGACGGAGATGCTCGCCGATCGCCTGCGTGCGCTGCCGCCGCTGGGTGTGTCGGTGCTGCTCATCGACCACGACACCAGCCTGGTGTTCGGCACCTGTGGCACGGTGCACGTACTCGACTTCGGCCGGGTGATCTCCTCGGGTCCACCGGCGGTCGTGCGCGCCGACCCGGCGGTGATCGAGGCCTACCTCGGGACGGTGACCGAACCATGAGCACGTTGCTGGAACTGCGCGGCGTCGAGACCGGGTACCACGGCGTGCCCGTGGTGCACGACCTCGACCTCACCGTCGGCGAGGGTGAGGTCGTCGCCTTGCTCGGCGCCAACGGCGCGGGCAAGACCACCGTGCTCAACACCATCGCCGGTCTCGTGCCCCGCACGGGTGGCTCGCTCAGCGTGCTCGGCGCGCCGGTGTCGAGCCGTCAACGCGGTGCGCAGCGGCGCACCCTCGACGTGGTCCGCCGCGGCGTGGGGTACGTGCCCGAAGACAGGGCGCTATTCTACGACCTCACTGCGATCGAGAACGTGCGGCTCGCTGCCGCCCGCCGCGATCGTGCCGCTGTGGCCGCGGCACTCGACCTGTTCCCCGCGCTCGCCCCGCTCACCGGGCGCGCCGCCGGGCTGCTGTCGGGCGGCGAGCAGCAGATGCTCGCGGTGGCGCGTGCCCTTGCGGCGCGTCCGCGGCTGTTGATGATCGACGAGATGAGCCTCGGGTTGGCGCCGATCATCGCCGAGCGGCTGCTCGCCTCGATCCGCAAGATCGCCGACGACACCGGCACCGGCATCCTGCTCGTCGAGCAACAGGTCGGTGCTGTGCTGCGCGTGGCCGATCGCGCTTACCTGTTGCGTCGCGGCCGAGTGGTGGTCGAAGGGCGCGCCGCCGACCTGCGCGCCCGGCCCGATCTGCTGGCATCGAGCTACCTGGGGAGTGGCTAGGGCGTGCGGCGATGAACTCGGTACGATTCACAGAGAGCGAACGGCGGTAGGGACTATGACTGTGCGAGAGACAGAACGCAGCAGCGAAACGAAGACCACCAAGGCCACCAAGACCACCAAGGTCACTCGCAAGCGCGCCAGCCGTGGCGAGGGCGACAAGCTGCGCTTCGAGATCCTCGAGGTCGCCGACAGGCTGCTGCTCGAAGCGGGCAGCGAGGACGCGGTGTCGATCCAGATGATCGCCAACGGCGTGGGTTGCACCCCGCCCGCGATCTACATGCACTTCGCCGACAAGGACGCGCTGATGCGCGAAGTGTGCGTGCGTCACTTCATGAACTTCGTCTCTGCCCTGCAAGACGCGAGTACTGATGATGCTGATCCGTTCGACCAGCTGATGACCCGTGGCCGCGCCTACCTCGAGTTCGGCCTGCAGCACCCCGAGGTGTACCGCATCCTGTTCATGCAGCCGGCCGGCAAAGCGGTGCGCGACGTATCGGGCTCGCCAGCCGATTTCTTCGCGATGTTCGCGCCGGCTGTCGAGTCGTGCATCAAGTCGGGCCTGTTCGCCGACCGCGATCCGTTCGTGCTCGCGTGCAGCATGTGGGCCAGCATCCATGGGCTGACGTCGCTGATGATCGCCAACCCCGATTTCCCCTGGCCGCCGCTGGAGGAGATCTTCGTCCTCGATGTGATGGCGATGGTCACCGGTGCGGCACCTCGCTCGGGGAACACCGACGACTCACTCTCGGGATGATCTGCCGATCACGGCCACGGCGGGACCCAGGCCACCCGCTGTCGGCTGTCGCGGCGCGCCTCGGTGGCGTCCACGGGGTAGGTTAGGCGGGCTATAGGGCCTCGTTCATGCAGGCAAGCGAGTGGAGGTGCAGTAGAGATGGCCGGTAGACCATCATGGGACGACCTGCCTCGTCTGATCGTCGAGAACCGCTGGACGGTCGAAGAGGCTGCGAAGCAGATGGCGTGTGGAACGAACCACGTGATCGCCAACCTCCAGACTGCCGCTCGCGCCGGGAGCGGGCAAGCCACTCAGGCCCTGCAGGCGATGCGGGCTGCAGCCGCCGAAGTCGGGGGCGCCGGGGCAGGGGTGCTGGCGACAGCGAGCGCAGTGGGGAAGATGACGCTGCCGGCGTGGGTGCTGCCAGCCGTGGGGATCGCGGTCTTGGCCGGAGTGATCTACGGCGCCACCCAGTGGGGCCAGCCGGACTCGGATCCGGTCGAGCGGCCTGGAGGTGTGGAGGCGATTCTCGAGGAGAGAGAGAACCTCCCGGAGGGCCAGGCGCAGGAACCGCAGGTCGTCGTCCCCGACGACCAGGGTTCGGGACAGGCCGCCTACTACCTGGTAGTCGTGGGTAATACCAGCCCCAAGATCTACTCAGTGAGATCCCAGGAGTCGGTGGATTCCGGCGAGTTGCTCACCTGCCATTTCCTCAATGGCGGCCTGTGTGCCGGAAGCATCGTCGACACGCCGAACGGGGCTGTAGAGGCGGGGGCAGACATCCCTGCGAGTTTCGAATCCAAGACCCTTCACACCGCCGAGGACGACTATGAGGCTCGCCTTTCCGCGTGGGAGCAGCTGTGCTCAGAGCTATCCGACATCCGCGTGGCCCCGCTGGCTGCCGGGTACATCGGCTTCCGAGGCGACACGCACTACACGATCGACGGTGCCAATGGCGTCTCACCCAACCCGAATCCCTGTGGATTCGAGTAACCCCACTCGCGCCGCCGACGCGTCTGCCCGATGCTCCGTGGATGGCCGAGGACGAGCAACGCTCGCAGCAGCGGCTGTTCGGCCCGGCGCTGGTTTCGCCGATCGTCGCTGAGCCGTAGGTTGCGTAGGCTGCGGTTCAGCACCAGTTGAGAGGGACAAGTGGAATCGTCATTTACCTTCATCGTCGAGCAGTCGGTGGATGTGGTCGCCAGTGACGGGGCGACGGTCATCGGCAGCCTTCAGTCGGGGGTGCAGTACGAAGGGCGCTCGATCGACGAACACTGGGTCACGATGTCGCTGCCGGACGGCTCCTACGGGTACGTGCCTGCCGGGCAAGTCCGCTGGGACATCGTGGATGTGCACATCGCGACGCCGTTTCCTCCTCCGTCTCCACCAGTTGCTGACGTGGTGCCTGCTCCGATGGCGAGTCCGGTGTGGGATGCTCCCTCGACGGTCGGCCTTGGCGGCTCGCCATCCGCAGGGTCGTCACACTGATCAGTGGATGGTGAGCGCCGGTTGTCGGCGCCACTCGGGTGGAAGGGGTGGAAATCCATGGACGAGCGGCTGAACCGCATCGGGCGCTTGCTGGCGGTGGCCGAGGGCCTCGAGCGCGAGGGCGCGTACAACGGGGCCAAGTTGGTGCGTGCCGCACTCGAACGCGAGATGGTGCGCTACGCGGCGGCCGAGGCGCCGTCGGGTGGAGCAGGAGCGGCGCAAGCAGTCGAGGCGCTGATCGCCGAGCTCGGCGAGGATCTACCTCCGCACGTGCGCGACCTGCTGCCGGGCGTCGCTGCGCATGTTCGCGAGGGGAGCACGATTCCGCTCGTTGACGCGCCCCCAACACGGGTGTGTCGCGCCTGCGGGGAGGTGCTGCTCGGCGACGACGCGCGCCAAGCCTGTCCGACGTGTGGGTCGCCGCTGCTGGCACACAAGGAGATGTACCCGATCTGGTTCCTGGAGCCGGCGACGAGCGAGGAGTTGCTCGCCGCCTTGGAGGTGGGTCGCCGGCAGGTAGTGGCCGCGGTCGAGGGTCGCAGCGATGAGCATCTCGCCGTTGCACCGCAACCGGGTGAGTGGTCGGCGTGCCAGACGCTCGAACACCTGCTGTTCGCCGAGGGCCTGTTCGCCGAGCGCGTCGGACGCCTGCTCGCCGAAGACCTGCCCGACCTCGCCTCGCGTGCCGTATGGATCGAAACCCTGGCAACCGATGGGGCAGCGGCAGCGACCGCCGAGAGCGCGTCGACGCTGGCTGCGCGCTTTGCCGAATTGCGGGCGACGACCCTCGCCCGCCTGCAGGGCCTGGCCGCCGACGACTGGCAGCGGGCCGGTAACCATCCCGAATGGGGACGGGTGACCGTGCTGACCCAGGCCGCCTACTTCTCGCGCCACCAGGCGTCGCACATGGCGCAACTCACGGCCGCGGCCGACGGGCGGGTGCCCAGCCGCTGATGCCGCCGTCGGTGACGGGCGTCACTCGCTGAAACATTGACAAGTATCGATCTATAGGTAGGATGCCTACATCGACAATTGTCGATGATAGCTCGCTCAGTACTCGCGTGGAGGAACACACGATGACCACTCAAGACATCCAGACGGCCGTGCCGCAAGGCGACTCGACGGCAACTCAGGGCGGCGGCTGCTGCGGTGCTCCCGCCACCGCGACCGTCGGCATGCCGACCGACATGCCGACGACTGCCGACGGAATCAAGCAGGTCGTGCAGCAGCGGTACGCGGCCGCGGCCAAGCAGGTGGGTAGTTGTTGTGGCTCGGTCGGTGGCAACGACCCGATCACCGCCGATCTCTACAACGGCGACCAGCGCGACGTGCTGCCCGCGGAGGCGCTGCAGGCTTCGCTCGGCTGTGGCAACCCCACCGCCTTGGCGCAGTTGCGCGAGGGCGAAGTGGTGCTCGACCTCGGCTCGGGCGGCGGCATCGACGTGTTGCTGTCGGCGCGGCGGGTGGGCCCCACTGGCAAGGCCTACGGCCTCGACATGACCGACGAGATGCTCGCTCTCGCCGAGCAGAACAAGGCCCGTGCCGGCGCCACCAACGTCGAGTTCCTGCGCGGCGAGATCGAGAACATCCCGCTGCCCGACGCGTCGGTCGACGTGATCATCTCCAACTGTGTGATCAATCTCTCCGCCGACAAGGACCAGGTGCTGCGCGAGGCATTCCGTGTGCTGCGCCCCGGTGGCCGCTTCGCGGTGTCCGACATCGTGCTGCGCAGCGCGCTGCCCGCGGAGGTGGCTGCACTGGTGGCGGCGTGGACCGGATGCGTGGCCGGAGCCCTCGAGCAGACGGACTACGCCGCGAAGTTGGCCGCCGCCGGCTTCAGCGACGTCGAGATCCAGCCCACCCGCGAGTTCGACGCCGCTGACGTGCGTGGCTTCCTCGAAGGTCAGGGGCTCGATGCCGAGCGGCTCACTCCGCAGATCTCCGGCCAGGTGATGAGCGCCTTCGTGCGCGCGGCGAAGCGCTGAGCGACGCGTGCCCGCCTGCCCTCCGCGGGCGGGCCGCACCCGTCACCCTCAGCCGGCGAGCGTGGCGACAGCGCGGTCGACGGCGGCCCACTGTTCGGGGCCGAGCAGTTGCCTGGCCGCTGGGTGCATGTCGGTTTCCTCGTCACGGGTGTGTTCGTCGAGCAGATCGATCAACTCGTCGATGCGCCCGCGGTCGTGGGCCGACGCCGCGAGCAACTCGTCGAGCCGGCGATGATCGTCGATGTAGCGTTCGAGATACTCCGGGGCGACGACAGAGCGCAGTTGCGCGAACAGCCCGACCTCCTCGCGGGTGGTGTGCGGCACCAGCAGGTCGGCCAGGTCATGCAGCAGCGCAGCGACCCGCTCGGCGGGCAACGAGTGGGCAGCGCGCAGTGCCTCGGCGACGGCCAGAATCTGCTCGTGCTGATCGGCCAACAGCTTGATCTCGGGCTGCGAACGGCAGTCGCAGTAGTCGCACACGACGCTAGTGGGCCATCCCGCAGATGTGCCCGGGCACGGCGCGGGCCTGATCCTGCACCACTTCGCCGTTGTCGGCGACCATCACCCGATGGCCGATCTGGCTGATCACCGCCGAAAGCTGCGACTCGTCGGTGTCGTGGATGACGGCCACGCAGCCATCGGCCACGCTGCCGCGCACTTCGCTGACCGCG